>NZ_LKAQ01000004.1:300000-559506 GCF_001874525.1 Pseudodesulfovibrio hydrargyri | reverse complement strand
CCTCTCCCCTTCCCCCGGCCGCCGGAGGCACCGACATGGCGCGGAAAGAGTTAGCCAAAGCCTACGAACCGTGGGATGTGGAAGAGAAGTGGGAGACCCACTGGGAGCGGAGCGAGACCTTCACCCCGGACCCGGACGGTCCGGGCGACGCCTATTCCATCGTCATCCCGCCGCCCAACGTCACCGGCGTCCTGCACATGGGCCACGCCCTGAACCTGACGCTCCAGGACATCCTCTGCCGCTTCAGCCGCCAGCAGGGCAAGAACGTCCTGTGGGTGCCGGGCACGGACCACGCGGGCATCGCCACCCAGAACGTGGTCGAGCGCCAGCTCAAGGCCGAGGGCCTGACCCGCGACGACCTGGGCCGCGACAAGTTCATCGAGCGCGTCTGGGAGTG
The DNA here is from genome assembly GCF_001874525.1 of Pseudodesulfovibrio hydrargyri. Lineage (NCBI taxonomy): Bacteria > Pseudomonadati > Thermodesulfobacteriota > Desulfovibrionia > Desulfovibrionales > Desulfovibrionaceae > Pseudodesulfovibrio > Pseudodesulfovibrio hydrargyri. The sequence goes on along the minus strand of NZ_LKAQ01000004.1, from coordinate 559,109 downwards.
GAAGAAGGAGAAGGGCGACCACATCCTCGGCCAGATCCGGCGCATGGGCGCGTCGGTCGACTGGACCCGCGAGTGCTTCACCTTCGACGACCAGCGGGCCAAGGCCGTGCGCGAGGTCTTCGTCTCCCTGTTCGAGCAGGGGCTGATCTACAAGGGCGACTACATCATCAACTGGTGCAACCGCTGCCACACCGCCCTGGCCGACGACGAGGTCGAACACGAGGCCAAGCCCGGCAAGCTGCATCACGTCAAATACCCCCTGGCCGACGGCTCGGGCCACCTGGTCGTGGCCACCACCCGGCCCGAGACCATGCTGGCCGACTCGGCCATCGCCGTGAACCCGGACGACGAGCGGTTCAACAAGTACATCGGCAAGACCGCCATCCTGCCGTTGGTCGGCCGTGAACTGCCGATCATCGGCGACGCCTACGTGGACGTGGAGTTCGGCACCGGCTGCCTCAAGGTCACCCCGGCCCACGACATGAACGACTGGGAGATCGGCCGCAGGCACAACCTGGAGGTCATCTCCATCCTGGACGAGCAGGGGGTCGTCAACGAGAACGCGCCCGAAAAGTACCGTGGGTTGTCCGTGACCGAGGCGCGCAAGCTCGTGCTCGAGGACCTTCAGGCCGAAGGGCTGCTCGGCGAGATCGTGGACCACGACCACTCGGTGGGCGTGTGCTACCGCTGCAAGTCCACCATCGAGCCCCACGTCTCCACCCAGTGGTTCGTGTCCATGAAGCCGCTGGCCGAAAAGGCCCGCGCCGCCGTGCCGGACAAGACGCAGATTTTCCCGGAGCACTGGACCAAGACCTACTACCAGTGGCTGGACGAGATCCGCGACTGGTGCATCTCCCGGCAGATATGGTGGGGCCACCGCATCCCGGCCTGGACCTGCGAGGAGTGCGGCGAACTGATCGTCGCCAAGGAAGACCCGACGGTCTGCACCCAGTGCGGATCAAGCAAGCTGATCCAGGACGAGGACGTGCTGGACACCTGGTTCTCCTCGGCCCTGTGGCCGTTCTCGACCATGGGCTGGCCCGACGACACCAAGGAGCTGGCCAAGTACTACCCGACCTCCTGCCTGGTCACCGGCTTCGACATCCTGTTCTTCTGGGTGGCGCGCATGATGATGATGGGCCTCCAGTTCATGGAGCAGATTCCGTTCCACCACGTGTACATCCACGCCCTGGTGCGCGACGAGCAGGGCAAGAAGATGTCCAAGTCCACGGGCAACGTCATCGACCCCCTGGACATGATCGGGAAGTACGGTGCCGACGCCCTGCGCTTCACCCTGACCAGCTTCGCGGCCATGGGCCGGGACATCAAGCTTTCGGAGCAGCGCATCGAGGGGTACAAGCATTTCATGAACAAGGTCTGGAACGCCACGCGGTTCGCCATGATGAACCTGCCCGACGAGATTCCGGACGCGGACGTGCACGAGGCCTCCGACCTGGCCAACCGCTGGATTCTCCACCGGCTGGAGGAGGTCAAGGAATCCATCGCCAAGGCCACCGAAGAGTACCGCTTCAACGAGATCGCCCAGACCCTGTACAAGTTCATCTGGTCCGAGTTCTGCGACTGGTACCTGGAGATGATCAAGCCCGCGTTGTACGGCGAGGACGAGCGGGCCAAGGCCGCCACCCAGCGGGTGCTCTGGACCGTCCTGTCCGAGACCATGATCCTGCTCCACCCGGTGACCCCGTTCATCACCCAGGAAATCTGGAACGTGCTGCCGAGGCCCGCGGGCGACGACAGGAGCGAGGACATCGCCACCCTGCCGTTCCCGGAAAAGCGGCCCGACTGCCTGGACGCCGTGACCGTGGCCGAGATGGATCTGTTCATGGGCGTGGTCTCCGGCACCCGGAACATCCGCACCGAACTGCTCATCGAACCGGCCAAGAAACTCGACCTGCTGATCAGGACCGTGAGCGACGCGGACAAGGCGGTGCTGGAAGCCAACCTCGGCCTGATCCAGTCTTTAGCCCGCATCGACAACGTGACCATCGGCCCGGACGTCAAGGCTCCCAAAGCCTCGGGCGCGGCCGTGGTCCAGGGCAACGAACTGTCCGTGCCCCTGGAGGGCGTGGTCGACTTCGACGCCGAACTGGCCCGCCTGGACAAGAACCTGGCCAAGCTCGAAAAGACCATGAAGGGCGTTGCCGGCAAGCTCAAGAACCCCGGCTTCGTGAACAACGCGCCCGCCGAGGTGGTCGAGGGCGAGAAGAAGAAGCTCGCCGAAATGGAAGAGGAAAAGACCAAGCTGACCCAGCTCAAGGCGCGGCTTGAAAGCGTGATGGGCTAGGCTTTCAGGCAACAGGCTGATCCTGGCCCGGCGCATCCGGGCATGTGGATTCCGCACAACCGGCCTGCGCCGCGATAAAAAGTTTTGGAGGGTCCAGGGCACCTTTTTCAAAAGGTTCCCTGGCCGCCGGAGGCAAATCTTATGGCAAACGTGTTTCTCGTCGGAGCCGGGCCGGGCGATCCGGGCATGCTCACCCTGCGGGCCAAGGAGATCATCGAGTCGTGCGACGTGATGATCTACGACTATCTGGCCAACGCCGAATTTTTGAAGTGGTGCAAGCCGGACTGCGAAATCCTGTACGTGGGCAAGAAGGGCGGCGACCACACCCTGCCCCAGGACCAGATCAACGGGCTGATCGTCGAGAAGGCCAGGTCCGGCAAGGTCATCTGCCGACTCAAGGGCGGCGATCCGTACGTGTTCGGGCGCGGCGGCGAAGAGGGCGAGGAACTCGTGGAGGCGGGCATCGACTTCGAGGTGGTGCCCGGCATCACCGCGGGCGTGGCGGCTGCCGCGTACGCGGGCATCCCGGTGACCCACCGCGACTTCACCACGTCGGTCTGCTTCATCACCGGACACGAGGACCCGACCAAGTCCGAGTCCGGCCACAACTGGGCCGTGTACGGGCAGTCCACCTCCACGCTCGTTTTCTACATGGGCGTGGGCAACCTGCCCATGATCGCCAAGAATCTCATGGACAACGGCCGCGCCGCCGACACCCCGGTGGCGCTGGTGCGCTGGGGCACGCGCTGCAACCAGACCTCGTTCGTGTCCGACCTGGAGCACGTGGCCGAGGAGGCGCAGGCCCGCAACTGGCAGGCCCCGTCCATCATCATCGTGGGCGGCGTGTGCAGTCTTCACGACAAGCTCGGCTGGTTCGAGAAGAAGCCCATGCTCGGCCAGGGCGTGATCGTCACCCGGGCGCGCGAGCAGGCCTCGGGCCTGGTGGGCGTGCTGCGCGAGCAGGGCGCGTGCGTGCGCGAGTTCCCGACCATCTCGGTGGAGCCGCTGGACGACTACGCCGAGGTCGAGACCGCGATCCTGCAACTGGCCCGCTACCAGTGGGTGGTGTTCACCTCGGTCAACGGCGTCAAACATTTCTGGCAACAGCTGCGGGCCATCGGCCTGGACGCGCGCATCTTCGGCGGCATGCGGGTCGCGGCCATCGGCCCGGCCACGGCGGACGAGCTGCGGGCGCGCGGCATCGAGCCGGACTTCATCCCCGAGAAATACGTGGCCGAGCACGTGGTCAAGGGGCTGCTTGAGCGCGGTATCGCCGGTTCGGACGTGCTCATCCCCCGCGCCAAGGTGGCCCGCGAGGTTCTGCCCCGCGAGCTCAAGGCGGCTGGCTGCAACGTCACGGTCCTGCCGGTCTACGAGACCCGGCTGGGCCAGGCCTCGGGCGACGAGATCATGGAGGCGCTGGGCGCGGGCGACATCCGCTACGTGACCTTCACCTCGTCGAGCACGGTGGAGAACTTCTTCGAACTGGTCCCGGCCGACGCGTTCAGGAACTTCCCGGAGGTGCGGATCGCCTCCATCGGCCCCGTGACCTCGGATACGGTCCGCAAATTCGGCCTGACCCCGGCCATCGAGCCCGAGGACTACACCATCCCCGGCCTGGTGGATGCGCTCATTAAGGACGCGGCCGCGAAATAGCGTCCTCCCCATACGCTAAAAAAGAGGGCCCGGCGCGCAGTCTTGCGCACCGGGCCTTTTTCGTTGCCAAAGGGCCTAGGCGTCCACAATCACGGTGGTCCGGCCGTTGGCCTTCACCGAAGCGATGCCGGTCTCCATGGCGGATTTGGACGAGTACATCTCGCTCACGCCGATGACCTGGTGGTTGGCGGCCTTGAGCACGAAATAGGGCTGGCCGTTTTTGGCCACCTTGCGTTCAAAGCGTTCGTCCAGCGGGCTGTTGGCCTGCACGCTGGCGATGCCGTTGTCGCACCCGCTCTTGGCCGCGTAGCGTTCGCTGGTCAGGATGACCTCTCCGTTACCCGCCTTGAGGTTGAACATCCACTGTCCGTCCGATGCCTGCTTGCGTTCGAATTTGCCTGCCATGCCGTCCTCCTTGGCTATTGCGCTGAGCATCCGCTCCGGGCTGGAGCCGTCGGGGCGCCGCTCTCCGGTTGGTCTTGCCCAACCATAGCATATCCGGGGCGTCCGGGCCACGTGCGGGCAAACACGGCGCGCGGCCTGTCTCCGAAACCGGGGGTGTTTATCGATAGCTCTTGATGATCCGGGCCACGGTCCCGTCGGCCTTGAGCCCGTCCAGGGCCGATTGCAGGCGGCGGACCACGGCCGGGTCCATGTCCGGGCTGGCCGCGAAGTAGAGGTCGACGCTCATGAGCCGGTGGACGACCTCGAATTTGTCCGGGTCCAGCCCCATCTGGCGGATGGTGTAAAAGGTGGCCGGCTCGTTGCTCACCAGAATGTCTATGCGCCCCTGGACGAGCTTGCGGATGTTCATGGCGCGGTCGTGCACCGAGTCCATGCGTCCAGGAGGCAGGCCCCGCCGCACGAGTTCCTGCTCCGAGGCGCTGGCCCGCATGGTCCCGTACCGGTACTGCCCGGCGTCTTCCACCGGGTCCTTGATGACGATCTTCCTGTCCCTGAGGGCGAACAGGCCGCTGTGCAGAGGCATGATCGGGCCGATCCACTGGAACAACCCCTCGCGCCCGGGCGTCCGGGCCATGGCGTAGAGGATGACGTCCGGCTTTTCGAGTATCTCCTTGTACCCCCTGGCCCAGGGCCAGACGCGGATGTCCTTGCGTGCCATTTTAAGCCCGGCCCGGTCCGCCATGCGCAGGAACAGGTCGGTGGCGATGCCCGAAGCGCCGTCGCGGGTGTCGAAGTTGAAGGGCGGGTTGAACTCGGTAATGACGCGCACCCCCTCGGCCCCGGCCGCGACAGGGCCGAGCAGGAGGAAAAGTATGAGCAGGGGGCACAGGCGTCTCATGATCCGTCTCTGGTCTGAAAATCGATAGTATGTATCGGGCACAATAATACCGGGCGCATGGGGAAAAGGCAATGCGGCCCGGCGCACGGAAATACGCCCTTGAAAAAGGCCGCGCTTTGGGCCAAGTTCGGGGGCGGGGCCGACCCCGCCGTTTTCAACCATTCAAGGGAGCATCCATGGCAATGCCCATCGCCGTCCTCGTGTCCGGGGGCGGGTCCAACCTGCAGTCCATCATCGACCGCATAGAAGCGGGCATGCTCGACGCCGAGATCAAGGTGGTCGTGTCCAACAGGGGAGACTCCTTCGGCCTGACCCGGGCGCGCAACCACAACATTCCCACCCGCGTGCTGCTGCACACGGACTTCGATTCCCGCGAGACCTTTGACGAGGAGATGGTCCGGGCCATCCGCCAGTCGGGCGTGAACGAGACCGGCGCGGTGGTCATGGCCGGGTTCATGCGTATCGTCACCCCGGTCTTTCTCGAACCGTTCAGGGGCCGCGTGGTCAATATCCACCCGGCCCTGCTGCCGAGCTTCCCGGGCGTGCGCGGCCAGGGCGACGCGGCGGACTACGGGGTCAAGATCTCCGGCTGCACCGTGCACTTCGTGGACGAACAGATGGACCACGGCGCGGTCATCATGCAGGCCGCCGTGCCGTGCCAGCCGGGCGAGGGCGGCGACGCGCTGGCCGCGCGCATCCTCAAGCTGGAACACCGCATCCTCCCCCAGGCCCTGCAATGGCTGGCCGAAGGGCGGTTGGAGCTGCGCGGCCGGTTCGTGCACCTCAAACCGGCCAGCCGAAATCTGGCCATCCAACCCTCGGCCGGTGTTGACACCGACACCCAGGCCCTGGTCTGGCCGCCGCTGGAAGACGGATTTTAGAGGAGTGCCTCCGGCGGCCAGAAGGGAAACTTTTGAAAAAGTTTCCCCTCTGGACTCCCCTTCAAAACTTTTTGGTGCCGCTTCGCGGGGTGCGTAGGGCGCGGATGGGGAGTGGTTTGAATAATATTTTGTAGCAACCTGATAAGATTGAACCTATCCCCGTGACCTCCCCCGCCGAAGGCGGCATAAAAAAGTTTAGGAGAGGAGAGGGGATGGGGGTCCGGGGGAAGGGGAGAGGGGAAGCCCTTTACAAAGGGTTCCCCTCTCCCCTTCCCCCGGCCGCCGGAGGCTTCCTATGCCCACACTAGATGACGTGCGGTTTGTGGCGATTGATTTCGAGACGGCGGACCCGAAGCGGGATTCGGCGTGCGCCTTGGGCATCGTGGTGGTGGACCGGGGCGAGATCGTGGCCCGGGACTACCGACTGATCCGACCGCCCAGGGCCAAGTTCAACCCGTTCTGCGTGCGCGTGCACGGCATCCACTGGTCGGACGTGTGCGACGAGCCGTGCTTCGGTGACCTGTGGCCCGAGCTGGAGGTCCATTTCCGGGGCGCGGACTTTCTGGTGGCGCACAACGCGGCCTTTGACAAGTCCGTGCTGCACACCTGCTGCCGCGAATCGGGCCGGACCGCGCCGGAACAGCCGTTTCTGTGCACCGTGCAGCTGGCCCGCAAGACGTGGGAGCTGGCCTCGAACAAGCTGCCGAGCGTGTGCGCCCATCTGGGTATCGAACTGAACCACCACAACGCGGCCTCGGACGCCGAGGCGTGCGCGCTTATCGCGGTCAACGGGCTGCGCCTGAACCCGGATTTCATGAGCAAGGTGCTGTGATGGCGGACGTCTATTTCATCGGAGCCGGGCCGGGCGACCCGGAACTGCTGACCGTCAAGGGGCGGCGGCTGATCGGGGAGGCGGACCTGGTGCTCTACGCCGGGTCCCTGGTGCCCGCCGAGGTGGTGGCCGGGGCCAAGAAGGGCTCGCGGGTGGCCGACTCCGCGCCCATGAGCCTGGAGGAAACCCACGCGCTCATGGCCGAGACCGTGGCATCGGGCGGCATGGTCGCCCGGGTGCATACCGGCGATCCGTCGCTGTACGGGGCCATCCGAGAACAGATGGCCCTGCTGGACGCGGCCGGGATATCGTATGCGGTGGTGCCGGGCGTGACCGCCGGGTTCGCGGCGGCCGCTGCGGCGGGGCGGTCATACACCGTGCCCGAGGTGACCCAGACGCTGATTTTCACCCGGCTGGAAGGCAAGACCCCGGTGCCCGAGGGCGAGGGGCTGCGCAAGCTGGCGGCCCACGGCTCGGCCATGTGCATCTATCTTTCGGCCGGCGACCCCGAGGGCGTGCAGCGGGAGCTTCTGGCTGGCGGCCTGGCCGGGTCCACCTTGGTGGTCATGGCCTACCGGGTGGGCTGGCCCGAGGAGAAGGTTGTGGAGACCGAGCTGGCCTCGCTGGCCCGGGCGGCGCGCGACAACGGCTTCACCCGTCAGACCGTGTTCCTGGTCCTGCCCGGCCAGGGGCGCGAGGACGCGGGCAAGGCCCGGTCGTTGCTCTACGACAAGGATTTCCGGCACATGTACCGCGCCTGACGGGAAGGGGTTGTGCCCGGGATGAACGGTGCGGTATAGGTGTTGGCATGTCCCGAGAACATGTTGAAGGCTCATTCTGAACACACCACCGGACCGATGAAGACATCCAACCCCACCCTTACGGCCCTGGCCTGGCTCTATCTGGCCTGCATGGGCGCGGCCACGGCGCTGATGTACGCCCTGGGGGACCGCTGGTGGCCTGCCACGCTGCTGCTCTTCGGGCCCCGCTGGGTCCTGGGGCTGCCGCTGATTCCGCTCCTTCCCCTGGCCCTGTTCCGCAAACGGCTTCTGTTGATCCCCCTGGGGTTGTCCCTGGGGGTGTTTTTGTGGCCGCTGCTCGGCTGGAACGTGGTCTGGGATTCGCCCAAGTCCGCGTCCGGGGCGACCGTCCGGGTGTTGTCCCTGAACACCAAGGACGGCCACATCGACCGGGACGCGCTGGCCGGGCTGATCACGGGCCTGGGCGTCGACGTGGTGGCCCTGCAGGAGCTGCCCAAGTGGTACACCCTGCCCTTCATTCCGGGGTGGCACACCCTCAAGCAGGCCGGGGTCGCCATCTATTCCCGCTATCCCCTGGTTCCGGCCAAGAGCGTCTGGACCACCCATCCGCCGCACCTGAACAAGCAGTTGAGCGGACTGGGCGCGGTGGTCGACGCGCCCCAAGGGCGGTTCGCCTTTTTCGCGGTGCATCTGCCGAGCGCCCGGTATGGCCTGCAAAACGTCGTCAGCCGGGGCCTGGGCGTTGATCCCGGCAAGGCGGGCATGCTCCGGGGCGAGACCTCGGGGCGGGAACTCGCCTCCAGGCGGGTGGCGGACCTGGTAGGGGCCGCCTCCCTGCCCGTGATCGTGGCCGGGGACTTCAACATGCCCCGGCAGAGCCGCATCTTCAGGGATGTCTGGGGACGCTATCACGACGCCTTTGCGGAGACCGCCGGCGGCTACGGCTGGACCTTCTACGACGAATACCGGGGCATCCCGGTTCCGCTGTCCATCGACCACGTCGTGACCGGCAACGGCGCGCTGCCGCTGGATTTCTCGGTCGGCCCGGACATCTATTCGGACCACCGCCCGATCATCGCCGACGTGGCCCTGCCCCCGGCGAAGTAGGGCGCACCTTTATCCGTGCCGCGCCCGCCGGGCGAGGCCGTGAACAACCGCGAGGAGGCCATCCATGATACAGTTGCAGGTCGGCACCCATGCCCGCGAGGAAATGCTCGACATCACCCCGGCCGTGCGCCGGGCCGTGCGCGAGAACGGCTGGTCCGACGGCGCGCTGCTCCTTTATTGCCCGCACACCACCGGGGCCGTGACCGTCAACGAGGGCGCGGACCCGGACGTGGTCCGCGACATCGTCGTCAACCTGCGCAAGCTGGTCCCGCACTTCGGCGACTACCACCACGCCGAGGGCAACTCGGACGCGCACATCAAGTCCTCCATGTTCGGCTGCGACCAGCTGGTCATCGTCGAGGGTGGGGACCTTCTACTCGGCACCTGGCAGAAGATCTACTTCTGTGAGTTCGACGGCCCCCGCACACGCAAACTGTGGGTCAAGTGGCTGTCTTCCTAAGGCGCGATGGTGCCTCAGGCGAAGGTAATACAATCCCTGCCGTTCTGCTTGGAAGAATATAGGGCGTCGTCAGCCAGTTCGAGGAGTTGGTAAAAATCATTGGACCTATGACTGGAACTCAAGCCCACGCTGATTGAGACGCCAAGTTCTTCTTTTATGTCCACCATGATTTCTTCGAAAAGCTCCTTTGCCGAATCTTGATCGCATCCGGCCAGAATAAGGGTGAATTCTTCACCACCATAACGAACAAACAGGTCTCCAGATCGAATGCGTCTCTTGATGAGATGGGAGAGGTTGATCAGGAGCTCATCCCCTTTGATGTGACCGTGTGTGTCGTTGTATTTTTTAAAGTGATCGATATCTATCATGGAGACTTGGAATTCTTGATTTGACCGTTTGGATATCGGCAGGAGTTTTTCCATGAAGGCATCCATATATCTCCGGTTTGCAAGACCGGTCAGCGGGTCTGCCTGTGAAGCCCTTTCATATTGAATTCTGCGGGCAATATTCTCCACGTAGTCCGAAAATTGGGTCTTCAAAAGTTGGTGGATGAGCACCAGCATGATAAGCAGGGGGACTAAAAGAAGGTAGTATTGGTAGCTGCCCTCATACAGGCATCGTCCGATGAGGCACGCAAAAGAGACGTAGAAATACAGCCGGATGATTTTGAGTGAAGACCTATAGAGCAGTATGCCGCCGGTCAGCATTGATATCAAACTGAATGCCGCGATCATGACTCCTGTGAAAACGTAATCGTTATAGGGGAGCAATGCTATGGAGCTATAGGCCAAAAAAGGAAGAACGCTATGGAGCTGAACCCGTTTTTCCCATGATTCAATATTCTCTGGCGTGATGGCCCCTTTTCTCTTCTTTTTTGTATAGGCAACGGAAACAGCAAGTCGAGGGATGTATGTGAGGACAATTGCCAACATCCAGTAGATAACTACTGATGAGTCGGTGTAAGGGCGAATCAAGAAACCTGAGAAAATGATGCTGGTCAGCATTCCTGCATAGCCAATCCTGGATTGTTTGAAAAAAGCGTTGATTCTTTCGTATTCGATCCGGGCTTTGTCGTCTATTTCGGAGGGAGTCATTTCCGGTTTCTAAGGGGTCTGTTTCCCCATTGTCAATACTGGCAGAACAATACAGTGTTCACAGCCTGTTACCATGATTTTAGATTGTAGGGTCTTCGGGTTTTGAACGCTTACCCTCAACGATGTCGCGGACCCGGACGTGGTCCGCGACATCGTCGTCAACCTGCGCAAGCTGGTCCCGCACTCCGGCGACTACCACCACGCCGAGGGCAACTCGGACGCACACATCAAGTCCTCCATGTTCGGCTGCGACCAGCTGGTCATCGTCGAGGGTGGAGACCTCCGGCTCGGCACCTGGCAGAAGATCTACTTCTGCGAATTCGACGGGCCGAGGACGCGCAAGTTGTGGGTCAAGTGGCTGGAAGGATAGGAAAGAGGCCGAACGAATGACCGAAAGACGCCCCCGCCGCTTCGGCGGGGGCGTCTTCGTTCGCGCTAGGCGGCCATCTGCTGGATGAGGTCATCCAGTTCGATGACCATGCGTTGCAGGTCGCCCACGGCAGCGGCGGCCCTGGTCATGGACTGGCTGGTCTCGTTGGAGACGCGGTTGATGTCCTCGGTGGCCTGGTTGATCTCCTCGGCCGAGGCGGACTGCTGCTCCGAGGCGGCGGCGATGGACTGGACCTGTTCCGAGGAGTCGTCCGAGTAGGACACGATCTCGTCGAGCATGGCCAGGGCCTGGTCGGCCAGCCTGGTGCTCTCGGCCACGGCCGTGGCCGCGGTGTCCGTGGAGGCGATGTTCGTCCGGCTGGCCTGCTGGATGGCGCGAATCGCGCCGTTCACTTCGGTGGTGGCGGTCATGGTTTTCTCCGCCAGCTTGCGGACCTCGTCGGCCACCACCGCGAAACCGCGTCCCGCCTCGCCTGCGCGGGCCGCCTCGATGGCCGCGTTGAGCGCCAGCAGGTTGGTCTGGTCCGCGATGTCCGAGATGACTTCGATGATGGTCCCGATGGAATCCGCCTGTCGGCCCAGGTCGGTCATGTCCTCCTTGAGCCGGTCGGCGTGGGTCTGCACCTCGCGGATGGCCTTGACCACGCTGTTGACCACTTCCGCGCCCTCGCCTGCCTTGAGCCGGGTCTGGCTGGTGTTTTCGGCCGCGCGCCCGGCGTTGCGGGCCACTTCCAGGACCGTGGCGTTCATCTCCTCCATGGCCGTGGCCGTCTCGGTGGTCCGTTCGCTCTGGACCAGGGTGCCTCGGCTGGCCTGTTCCACCTGGGCCCCGAGGTCCGAAGAGGATTCGGCCAGGGTGCGGGAGATGTCCGCCGCCTGTCGGGCCAGACGGGCGTTCTTGCGCTGCAGGGTCATGACCTCGGTCTGGTCCACCACGATCTCCACGGCACCGACCACGCGGCCCTTGCCGTCGAGGATGGGCGTGCCCGTGTACCGGATGTCCAGGTCCTGGCCTCCGGGGTGGGCGTCGGTCTCCGAGGTCGTTGGTTCGCCCGTGCGCATGCAGATGGTGCAGGAGCAGTTCTCGGTGCGGCAGTCCGAGGTCCTGAAGATGTCGTGGCAGTGGAGCGCGCGGTAGGCGGCGTGGTCCTCGAATCCGCCCAGGGTGCGGCCGGACTCGTTCAGGAACAGGACGTTGAGGTCCGTGTCCACGGTCATGACCGGCAGGGGGATGGTGTCCAGGTAGCGGACGAGGCCCTCGGCTATCTCGTTGCTGCGGGTCAGGATGCGGGCGAATTCGCCCTCGAGCCCGTCGGCCGGGGCCGTGGTCCGCAGTTTGCCGACCGTGATGGCTTCGGCGGTTTCCTCGAACCGGCGGGTCATGTCCTTGAGCGCTTCGGTGATGCCTGCCAGGGACATGCACAGCTGTCCGACCTCATCCTTTTGCCGGACGTCGAGCTCGGCCTGGAAATTCCCCTTGGCGATTTCCCTGGCATAGATCAGGGCCTTTTTGGCCGGGCGCGAGATGCCGAGGGCGATGAACAGGGACAGGAGGATCGAGGCGAGCACGCACACGGCGATGATGACGGCCGTGGTCCGGAACAGGTCGCGCCGGGTCTGCTGGAACTCGGCCTGCTGCCGGGCGATCCGTTCGGCCAGGCTGGCCTGCAGGGCGTCCAGCTGTTCCATGGACGCCTGGAAATGCCTTTCCATGCGGTCGCTCATGGAGGCCAGGCGCAGCCGACTGGTGTCGTACCTGCCCAGCAGACCGAGCAGGTCCTTGGACATGAGGTCGAGGAGGGCGTTGTAGGACTTGGCGAACTGGGCCACGTTCTCCTCCATGCCCAGCTTTGCGCCCAGGGTTTCGACCAGCCCGAGGTCCTCCTCGGCACGGGCGCGGATTTCCGCCACCTTCTTTTCGGCCTCCGGGGCGTTCTGCCTGAGCAGGGCGCGGGAGAAGTAGCCGTTGATGGATTCCAGCCGGGAATCCATTTCTACCAGGGAGGTCATCTCGTTGGCCGCCTCGGCTTCGGTCTGTTGGAGTCTGGACAGGTTGTCCACCGCACGGTTCTGGAATAGGGCGAAACCGATGAAGATCAGGGCGGGGAGGGAAAAGCCGATGGAGAGCCGGGCTTTGACCGACAGGTCATTGAAACGCATGGCGGCTGTTATCCTTTTCGAGTTGCAGCGGGGAGGGAGTGTTCATCATCGAAGAACGCATGATTGATCATGTTTTTGACAACCAAATGTTGCCGGAGAGCGTGCGAAAAGTCCAGCGCGGGTTCCGCTCAGGCCGTGGCCGGGCGCTGGTTCAGGTGGACCTGGTTCATGTGCGTGGGGATGCCGCGTTCGCGGAATTCGCGGATGAGGCGCACGGCGATGTCGCTCTTGAGGTTCCAGGCCTCGGCCGGGGAATCGGCCCAGGCGGCCACCCAGCAGGTCACGCTTTCCTGGTCCATGCGCATGACCCAGAATTGCGGCGGCTCCTGGGCGTTGTGGTGCTGGCTCTGGCTGGCCACGCGCGTGGCGATGGCGCTGACTTCCTCCAGGTCCGCGTCGTAGGAGACCGAAAATTCCAGGTAGGCCCAGAGCAGGGAGTCGTTCAGGGTCAGGTTGACGAACTCCTTGTTGAGCATGCGGCTGTTGGGGATGACGTAGCGCTTCCAGTCCCAGGTCTTGATCTTGGTGTGGGTGATGGAGATGTCCTCCACCGTGCCGTACTGGGAGTCCATCATCAGGGTGTCGCCCACGCGCAGCTGCTTGGAGAAACTGATGACGATGCCGGAGATCATGTTCTCCACCAGGGGCCGGGCCGCGATGCCGACCACGGCCGTGGTCACGGCGATGAGGATGGACAGCATGGTGCTCGGCAGCTTGCCGATGAACGGGAAGGTCAGGGCCACGGCCCAGGCCGCGAACACGCACAGGATGAGCGTCCTGCGAATGATGGTGAACCGAGACCGCACTCCCTTGATGATCTCGCGCCGGTCCTGGAGCTCCTCTTTGTCGGACAGGACCTCGGTGGGCATGGCGGCCATGGTCTCCGGGTCCTTGAGCAGGTGTTTGATGCGCTTGACGCGGCTCTCCCTGTAGGAGGTCACTCTGACGTGCAGCCAGAGGTAGGCCACCAGGGCCAGCAGGGTGATGCCCGCGACGTACACGGCCAGGTTCGTGTTCTCGATCATGGGGCTCCTTTCTCGTTTCGTGGTGCGCATTCTAGCCTACGGACAAATCGCGGTTTTGAAAAGGGAGACGCCCGGACGGGCGGGGAAGACCCGCATGGCGGGCGTTACGGGCGGTCGGGCCCGACGACCAGGTCCGGGTCGTGGCCGAGGCTCGCGGCCCGGCGGCGCAGTTCGCGCTCGCGCTTGTCGCAGGACACGCACAGCCATGCGGCCGTGCGGGCGAAGCGGCAGCGCAGGCGGCTGGTGTAGCGGTGGTAGGTCCTGGACGCGCAGCGGGGGCAGTATCGGATTTGCAGTATGCTCATGGGGGCTCCGGCGGGCTGGCCGAAGCCAGCATAGCGCCCCGGGGGAACGGCCGCGTCACCGTGTCGTGACGGCCCTGTGAAGATGGCATGGCCCGCCCCGGGCCGACCCCGGCCCGGGGGGCGGTTGCGCGTGGCGGCCGGGATGGGATAGGCTGGGTGCGAGCGAACGACAACCAGGAGGAGAGCACATGTCCACGGAAACCCGCGCAACCACCGTGAACCGGGGCGAGATCCTCAAGCGGTTCATCGTCACCCTGGTCTGCCTGATCTTCTTCGAGGTCCTGACCCTGATCCTCGAGGTGGCCACCCTGTTCCAGTACGGATACCTGCTCGCGGCCAAAAAGCGCAGCGAGCCGCTGAGGCGAGCCTGCAACGCGCTGTCCCTGTATGGCTACCGGATCATGCGCTACGCCACCCTGAACGACAACCGGCGGCCCTTCCCCTTTGCCGAATTTCCGGGAGACGAGGATTGCGAGCCGCCCGCCAAGCAGGTACAGTTTCGCTGACATGCAAAACAGCCATCGGTTTTTCAGCAACACGGACTGCGAATACTTCCCCTGCCACAAGACCAAACGGCCGGAGCGGTTCAACTGCCTGTTCTGCTTCTGCCCGCTCTATTTCTTTGAGGAATGCGGCGGCAACTACGTGATCCTCGACTCCGGGGTCAAGGACTGCACCACCTGTCTGATCCCGCACACGCCGGAAGGATACGACCACATTCTGGGCCGGTTGAAGGCGCGCTTCGCCGAGATCCGCAAGTCGAAGCCGGAAGGGGAGTGACCGCCTAGCCGCTCCGACGGGCGCTGAAGGGCGCGTGGGTCATGTAGTAGTTGAGTTCGCGCTCAAGCTGGACGCGTTCGCGGGAGGCGCGGCGCTCCTGGGCTTCCAGGTCCAGCCCGATGTCCTGGAACCGGGCCAGGGACACGAAGCAGTTTTTGACCCGGGACAATTCGTCCTGGCGACGTTTTTTCCAGAAGTAATAGGCCATGATCTTGGCCGCGCTCTTGACGTCTTCCTTGGGATAGGCGAGCCGCCGTTCGTCCAGGGGAAAGGTCTCGCCGTCCTCCACCAGGGACAGGACGCGGACGACGACCTCCTTGGCCCGTTTCAGCGACTCGGGCGAGACCCGGTAGACCTTCACCTTGCGGATGCGGCCGAGCCACCATTTGAAGGTGTAGAGCAGGATCGTCAGCACGATCACGCCCATCCATATGTTCGTGTCAAGCATCAAGGGCCTCCGGCGGATCGGGTCAGTTCCTGGTCAGGTAGTTCATGAGGTTCTTGCGGTAGGCCGAAGGGTCGGCGCATTCCAGTATCTCGATGGTTCCGTCGCCCTCGGGCTGGGCGGTCAGGTCCACGTCGCGGGTGTGGATGGGGTTCATCTTCTCGTCCATGACGATCCGGATCTTGGGGTTCAGCGGCTCGCGTGAGTTGGTCTCGAAGACCAGGGCGTACTGGCCGGTGTTGAGCTTGACGAAGCTGCCCGCCGGGAAAATGCCCAGACATTTGATGAACAGCTGGACCTCGGTGGGGTCGAAGTCCTGGTCGCGCATGCCGTACATGATGCCCAGCGCCTTGTTGGGCAGGATGGCGTCCTTGTAACAGCGGTCCGAGGTCAGGGCGTCGTACACGTCGGCCAGGCAGAGGATGCGGGCGAACGCCGGGATGTCCTTGCGGCTCAGGCCCGCCGGATAGCCCGAGCCGTTGTATCGCTCGTGGTGGTGCATGACCGCCTTGATGACGCGTTCCGGGATGTCCCGGTTGTGGCGCAGGATGTCGCAGCCGAACTGGGGGTGGCGGCGGACCTCCTCGCGCTCGGGGCCGGTCAGCGGGCCGGGCTTGTTGATGATCCGGGCCGGGACCGTGGTCTTGCCCAGGTCGTGCATCATTCCGGCCACGCCGAGCAGGACCAGCTCGTCGCGGGACATGCCGATGAACTCGCCGAAGACCACGCTGATGGCGGCCACGTTGATGCAGTGGGTGTAGGTGTAGTCGTCGAATTCGGACAGCTTGGCCAGGCAGACCAGGGTGTCGGGGTTGGACACGGCCGACTCCACGATGGCGCTGGCCGTCTTGAGCGAGGTGGCGTAGTCCATCTTGCGCCCGAGCTTGGCGTCCTGGACGATCTGCATGGCGTGGACCATGGCGTCCTCGTAGGTGACCATGGTCGAGGCGATGGCCTGGCCGAACGGGGTGCGCTCCCTGGGCTCGCGGCCGATCTCGCTGCCGGAGATGAGCCGCTCCAGGTGGACCTCGTCGGACAGGTCCCCGGCCTCCTCGGTGGTCACGAAGGCCTCCCGGTAGCCCAGTTCCACGAGGCGGGCCACCTCGGTCTCGGATTCGATGATCCCGGGCTCGCAGTACAGATAGGGCAGGTGCTGCCAGAGTTCTCCGGGCACCTGGACCACTTCCATGCCCGGCTTCAGGGCTTCTATGGGGATTTTCTTTATCATGTCGGCGTTCGGGTGGGTTAGCGGGACAGTCTGCGCATTCTCTCCAGATACGTTCCGATACGTTCCTCTTCCACGTCGCTCAGGTCCAGGAACATGGCCCCGAGTATGTGCAGGCCCTGTTCCCGTTTGATGTTCCGGACCACGATGGGCAGCTTGAGCGTGCCTTCGGTCCCCAGGCTGATGGCGGCCACCATGGTTTCGCCCACCTCGAGCCGGGCGATGGGGTCGCGCACTCCGGCGCGGACCGTGGCCTTGCACCCCGTGGCGCTGATGTTGACGACCATGCATTCGTACTCGGCGTCCTCGGCCAGGAGCCGGGCGTCGATGTTGCATTTGGTCCGGGTGTCCCGGCGCAGTTCGACCTTTTCGATGACCGACGGGTAGGCGAAGAAGACCAGCGAGGTGGGCGAGGTGATCGCGTTGAACGCCGTGGTCTTGAACCCGTAGACCGTGCCCTGGTGGACGTACTTGACGATGATCTGCCCGCCCAGGGACAGCTGGTCGCGGATGCGGCCGGGCAGCCGGACCGAGGCGATGAGGTAGTCGTAGGGGTCGAAGCCCACGATGCGGCCCCGGTAGGAGCGGTCCGCGCCCGGGACCCGGATGATCACGTTCTTGCCCAGGGAAACGCGCAACTGCACGCCCGGCATCTTCAGCACCTTGGCATTGGCCGGGGCGATCGTGTTGTCGGCCCCTTCGGCGGTTTCGGTCTTGTCCGGCTTCACGTCCATGGAACACCTTGCCCGGGGGCGGGCTGCGCGGCGGCGCGGCGGGATATCCGGCCAGCCATTCTATGGAAGAAATCTATACACGAGATCAACTACCGATGTCGATAGGGGAATTTCCCGGTGTCCGGAACCTCAGAAGACCTCGGCCTCGAACCAGAAGACGGACGTGTCCGGATCCTTCCATGCGTCGCGCGGCAGTCCGGCCTTGCGGCAGGTCTGGCCCAGGAAGGTCTCGCGGTCCCAGTCCCACTCCACCGGCACCTGGGGCAGGAGCAGGCCCGAGCGGCCGTGGGCGCTCATGATCAGCCCGTGGCGGCCGACCTCGACCAGGGCCGGGTCCGGGCACGGTTCGATGGGGCTGAGGATGGATATCTCATATTCGATGCGCCGGAATTCCTCCTCGGAGAGCGGGGGGAATCGCGGGTCGCGGAAGGCGGCGGACAGGGCCATGTCCCAGACCGTGCGGTACAGCGGGCCCGATCCCTGGACGTTGCCGATGCAGCCGCGCAGGTTGCCGCCGAGCTTGAGGGTGACGAACGCCCCCAGGTGCTCGCGCAGCTTGTCCGTGGGCGGCTCGGGCGGCCGGGCATCGCCGTCGCCGAGGCCCAGGCCCGACGAGATGGACCGGACCACCAGGTCCTTGAGGTATTGTTTTTCCCGGTCGGTCAGCTCGAAACGGAAGTCGGACATGGTTCACTCCTGGTTGCGGTTTGCGGCGGGCACGAAGAGCATGCCGATCAGGCCCAGGACAAAGAGCCCGACCACGGCGGACATGCCCAGCCGCTGGCTGCCGGTGGCCAGGGTCAGCCAGCCCACCAGGAACGGTCCGATGAACGAGGTCAGCTTGCCGGACAGGGCCATCAGCCCGAACATCTCGGTGCGCACCTCGGCCGGGGCCGCGTGGGCCAGCCAGGACCGGCTCGAGGCCTGGACCGGCCCCACGAATATACCCAGGGCCAGCCCGAAAATCCAGAACAGGGGTTTGCTTTCGACCAGCAGGATGGCCGCGCCCGGCACGGTCAGCCCGACCAGGGAGAGGAGGATGGTCAGCCGGGGGCCCAGCCGATCGTCCAGCCAGGCGAAGGAGGCCGCGCCCAGCCCGGCGGTCACGTTCAGGCCGATGCCGAAGACGATGACCTCGCCGGGGTCCATGCCGAAGGCCCCGGCCGCGTAGATGCCGCCGAAGGCGAACATGGTCGTCAGCCCGTCGTTGTAGAACATGCGGGCCAGCAGGAACAGGGCGATGGCCCTGTGCTCGCGCAGGTCCTTGAGCGACCGGCGCAACTGGGCCGCTCCCTCGGCCACGGCGCGCCTGAACGGGACGCCCGCCGACGGCGTGTCCGGAGTGAACAGGAAAAGCGGCAGGCAGAAGGCCAGATACCACAGGGCGGTCAGGGGCATGACCGCGCGTACGTTCAGGGCGTCGGCGCGCGGCACGCCGAACCAGCCGGGGGGCTGGACCAGGCCGTAAAGGGCGACAAGCAGCAGGACCAGCCCGCCCGCGTAGCCCAGCCCCCAGCCCCAGCCCGACCAGCGGCCGATGCGCGTCTTGTCGGCCAGGTCCGGGAGCATGGCGTTGTAGAAGATCATGGCGTACTCGCTGCCGATGGTCCCGGCTCCGGCCAACAGCAGGGCGGGCCAGAGCCAGGCCGGGTCCGGCCGGACGAGCCAGAGCAGCCCGGTGGCCGCGATGCACAGGCCGGTGAAGGCCGCCAGCCACGGCTTGCGCCGCCCGGTGCGGTCGGCCACGGCTCCGAGCAGGGGGCCTCCCAGGCCGATGATCAGCCCGGCCGCGCCCATCATGTTGCCCCACCAGGCCGTGCCCAGGGTCTCGTTTTCAGCAACGGCCCGGGCGAAGTAGGCGGCGAAGACGAAGGTCTGGACCAGGGCCGCGAATCCGGAGTTGGCCCAGTCGTACAGGGCCCAGGAGAACAGGGCGCGGACCGGGCGCGGCGAAGGATTGGCGTCGGGCATGGTGCGCAGGGTAATACATGCGGATCGGGGGTGCCACACTTTGCTGTGGGGCAGGCAAAAAAAATAAGGGCGAACAGGGCCGGAGCGTGTTATCACAAGGCATGATTCGGCTATCCGTTCTTCTCCTGCCCGCCGTCCTGATTCCGCTCCTCGTTCTTCCGGGTGGTCTCCCGGCCCGGGCCGAGGGTCCGGTCGTCCTCGTGACCGACGAGTACCCGCCGTACGTTCTGAGCAAGGGGGAGCGTCCGGGCCTGCTCACCGAAATCGTCGTGGCCGCCTTTGCCGAGGCCGGGCTGGAAACCAAGGTCCTGTACCGCCCCTGGCGGCGCTGCGCCATGATGATCCGGGAGGGCGAGGCCTTCGGGGCCTACCCCTACGCCCGCACGGACAAGCGTGCCGAATACGCCTGGTTCAGCGAGTCCATCTGGGTCTGCCGCAACGTCTTCTTCTACCTCAAGGGGCGGATGGGCGAGTTCGACTACACCTCCCTGGACGCCCTGAGCGACTACACCATCGCCGGGACCTCGGGCCATTACTACGAGGAGATTTTCAAGCGGAAGGGGTTGAAGGTGGACTACGCCCCGGGGGAGGCCTCGGGCGTGCGCAGGCTGTGGGAGCTGCGGGCCGCCCTGTTCGCCGAGGACGAATTGGTGGGCTGGACCCTGATCAACCGCATCTTTCCCAGCCGCGCCCATCTCTTCCGGTCCACCCCCACGCCCTGGAACCTTAATCCGCAGCACCTCATGGTCTCCAAAAACTACCCCGGGGGGCGCGAGCTCCTGGACCGTTTCGACAAGGGCCTCGAGGCCATCCGCCGGAACGGGACCTACGAGCGGCTGGTGGACAGGTATTGCCGCCGGTCCGTCGTGCTCCCCAAGGGAGCGGGCATGGAGGTTCGCTGAGGCGTCCGCTAGGGCTTTTCGGCCCAGAGCACGAAGACCGGATTCTGCGCCTTGAAGCGCAGGTCACCGGCCAGGGAGTCCGTGGCCGAGGCCTGGAGCTGGGTCACGCCGAAGTGCCAGCCCAGGGACTGGAAATGATCCTTGGCCGCGTGCAGGGAGTCGAGCAGGATGCAGTGGACCACCACCCGTCCGCGCGGTTTGAGCTTGCGGCAGGCGGTCTCGAGCAGGGCGGTGTCCTGGTTGGATTCCCCGCCCAATCCCCCGCCGATGAAGATGCGGTCCGGCTCGGGCAGCCCTTCCAGGGCCCCGGGCATCTCGCCGAGGACCACGTCCACCAGCCACGCCCCGGTGCGCCGGATGTTCTCGCGGATCATGGCCGCGCGGGTCTTGTTGCGTTCCACGGCGAAGACCCGGCCGCGCCGGGCCAGATGCGAGGCCTCGATGGACACGGACCCGCAGCCCGCGCCCAGGTCCCAGACCGTGGAGTCCGGGGCCACGCCCAGGTGGGCCAGCCCGGCCGCGCGCACGGGCAGCTTGGTGATCAGGTTTTTCTGGTGCAGGTAGAAATGGTCCGGGATGCCCAGGGACAGGGCGATCTCCGGCGGATACTGGCGCTCCAGGACGATCAGGTTGAGCGGCGAGAACTCCATGCCCCAGGTTTCCCACAGGGCCAGGGGCCGGATCATCTCGTCCGCCGCGCCCAGGTTTTCGAGCACGGTCATGGAGAAGCAGTCCGCGCCGCGCTCCAGCAGGGCGCGGGCCACCTCGGCGGGCGAGTTCACCGCGTCGGTGAAGACCGCGATCAGGTCCGCGCGCACCAAGGCGGCGTACAGCGGGGAAAAGTCGTCGCGGCCGTGCAGGGAAACGAAGTCCATATGCTGCCACGGCAGGGCCAGCCGGGCCGCGGCCAGCTGCACGGTGGACAGGCTCGGCTCGATAAGCAGGTTCTCGCGGCCCAGCTCCTCGCCCAGCCGCTTGCCGATGCCGAAGAAAAGCGGGTCGCCGTCGGCCAGGACCACCACCTTGCGCCCCTTGCGGGCGTTCTTGCGCACGGCCTCGATGATCGGATTGAGCGGCCCGGCGATGGCCAGCCGGTGGGCGCTCTCCGGTATCAGCGAGTCCGGGCAGGCGGCCAGCAGCCGCTTGCCGCCGACCACGAGGTCGGCCCGGGCCAGGGCCTCTTTCGCGGAGCCGGAGGGGGTGAGGGAGCCGGGCGACAGCCCGATGATGCGGACGGGTTCCATCTTGGTCATTGTCCCTATGTAAACGAAACCGGGCCGGGGGGGAAGGGCAATGCGCGGGTGGTGAAAACGCTTGCGGAAGGTTTCCACTTTATTTTGTTTATGTTATCACACCCGGGCAAACCCGGCGCGTCCCGCCCGACCACTTAGGAGGAACCATGCAATTCTTTCTCGATACCGCCAACCTGGACCAGATCCGCGAAGTGGGTGAACTCGGCCTGCTCGACGGCGTGACCACCAACCCGACGCTCATGTCCCGCGAGGGCGGCGACTGGCGCAAGCAGGCCGCGCGCATCTGCGAGATGGTCGACGGCCCGGTCTCCCTGGAGGTCATCGGCACCAGCCACGAGCAGATGATCAAGGAAGCCAAGGACCTGGTCTCCTTCGGGACCAACGTGGTGGTCAAGATTCCGATGATCCCCGAGGGGCTCAAGGCCCTCCGGGAACTGACCGAGCGCGGCATCAGGACCAACGTGACCCTGGTCTTCTCGCCCACCCAGGCTTTGCTCGCGGCCAAGCTCGGGGCCACCTATGTCTCGCCTTTCGTGGGCAGGCTCGACGGGCTGAGCCAGTCCGGCATGGAGGGCGTGGACCAGATGCGGACCCTGTTCGACAACTACGGTTTCGACACCAAGATCCTGGTGGCCTCGGTACGCCACCCCCTGCACGTGCTCGATGCCGGGCTGATCGGCGCGGACGTCGTCACCCTGCCGTACGCCACGATCATGCAGCTCATGCACCACCCCCTGACCGACAAGGGGCTGGCGGCGTTTCTGGCCGACTGGGAGGCGTTTCAGAAAGGCGAGTAGAATCCATGACAAAGGCCGTCCCGATGGACGGCCTTTTGCTTTCCGCTGATCGGCACATGGCCGCTTTTCTCTCGTGCTCCCCTTAAAAGCCGGAAGCGGTCAGGACCGTTTCCTCGATGGCCTTGAACAGGGCCCTGATGTCGTTGGGGGAAGGGATGTGCCCCCGGGTGAAGGATTGGGAGTGGAGGCGGCCGCGATGCAGGTCCTCGGCCCACTGCGCGACCTCGGGGTGGAAGAATCCGGGGTTGTTGCGGACGATGGCCGCCTTGGCGGGACCGTCGTTCAGACGCGCCCTGTAGGAAAAGTTTTGGTCGTGGAAATGGTAGTCGTAGAGGGGCGCGGGAAGGTGCAGGAAGCGCGCCCCGGCCGCCACGCACTGTACCCAGAAGTCCCAATCCTCGTAATCGGTGTTGTCGCGGTAGCGCAGGCCCGCGTCCCACACTTCGCGGCGATACATGGCCGTGGGTGGCAGGATGTTCTGCACGCGCAGCAACCCCTGGTTGAAGTCGGGCAGCCGCGTCTCGCGGCAGGCCGTCGGGGTGTGTTCGTAATAGTCCGGGTAGACCCCGGTGATCCCGGGATTGGCCTCCAGGGCCTCGACGCACCGGGCCATGAAGTCCGGGCGCAGGGCGTCGTCCGGGTCCAGGCAGAACAGATAGCGGCCCCGGGCCATGGCCAGGCCGTGGTTGCGCACCGGACCGGGCCTGCCCACGCGTTCCAGCCGCTCCACGGCGAACCGCTCGCAGTCGAGCCGTCCGGCCCACTGCTCGGCCCTGGCCACGGAATCGTCGCCGCTCGCGTCGTCCACGAACAGGATTTCCACGTCGCGAAGCCCCATGGTCTGCGCGGCCAGCGAAGCGAAGAGCCTGTCGCTGAACCGGCCGTAGTCATGGTTCGGGATCACGAGGGAAAGAATCGGCATGTGCGCCCCTTCATCATCTTGTCGTTTCCGCCGGGCGCGTGCGTTGTTGTCGTGCGCCGGGCCTAGCCTCCCAGGGCGTGTCCGTCGAAGTCGAACACCGCGTAGGAAACATTGCTCTTGTTGCCTGCCCACTTATCGGCATGCCCGGCCGCTTTCTTTACCAGCAATTTAATAAAATTATTCCGGGCCGGATCGTCCCGGAGCATGTCGAGGACCTGGGCCGCTGTGTTGGCTTCGCGCACCGCCGGGACGCGCGCCGGGTCGATGCCCGCCTCCAGGCAGCGCTTAGCCAGCAGGACGAAGTCCACGGGGTGGGTTTTGGCGTGGGTGTACTCCAGCCCCTGGGCCTGCTTGACCAGCTTGCCGAAGAACACGGCCCAGACGACCTCGGTAAACCCGTGCTCCATTGCCGCGCGCATGGAAAAGGCGAAGAAGTCGGCGGCCTGGATCAGGGCGGTCTCCGGGGTATCCGGGCGGCTGTTCATATAGAACCGCTCGCTGCGCCTGCCCGTGGTGAAGACCACCCGGTCGAGGTTCTGGGCCCGGGCCACGCTCAGCCCTTCCGCGATGGTCGCCTTGAAGGATGCGTGGGAGTAGGGCTTGACGATGCCCTGGGTGCCGAGGATGGAGATGCCGCCGACGATGCCCAGGCGCGGATTCATGGTCGCCTTGGCGATGGTCTCGCCCTCCGGGACCTCCACGGTCACCAGGATGCGCCCGGCGAATCCTTTCGCGGCCAGTCGGACGGCGGCCTCTATCTGCTTGCGCGGCTCCGGGTTGATGGCCGGTTCCCCCACGGCCACGGGCAGTCCCGGCAGGGTCGCCCGGCCCACCCCCTTGCCGCCGTCCAGAAACACGGCGGGCGGCGAGGTCTCGCCCGGCTCCAGGCTCACCACGGCCTGGATGTCGTGGCCGTGGGTCACGTCCGGGTCGTCGCCGCCGTCCTTGACCACGGTCACGCGCACCCCGCCGTCCCCGGGCTCCATGCGTTCGATGGGCACGGCCAGGGTGCCGCCCGGCGGCAGGGGGACGTCCACGGTCTTTGGGCGTTCGCCCGTGAGCAGGAAGCGCACCCCGGCCATGGCCGCGGCCGAGGCGCAGGAGCCGGTGGTCCGGCCGTTCCGAAGGGTTTTCGCCACGGCTAGCGCACCCTCCGGGCGGGCTCGTACAGGATGGTCCCGGCCAGGTCGGAGATGTTCTCGATGATGTTCTTGAAGAGCACCACGTGGAAGGGATACATGGCGTACCAGTAGAGGATGCCGGTCAGGCCGCGCGGCAGGAACTTGGCGGTCATGGACAGGTCCACCGCGTTTTCCCACTGGGTGTCCATGCGGAATTCCAGCAGCGCTTCGCCGGGCAGGCGCATCTCGGCCAGGAGCAGAAGCCGCCGCCCCTTGTCCGAGGCGAGCACCCGCCAGAAGTCCAGGGCGTCGCCCACGCGCGGGGCCCGGTCGCCGTGGGGGCGGCCCCGCTTCATTCCCGGCCCGGCCATGAGCCGGTCGATGAAGCCGCGCAGCCGCCACAACGGGTCGCCGAAATACCAGCCCTGTTCCCCGCCGATGCGGGCCACCTGTTCCCAGACCTTGCCCGGGTCGCCCTGGAGCCGGGCCCGGTAGCCCATCTCGAACCGGGTGCCGCCCGCGTAGAGCGGGTCGTCGGCCGAGGCCCACTCGGGCATGCAGGCGGAGCCCACGTCGAACAGGCAGGTCTCCACGGCCTGCTGCTTGGTCTTTTCCAGGGCCAGGCGGATGGCCTCGCGGCAGGACAGCAGGTCCTGGGGCACGAGGTCGCGGATGCGCGTGTCCCGGCAGACCACCTCGTTGCGCAGCCCGTCGATGAGCGCCCGGGACAGGGCCATGGGCACCGGGGTGATCAGCGAGACCCAGAAGGAGGACAGCCGGGGAGAGACGAAGGGCAGGGGCAGCAGCCGCCGCCGGGGGATGCCGGCCACCTCGGCGTAGAGGTGGAACAACTCCGCGTAAGACAGGACGTCCGGCCCGCCGATGTCCAGCGTCAGCCCGGCCGTGGCCGCGTTCTCCAGGCACCCGGCGAGATAGCCGAGCACGTTGCGGATGGCGATGGGCTGGGTTCTGGTGCGCACCCAGGCCGGGGTGATCATGAACGGCAGCCGGTCGGCCAGGTAGCGGACCAGCTCGAAGGACGAGGAGCCCGAGCCGATGATCTGGGCCGCGCGCAGGGTGGTCACCCGGGCCGGGCCCAGCGTCAGGATGCGGCCCACCTCGGCCCTGGAGCGCAGATGCTTGGAAAGGGGATGGTCCTCGCGGTCCTCGCCCAGGCCGCCCAGGTAGATGATCCTTTTCAACTTCGCGTGTTCGGCGGCCCGGACCATGTTGTAGGCCGCGTCGCGCTCCTGTTCCGCGAAGTCGCGGCCCGGCCGGGTCATGGAGTGGACGAGGTAGAAGGCGGCGTCGCACCCCTCGGCCGCCCGTTTCAGGCTGTCGGGATCGTGCATGTCCGCGCGCACGGCCTCGACCTTGTCGCCCCAGGAGCGGCCCCGGATCTTCTCCACGCTGCGTCCGGCGGCGCGCACCCGGTGGCCGCGCGCGAGCAGCAGCGGCACCAGCCGCCCGCCCACGTAGCCCGTGGAGCCGAGTACGAGAACCGGACGTTCAGCCATGGCGGATCCCGCCTAGCGCGGCTTGGTCTGGAAGGTGATGCCCTGGCCGTCCGGGTGGTAGTTCCAGCCCTTGTCGGTCATGCACATGATGAATTCCTTGTTCTGCTTGTGCTTGTCCAGGGGGTACTTCTCCCCGGCCACGACCTCGCACTGGACCGAGTCGTTCTTGAA
This sequence comes from Pseudodesulfovibrio hydrargyri, assembly GCF_001874525.1. Classification (NCBI taxonomy): domain Bacteria; kingdom Pseudomonadati; phylum Thermodesulfobacteriota; class Desulfovibrionia; order Desulfovibrionales; family Desulfovibrionaceae; genus Pseudodesulfovibrio; species Pseudodesulfovibrio hydrargyri. The sequence continues at coordinate 532,992 of NZ_LKAQ01000004.1, read as the reverse complement.
CATGCGGTCCAGGGTCGCGCCCGAGTATTCCGGGTGGGTCCAGGGCTTGGAGCAGCCGCCGAGTAAAAAGAGGACCAGTGCCAACTTAAGAATTTTTTTCATCTGTTGTGTCCTCAGGTCCGTAGGGGAGCGAAAGATTGTTAGAAGGAGGTAGCCCTTCATGATTACTGGTCACCCTATCAAGAACGCGAAAGATTTTGCTCAGTGGTTCAAGCAGTGGCTTGGTATTATTACATAATTTTTCAATGGTAAGACCAATTTTGACAGCTTTCCCAAGAGCCATATCGAGATCTGATGTTGGTTTGTCCAATTCACTTTGAAGCTCATTTACTTTTACTAGTAGTCGGTGTTTGAAGTCGTCTTCAATTTCATCACATTCCTTAATTCTGTCCCTTAAGGTGTTTAAAATAGATTGTATTTCTTTTTTGTCTTTTGCTGTTATTTTCACAGGCTTTATTAGATAAGAGTCTATTTTTGCGGCTACCTCATATTCTTTAATTTGAGGTAAAATGCTTGTGTAAAACGCTGCTATCTTGGTCGTAATCTGAGCTTGGTCTCCAGTGATCATAGGGTATTGAAACTTGAGACCCATTTTTTCACAGTAAGATTTAAAAACGTAGAAACCCTCTAACGTCGCAGCATAAGTCCTTTTTCCTGAGATCTTTTCATAAAGGACGCCTATGGCAAGCATAGGATCTGGGGGTAAAGAAGAAAGCAACTCTTGATCTAACATGATGCCCTCCGGTTATTCGTCCTTCAAATCCCGGCTCATCAGGTCCGTGGTGGCCCTGGCCGGATCTTTGCCTTCATAAAGTATCTTATAGACCTGTTCGGTGATGGGCAACTCCACTTCGAGCTTGGCCGCCAGGTCGTGCAGGGACTGGGTGGTCTTGACGCCCTCGGCCACGGCCTTCATCTCGCCGATGATCTGGTCCAGGGTCTGGCCCCGGCCGAGCTTGAGCCCCACCTGGCGGTTGCGCGACAGGTCGCCGGTGCAGGTCAGGACCAGGTCGCCCATGCCGGACAACCCCATGAAGGTCCGTTCCTGGCCGCCCATGGCCTCGCCCAGCCGGCTCAGTTCGGCCAGGCCGCGCGTGATCAGGGCCGCCCGGGCGTCGTGGCCGAAGCCCAGGCCGTCGGCGATGCCCGCCGCGATGGCGATGACGTTCTTGACCGCGCCGCCCAGTTCCACGCCCCGGTAATCCGGGGTGTAGTAGACGCGGAAATACGGGGTGGAGAAGGCCTCCTGGAGTTCGCGGCCCAGGTCGTGGCTCTCGCAGCCCAGCGACACGGACGTGGGCATGTCCCTCGAGACCTCGGCCGCAAACGACGGGCCGGACAGGGCCGCGTAGCGCGGGGCCTTGCCCTCGAGCGCCTCGCCCACCACGCGGGAGATGGGGGCCAGGGAGGACAGCTCGATGCCCTTGGACGCGTTGACGATCACCGGCCTCTCCGGGAGCAGGTCGCGGAACCCGGCCAGCGCCGGGCGGATGAACTGGCTGGGGATGACCACCAGGAAGTAGTCGGCCCCGGCAAAGGCGATCGTCGGGTCGGACTCGACCATGAGGCGGTCGGACAGGGCCACGCCGGGCAGGAAGACCCGGTTCTCGCGGTGACTGCGGATGTCGGCGGCCACCTCGGGCTCGCGCGCCCACAGGGTGGTCTCCCGTCCGTTCTTGGCGAGCATGTCGGCCAGGGTGGTGCCCCAGGCGCCCGCGCCCAGTACGGCTATCTTCATGGAATGTCTCCTTTTGTGCAGTTGCGGCCAGCCAGCATACGTACGGCGGCGGCCTGTGGCAAGGCCCGGCGGCCTTGTTTCCGGAGACCGGAGGTCCGGTCCGGAGATGATAATAACGCCCGTTCGGGTGCCATCTCCCGCCGCATATGCTACGGTTGCGGCAAAGTAGCCTAACTGAGGGGGGAATATGTCGTTGAAGTTGAAAATGGCCCTGATGGGCTCGGGCATGACCTTGGCCCTGCTGCTCCTGGGCGGCGTCATCGTCTGGAACAACGTCTCGGTGAGCGACGGCGCGGACTACCTGATCCTGCGCCAGGAGCAGCTGGAGCTGGTCAAGTCCATGCGCATGGCCCAGACCGATCTGCTGCTGGCGGCCATGGATTCCATCGTGGACAAGGCCGAGGGGGCCATCGCCCCGGAACGGATGGCGGCCATCGACCAGACCGGCAAGTTCCTGCTGGACAACGCCGAGGCCCTGCGCCGGGCCGCGGACACGCCCGAGGAGGAGGCCGAGGCGGCCCGGGTAGTGCGGTCGGTGGCGGCCTTCGTGGACGGGGTCCGGGTGAAGCTCAAGGGGCTGATCGAGAATTCGGCGCGGCGCCTGGGAGAGATCGAGGCCGATTTCGCCAGGATGGATGACGAGATCGACGAGGCCGGGACGGTCATCGACGAGAACCTGACCGAGCTCGGGCGGGCCTTCGACGATCGCGGCGCGACTTACGCCTCGGCCGAGGTCGCGGCCATGCAACTGGCCCACTCCAGGCTCGTGCTGGCGGCCATGGATTCCATCATCGACCGGGGCGAGGGCCGCATCTCCGACGAGCGGACGGCGATCATGGCGAGCGCGTCCGAGGCGCTGGAGGCCCGCCTGCGGGCCATTGAGCCGTACCTCCAGGGTGACGCCGAGCGGGCCCTTCACGTCTCCATAGCCCGGGCCGTGCCCCGGATCGAGGAGGCCATCAGGGTGGATCTGCGGCGGCTGATCGAAGAGGGCGCGGTGGAGCAGGCCCGCATCGAAAAGGCCTTCGCCGAGATCGACGACGTCCTGGACGCGGACGGCGAGGCCATCTCGAAAGGGCTGCAGGTCATGGTCGAGTCCATCCGGGAGGAGACGGCCGAGGCCACGGCCGACATGCGCTCGGTGCTGTCCGAGGCCCTGTGGATGTCTCTGGCGGTCTTTGCGGCCGCCCTGCTGACTCTGCTGCCCTCCTTCATCCTCTGCGCCGGGAAGATCGTCACCAGCCTGTCCAAGGGCGTGGCCTTTGCCGAGCAGCTCGCCTCCGGGGAACTCGACGCCCACCTGCGGATCCACTCCAGGGACGAGATCGGGAAGCTGGCCGCACGGCTGATTTTCATGCGCGACAAGCTGCGAGAGGTGGTCGGCGGCATCCAGTCCGGTTCGGCCCAGGTGACTTCCGGCAGTTGCGAGCTTTCCTCCACGGCCGGGGACGTGTCCCGCGGGGCCTCGGTGCAGGCCGCTTCGGTGGAGGAAGTCTCGGCGTCCATCGAGGAGATGGCCGGGGCCATCAAGACCAACGCGCACAGCGCCAAACAGACCGAGGAGATAGCCATACGCACGGCGTCCAGGGCGGAAGAGGGCGGCAGCGCGGTGCAGCAGACGGTGGTCGCCATGAAGGACATCGCCGAGAAGATCGCCATCATCGAGGAAATCGCCCGGCAGACGAACCTGCTGGCGCTCAACGCGGCCATCGAGGCGGCCCGGGCAGGCGAGCACGGCAAGGGGTTCGCGGTGGTCGCCTCCGAGGTGCGCAAGCTGGCCGAGCGCAGCGGTTCGGCGGCCCAGGACATCTCCGTCCTGTCCGAGTCCTGCGTGGCCGTTGCCGAAAAGGCGGGCAGGCTGCTCGAAGAGATGGTGCCGGACATCAAGCGGACTTCGGAAATGATCGAGGAGATAAGCTCGTCCAACAGGGAACTTTCGGCCAGCGCGGACAACGTGTCCAAGGCCGTGGGCCAGTTGGACAAGATCATTCAGTCCAATGCCGCCTCGGCCGAGGAGATGTCCTCGACCTCGGAAGACCTGGCCGTTCAGGCCAGGCATTTGACCGACACCGTGAGCTATTTTCGAATTGGGGGGACGGATGCCGGGACGAGTGCCTTGCAGGCCATTTCGGAGCACGGGGGAGTCTCGCAGGGCCAGGCCGTGTGCAGGGCGCTGGCCGCTGAGCATGCCGGACCGGGCGAGGGGAGCGGCGAACTCTCAAGCTTCTAGGCCGGGCCGCGAGGCGGGGAGTTTTCCCCGGGGGGAGGTTGCATCCCGGTTCGGGCGAGGGTATAGACCCTACCCATGGCAATACAATTCAGCGACACCGAGGAAAGGATTCTCGCCCTGGCCGGCGGCGACCTGCCGGACACGGAGCGGCCGTTCAAGACCATAGCCGACCAGGCGGGCGTGACCGAGGACGCGGTCATCGGGCTCATCAAGGATCTCAAGGAACGCCGGATCATCCGCCGCTTCGGGGCCACCCTGCGCCACCAGAAGGCGGGCTACGGCCACAACGCCATGGTCGCCTGGCGGGTGCCGGGCGATCGTACCGACGAGGTCGGGCAGATCTTCGCGGACCGGCCCGAGATATCCCACTGCTACGTCCGGCGCACCTATCCGGAGTGGACCTACAACGTCTACACCATGATCCACGGCGAGCGCCCGGGCCAGACCGACGAGGTGGTGGCCGAGCTGGAACAGGCCGTGGGCATCGACGACAACTGCACGCTCAAATCCCTCAAGGAACTCAAGAAGACCTCCATGGTCTATTTCAAATAGGAAGCACGTCATGGATTCGAAATCCCTTTTCGCCAAGGCCCGGACCCTCATGCCCGGCGGGGTCAACTCGCCGCTGCGCGCCTGCAAGTACGTCAACGCGGAGCCGGTCTTCATCGAGAACGCCAAGGGGGCGCACCTCTTTGACGTGGAGGGCCGGGAGTACATCGACTACGTCTTTTCCTGGGGGCCCATGCTCCTGGGGCACCAGGACCCGGCCGTGAACGCGGCCGCCCACGCCGCCGTGGACCACGGGTCCAGCTACGGCGCGCCCTGCCTGGGCGAGGTCCTGCTGGCCGAGGAGATCCAAAAGCTCATCCCGTCCATGGAGATGATGCGCATGGTCTCGTCCGGCACCGAGGCGACCATGTCCGCGCTGCGCCTGGCGCGGGGCTATACCGGGCGGAACAAGTTCGTGAAGTTCATCGGCAACTACCATGGTCACGCCGACGCCTTCCTGGCCGCGGCCGGTTCGGCGGCGGGCACCGTGCCCGGCACCCCGGGCGTGCCCGAGGAGGTCATCAGCCACACCCTGCTGGCCCAGTACAACGACCTGGACGCCGTGAAAAAGCATTTCGAGGAGTCCGGCGACGAGATCGCCTGTGTCATCGTCGAGCCCTGCGCGGGCAACATGGGCCTGGTCCTGCCCGAGGAGGGCTTCCTCCAGGGACTGCGCGACCTGTGCACAAAGTACGGCGCGGTGCTCATCTTCGACGAGGTCATCACCGGCTTCAGGCTGGCCCCGGGCGGGGCCCAGGAGCGCTACGGGATCACCCCGGACCTGACCACGCTGGGCAAGATCATCGGCGGCGGGTTCCCGGTGGGCTGCTACGGAGGCAAGCGCGAGATCATGGAGCACATGGCCCCGGTGGGCGGCGTGTTCCAGGCGGGCACCCTGTCCGGCAACCCCGTGGCCATGGCCGCCGGGCTGGCCACCCTCAAGCGCCTCCAGGAGTGCGACTACGCGACCCTGGAGGCCAGGACCAGGGCGCTGACCGGCGAGTTGGCTTCCATTCTCGAAGGGAAGGGCAAGCCGGTCTACGTGGCCCAGGCGGGCTCGGCCTTCACCTTGTATTTCTCGGACAAACCCGTGACCAACATGATCGAGTCCGGCCGGTGCGACCAGGCGACCTTCGCGGTCTACTGGAAGCAGATGATGGCCAAAGGGGTCTACCTGGCCCCGGCGGGCTTCGAGTGCGCCTTCACCTCGTTCGCCCATTCGGACGAGGACTTCGAGAAGACGCTGGACGCGGCCCGGGCAGTGGCCTTCTAGGTCCGTCCCGCCCGCGCGCACTCCACCGGGCCGGGAATCCTTCGGGTTCCCGGCCCGTTTCCCGTGGAGCGTGCGGCAAGTCCGGAAAAAACAACCCTTTTCGTGCCGTTTTTTTCTTCCCCCAAAGGTCGGTTGCTGCTAAATGATAGCAATGCCAGCTAAGAAAATCGCCATATACACACTGACTTCCCAGGGACTGACCATGGGCAGGCGGTTGGCAGCCAGACTGCCGGGCACCCTCTACGCCTCCAAGAATCTGGAGGCCGAGGACGCCATCTCGTTCGAGTCCCTCAAGACGCTCATGTCCGCCACCTTCAACGCCTTTGACGGCCACATCTTCGTGGCCGCCGCGGGCATCGTGGTGCGCTGCATCGCCCCCCACCTGCAAAGCAAGGAGACCGACCCGGCCGTGGTCTGCATGGACCAGACCGGGCTGTTCGCCATCAGCCTGCTCTCGGGCCACCTGGGCGGGGCCAACGAACTGGCCGACCGCTGCGCCCGGATCATGGGCGGGCAGTCGGTCATCACCACGGCCACGGACGCGGCCGGGGTCCTGTCCATCGACAGCCTGGCCATGGCCAAGGGATTGGCCATCGGAACCATCGGCAAGGTCAAGGAAGTGAACATGGCCCTGCTCGAGGACCGCGTGGTCCAGCTCTACGACCCCGAGGACTGGCTCGGCCTGGCCTGGAACGCCAGCTTCGAGGGCAAGGTCGGGTACGGGGACTGGAACGACGCCAAGCCCGGCATCTGGGTCTCCTGGCACAACGACGCCCCGGAAGGGAGCCTGGCCCTGCACCCCCGGGTGCTGCACCTGGGCATCGGCTGCCGGAGGGACATCACCACCTATGAGATTCTCGACCACGTCTACATGGTCTTCAAAAAATACGGTTTTTCCATGGAATCCATCGCCTCGGTGGGCTCGGTGGAGGCCAAGCGCAACGAGGCCGGGCTGCTGGAAGCGGCCGAGGAGTTCGGCGTGGAGCCGGTCTTCTATTCCACGGCCCAGCTCGCGGCCGTGGACGCGCCCACGCCGTCCGACCGTGTCCAGGCGCACATGGGCGTGCCCAGCGTGGCCGAAGCCTCGGCCCTGCTCGCCTCCCACGGCGGGGAGCTGGTCGTGACCAAGGAGAAGACCAATACCGTGACCCTGGCCGTGGCCCGGAGCAACCGTGCTTAAGGCGGTCAGTCTCGGGCCGGGCGACCTGTCCCTGCTCACCCCGGCGGCCCGATGGGCCGTCGAGGAGGCCGAGGTGGTGGCCGGCTACAAGGGCTACATCGAGCTGATCCCGGATGAGGTTCTCGAGGGCAAGATCGTGGTCTCCACGGGTATGATGGGCGAGGTGGACCGCGCTCGGCAGGCCGTGGAACACGCCCGGGCCGGTCGCAAGACGGTCATGGTCTGCTCCGGCGACGCGGGCATCTACGCCATGGCCGGACTGCTCATGGAAGTGCTCGAAAGCGAGGGGCTGCTCAAGACCGTGCCGTTCGAGGTCGTCCCCGGCGTGGCCGCCTTCAACGCGGCCGCGGCCCTGCTCGGCGCGCCGCTCATGCACGATTTCGCCTCCATCTCCCTGAGCGACCTGCTGACTCCCTGGGAGCGCATCGAGCAGCGGCTCCAGGCGGCGGCCAGCGCGGATTTCGTCATCGCCCTCTACAATCCCCGTTCCCGGAAGCGTTCGGACCACCTGCGCGAGGCGCTGGGCATCATCGGCCGGTACCGCAGGCCGAGCACGCCGGTGGGCATGGTCCGCAAGGCGTACCGCGCGGGCCAGTTCGTCGAGGCCGTGCCGCTCAAGGCCGTGGACGTGGACAAGGTGGACATGCAGACCGTGCTCATCGTCGGCAACTCAGCCACCCGCCTGGTGGAAGGCCGCATGCTCACTCCGCGCGGCTATCACCGCAAATACGCCCTGTAAACCGTTGGATCAAAGTGTAATTCCCCCCTTGCGCTCAAGGGGGTTTATCGGGTAAAAGCAAGGGTCTACGATGGCAGCCCCCGCTTGACAGGGGGTGGATACTTATTTATCCCGCATAGTAGAGAGTGTGACTGTCTATCTTTTATGCAACAGGAGGAACTAGGTAAATGAAGAAATCTCTCATCATCAGCCTGATGGTGGCCGCCCTGGTGTGTGTCTTCTGCCTGCCCGTGGTCATTGCGGCCAACGCGCCTGCGGACACCATCACCATGGAAGTCCCCGCCGGCGCCAAAGCGACCAAGACGCCCGTGACCTTCCCGCACAAGAAACACGTGGACAGCGGACTGGACTGTCTGGTCTGTCACCACAAGGCCAAGACCCCGGACGAGGCCAAGAGCTGCGCCGCCGAAGGCTGCCACGCCGATGCCAGCAAGGCCGCGAAGAAGGAGCCCACCGGCTTCTACTCCGCCTTCCACAGCAAGAAGTCCCAGGCTTCCTGCCTCGGCTGCCACAAGGACCAGAAGAAGGCCGGCAAGGCCGTTCCGGTCAGCTGCAAGGAATGCCACCCCAAATAAGCCTTTAAGGTGAATGCAAGGGGGGCTGTGCGACACGGCCCCCCTTTTTTCCAACTCCTTTGGAGGTATCCATGACCCCGGCTCCACCGCCTCCTCCCAAAGACGACGCCGATGTGCGCGACGTGCTGAACGAACCCGTTGCGGACAGCGAGGGCTTTGATCCCGATACCGTGGACGCGGATTTCGAGCAGGAGCTCGAGGACCTGTTCGCGGACGATCTCGAGGACGCTCCCGTCGTGGACGAGAGCGGCGGCCCCATCGTGCTCGACGATCAGGTGGAGCCTGACGACGCCGACGAGGAACTCCTGGTCCTGGACGACATGGTGGAGGAGCCCGCTCCCGGCGGCGAAGCCGGGGACGAGGACGAAGACCTGCTGATCCTGGATGATCTGGTCGAGGAGCCCGCCGCACCGGATGCCGGTGAGGATGCCGGCGAAGACGATCTGATCGTGCTCGACGAAGTGGTCGACCTGGCCGAGGAGCCCGCCGCGCAGAGCGCCGACGAGGTCGAGGCCCTGGTGGACGACATCGCCGAGGAGGATGTGGCCGAGGCCGCCGGAGACGAGGATGAGGAGCTCATCGATCTCGACGACCTGGTGGAGGAGGCCGCCGAGGTTGGCGAAGCTCCCGAAGCAGTTGAAGACGAGGACGGGGAGCTCATCGATCTCGACGACCTGATCGGCGAGGATGCCGCCTTCGAGCCCGAAGAGGAAATTTCCCTTGATGCCGGTGAAACGGCCGAGGCCTCTGCCGAAGACCTGACCGAGGACCTTACCGAAGAACCGGCCGATGATCTGGCCGACGACATGCTGGCCGCCATGGCCGAAGAGCCCGCGCCCGAGGTGCCGGTGGACGAGGCGGTCGCTGCCGAGGACATCGAGGCCATCATGGACGAGCCGGAAGCCGGACTCGAAATGGAGCCGGAAATCGAGCCCGAGGCCGAGCCGGAACCCCTGGAGCTCGACGAGCCCGTAGTCGTCAAGGGCAACGTTTTTGACGAGGCGGTCCCGGAACCCGATGCGGTCCAAGCCCCGGTGGACGCGGAGCTGACCGGCCTGGACCAGCTCGATGACGACGACATCGAGGATGTGGACAGCCTGCTGGACAACGTCGAGGTGGACGTGTCCGGGGTGATGGACGCCGAGGAGACGGACGCGGACCTGGACGACGCCCTGGTCATGGACCTGGACGAAGACTCCCTGGATGACGCCCTGACCGCCGAAGCCATGCCGCCCGACGCGGGCATGAACGTGGACGCCGACGTGGACCAGCTACTGGCCGAGACCCATGTGGAGGGCGAGCCCACCCTGGAGGCGCTTCAGGCCACGGTCCGCCAGCTCGAAGGCCGCGTCGAGGAGTTGGAGCGCCGCCTGCGCGAGGAGATTGCCCAGCTCGTTCCCGCCGAGGCGGCCAAGATCATCCGCGAAGAGATCGCCGCCTTGGCCTCTGAGTTGGAGGATTAGCAGGGGCGGCTTGCGATAGCGGGCCATCTGCACATTTTTCGAGGGGCCGTTTCACCGCAGCGTAGTAAACCTACGTGAGGATGAAACGGCCCCTCGAAAAATGCACATCTGATCCACTCTCCCAAGTCTATTCCTGGTACGGGAGAAGAGAGCCGCTGTCGGGTGCGGGACGCACCCGAGTCGTTCCAGGGAGATGAAGAAATTTATGGAGACCTCACCTGTTGGTGGGGTCTTTTTTTGTGGCTTTCCACCGGATCGTTTTGGCTCGGGGTGGGGTTATCTGTTGCTGAACGGAATCCGGGCTGTTAACAACCTCCGCGAGGGTTCGGGACAGGAACGGCGGGCAACCATTCAGCAAATGGACGGGAAGATGCCCAGCTTGGACGATATCGTGCGTGAACTGCAGGACAAGATCAACGAAGAGACCATCGAGGCCTACGGGCAGGCCGGATTCGAGCGGTGGCGCAACCAGCCGTACCGGGGGGAGCCCTCGGGGGCCAACTACGAGGGCGCGTCAACCGGCGGGTGCGGCGATACCATCTGGATTTATTTGCAGATAGAGGACGACACGGTGGTGGACGCCGGTTTCGCCACCGATGGCTGCGGCTCCAGCGCCATCAGCGGCTCCATGGCTGCGGAATTGGCCGTGGGCAAACGCTGTGAGGACCTTGCCGCCATTACCGGAGAGACCGTCCTGGAGGGGCTGGGCGGCCCGGGCCTGCCCGAGGACGACCGGCACTGCGCATGGCTGGCCGCCAACGCCCTGCTCGAGGCCGTGGGCAGCTACTACAGACAGATGGCGGCGCGCCCCGAACAGGATTGAGCGCGCCGGGAGACGGTTCAGGCGGCTTCCCTGGCCAGGGAACGGCGGAAGAGCTCGATGACCCCGAGCCCGAGCGCCGCGCAGACGGCGGCGGCCAGGAAGACCGAGGGGTAGCCCGCCGTGGCGGCCAGGGCTCCGGTGGCCGGGCCGCCCACAGCGTAGGCGATGTCCTGGAAGGCCGCAAACCCGCCGATGGCCGTGCCCTTGACGTTGGGCGGGACGATCTTGACCACCTCCACGCCCAGGGCCGGGAAGAGCAGTGAGGTGCCCGCGCCGGTCAGGATCGCGCCCAGGAAGGCCACGGCCGGATGGGGGGCCAGCCACAGCAGGAACAGCCCCAGCCCCTCCACGGCAAAGGACGCCTGAGACACCTTGATGCCGCCCAGCGTGTCCGGCAGCTTGCCCCAAAACACGCGCACCAGGACAAAGGCCCCGCCGAAGCAGGTCAAGGCCAGACCGGCGTGGCCCCAGTGGTTGTCCGCGAAATAGAGGGCCGCGAAGGTGCCGATGACCGCGAACCCGATGCCCTGAAGGAAAAGGGCCGTGCACGGCAGCCAGACGCGGCCGATGACCTCCTTGAGGGGCGGCCTTTCCCCCGGGATCGGGTCGGTGGCGCGGATGGGCAGGATCAGAGGCAGGGCCAGGAAGGGCAGGATCAGGGTGGACACGCCCAGGGCGGCGAATCCGAACTGCCCGTAGAGCAGCAGCCCCAGTGGTGCGCCCGCGGCCAGAGCCCCGAAGATGGCCATGCCGTTCCAGGACATGACCACGCCCGCCCGGGCCGGGCTGAGCAGCCCGAATCCCCAGACCAGCACGCCGGTGAGCATCTGGCTCTCCCCGTATCCCAGCAGCAGGCGGCCGATGAGAAGAATGCCGTAGCGCGGCCAGACGGGCAGGGGCAGCAGCGCGGCCAGTAGATAGAAGATCCCGGCCCCGCCGCAGGAGAACATCCCTGCCAGGGTGGTCCGTTTGGCTCCGCGCGTATCGGCGGTGCGGCCCGCGTAGCTTCGCGTGGAAACCGTGGCCAGGAACTGGACGCCCACGGCTATGCCCACCAGGGTGGAGTTCAGGCCGAGCCGCTGGTGCACGTACAGGGAGATGACCGGCAGGGGCAGCCCCACGGTCAGGTAGCAGAGGAAGATGGATACCGGGAGCCTCCAGAAGCAGGCCTCGTCCGAGGCATGGGCGTGTTGTGATCGCATGGGGACCTCTTTTTGAAAGAATAAAAAAACCAACGCCCAGACCGGGACGGGCGATCCGTCCTGGTCTGGGCGTTGGTTTACGTTAACGCTTACGGTCCACGACTGTCGTGGACGAATGCAAACTATGCCCTCCGACCCCGGCTGTCAACCAGGCTAGGTGCCGCAGAAGGTGTGGGTGACGCGCTCTCCGGGGAGCGGCGGAGCGGCGTATTCGGCGTGCTCCGGCTGGTCCTCGAAGGGGCGCTCAAGGACCTCGATGAGCCGGTTCGCCGGGGCGAAATCCCCGTCTTCGGCCGCTCGGATGGCCGCCTCGATACGGTGGTTGCGCGGGATAAAGGCCGGGTTGGCCGCGCGCATGGTCTCGCGGGCGGCGTCCGCCGAGCCGGTCCGGTCCAGGCGCGCGAGCCAGTCGTCGAGCCAGGCGGCGATCTCCCCGGTGGCGGCGAACAGGCCGGTGAACGCGGCCGGAGCCTCCTGGGCGCCGCAAAGCGCGCGGAAGGTGTTGGTGAAGTCGGCCCGGGCGTCGCGCATGAGGTCGAGCAGCCGCCGGGCCAGGGAAAAGGAGTCGTCGTCGGCGGGCAGGCCGATCTTGCGGCACAGCCCCCGGCGGTAGTGTTCGGTGAAGGCCGGGATGAACCGTTCCAGGACCGCCTCGCCGGTCTTGCGGGCCGTTGCCTCGTCCGGCCCGAGCAGAGGCAGGAGGCAGCCGCCCAGGCAGGCCAGGTTCCAGGCCATGACGGTCGGCTGTTGGTTGAAGGCGTAGCGCCCCGCGTGGTCGATGGAGCTGAAGACCATGGCCGGGTCGTAGTGGTCCAGGAAGGCGCACGGGCCGTAGTCGATGGTCTCGCCGCTCACGGCGGTGTTGTCCGTGTTCATGACCCCGTGCACGAATCCCAGGCAGAGCCACTGAGCCATCAGCCGTGCCTGGGCCGCGCACACGGCTTCGAACAGGGCCAGGTACGGGTTGTCGGCCTTCCGCGCGGCCGGATGGTTGCGCTCGATGACGTGGTCGGCCAGCAGCCTGAGCTCGTCCTCCATGCGCCGGGCCGCGAAATACTCGAACGTGCCCACGCGCACGAATCCCGAGGCCACCCGGGTGATGACCGCGCCGGGCAGCTCCGCCTCGCGGAACACGGGCCGGCCCGTGGCGGCCATGGCCAGGGCGCGGGTGGTCGGCACGCCGAGCGCGTGCATGGCCTCGCTGACCACGTATTCGCGGATGACCGGCCCGAGCGGGGCGCGGCCGTCGCCCCCGCGCGAGAACCGGGTCCGGCCCGATCCCTTGAGCTGGATGTCGAACCGCTCGCCCGCCGCGTTTTCCACCTCGCCGAGCAGGTGCGCCCGGCCGTCTCCCAACTGCGGCACGAACTGGCCGAACTGATGGCCCGCGTAGGCCTGGGCGATGGGCTCGGAGCCGGGCAGGAGCCGGTTGCCGGTGAAGATTTCGGCCAATTCGGTCCGGTCCCCGGGCAGGTCCAGTTCCAGACGCGCGGCCAGGTCGCGGTTCAGACGGATCAGGGCCGGGGCGGCCACGGTTTCGGGATCGATCCGTTCAAAAAAGGACTCGGGCAGCCGGGCGTAGGTGTTGATGAAACGCATCATTCTCCAAGGAGTTTTTTCCAGGCCGGAAGCAGGGTGTCCAGGGAATTGGCCAGCAGGCGCATGTAGCTGATCTCGATCCCGGCCATTTCCTCGTCCTTGCGCCGCAGCCATTCGGACATCCAGGCGAAGCGCAGGCCGAGGATAAGCTCGGGCAGCAGGGACAGGGAGGTCTTGTCCAGGCACATGCCGTGGCGCAGGGTCCGCAACAGGGCCGGGGCCAGGCCGCGCACCAGGGCTGGCGGGTCCTCGATGCCCACGCAGCCCAGGCAGTTGGCCGCGTCGAACAGGCACGGGCGGACGCCCATGAACTCCCAGTCGATGACAGCCACGGCGGACCGGCCGTGCCAGATGACGTTCAGAGGGTGGAAGTCGCCGTGGCACAGGGAGGCGGGCAGGCCGTGCCAGGCCTCGAAGAGCGGAACCAGGGCGGGCAGGACCGGCCTCAGGGCCTGGTGCAGGTCCGGGCGGCGTCCGGCCATGGCGGCCATGAGTTCGTTGACGTATCCCTCCAGCAGGAAGGGCGGCTCGTCGTCGAACTCGCGGACCACGCCCGAGGCCTCGCGCAACCGGCACAGGAATTTGCCCAGGCTCTCGCCGCGCGCGTCGTCCTCGATGTATCCGGGCTGGGGCAGGGAGTCGCCTGGGATGTATGGAGAGAGTTGGTGGTACTGGTCCTCGCACTCGACCACGAATCGGCCGTCCGGACCGGCCAGGTAGGCGGGCGCGGGCAGCCCGGCGCGGGACATCCGGTCCAGGGCGCGGCCGATGCGCTCGCGCCGCCCGAACTGGCCCGGGCGCAGGGTCTCGAGCATCCAGACACGGCCCTGGGCATCCTCCACGGCGCGGCGGGACAGACAGCGCTCCGGGCTGCCGGGCAGGACGATGTCCGTGCGTCGTCGGCCCGTGGCCAGTCCCCAGAGAGAAAGCAGATCGGTCATGGCCGGCCTACCGCATGCCCATGGCGTGCATGAGCGCATCCATGTTGTCGCGAGCCACGGCCTTGACCGCTTTCCCGCCCCGGTCGGTCGGCGAGCGGGCCCGGCAGAGGCGGCAGTGTGGGAGCGGGGATTCTCATGGGATTCTCCTTGAAGGGGTTGCCGTCCTACAGGCTATAGGAAGCCTGATGCCCAGCGTCAACCCGCGTTCATATTTTGCGTATGTCCGCGACCTTGCCGTGGTAGGCGCGCGGGTCGGCGCGGAGAAATTCCACCAGGCCGCGCGCGGACTGCTTCGGGGTCAGCAGCAGGCCGTCCCGCAGCCAGGAGGCGAACAGCTCCCGCAGGGGCGCGGCGGCCGAGCCCACGGCCGTGCGGGCGTCGGCCTGCATGCGCGTCTCGACCACGCCCGGCCGCCAGATGACCGTGGTGATGGCCGGGGCCTCGTTGGCCAGCTGGCGGGCCAGGTGCTCCTCGCCCGCCTTGGCCGCGCAGTACGCTCCGATGCCGGTCTGGGCGCGTTGCGCCGCGCCGGAGCCGAAGAACACGGCCAGCCCCTCGCCGCGATCGAGCAGAGGCGGCACGGCGTGGCGCATGATCTGGTGGGCCGCCACCAGGGAGCCGTCCAGCACCCGGCGGAAGCTGTCGGCGGAGAGCTCCCACACGGCCGGGCCGGGCTCGAGCACCCCGGCGGCATGGATGAATCCGTAAAAGTCGCCCAGGTTCAGGGCCGCTTCGACGAGCTGGGACGCCACCGCGTCGTCGGCGGCGTCGCCGGCCACGCATTCCGCCCGCCCGCCCAGGGCGCGGCAGCGGTCTCGGACCGCCAGCAGTTTCTCTCTGGTGCGGGCGCCGAGGACGAGGTGCACGCCCTCCCCGGCCAGTTCCTCGGCCAAGGCCGCGCCGATGCCCATGGACGCGCCGGTCAGGATCAGGGTTTTATTCCTCAGTGAAGTCATATATGGTCTATCCTTATTGTGTATGGAATACCCGTTTCAGCCTGAGAGTACCCCATGTCCCCGAGAGTGAGCAAGCGCAGACCGCTTGTGGCCCAATCCGAGATCCGAAGCATGACCCTGGAATGCGCCCGCGTATCCGGCGTGAACCTGGCCCAGGGCGTGTGCGACCTGCCCGTTCCGGCCCCGGTCATCGAGGGCGCGGAGCAGGCCATGCGCGCGGGCGCCAACATCTACACCCGCTTCGACGGGCTGCCGAGGCTGCGCCGGGCCATCGCGGCCAAGCAGAAACACTGCACCGGCATGGACCTGGACCCGGACGGCCAGATAGTGGTATCCTGCGGGGCCACGGGAGCGTTCTACGCCGCCTGTCTGGCCCTGCTCGACGAGGGCGACGAGGTCCTGGTCTTCGAGCCGTACTACGGCTACCACGTTGTGACCCTGGCCTCGCTCGGCATCAAGCCTGTCTACGTCACCCTGGAGCCGCCCGGGTGGGGCTTCACCGCCCGGGACCTGGAGCGGGCCGTGACCGCGAAGACCCGGGCTCTGGTCCTGAACACCCCGTCCAACCCGGCGGGCAAGGTCTTCGACCGTGAGGAACTCGGGATCATCGCCGATTTCGCCGAATCCCACGACCTGTTCGTCTTCACCGACGAGATATACGAGCACTTCGTCTTTGACGGGAAAAAACACATCGCCCCGGCCACGCTGCCGGGCATGGCCGGGCGGACCATCACCATCTCGGGGGTGTCCAAGGTCTTTTCCGTGACCGGCTGGCGGCTGGGCTACGCCCTGTGCGATCCACAGTGGGCCCTGGCCATCGGCCACTTCAGCGATCTGGTATACGTCTGCGCGCCCGCGCCGTTGCAGATCGGCGCGGCCCGGGGGCTGGAGGAACTCGGCCCGGACTACTACCAGGGGGTGTCCGACGACCACCGGATCAAGCGCGACCGTTTCTGCGGCGCATTGCGCTCGGCTGGCCTGACCCCGTACGTGCCGGACGGGGCGTATTACACCCTGGCCGACGTGACCGGGCTGCCGGGGAAAACCGCCAGGGAACGTGCCCTGTACCTGCTGGAGAAGACCGGCGTGGCCTGCGTGCCGGGCTCGGCCTTCTATTCCGGCCCGGTGGGGGAAACCCTGGCCCGATTCTGTTTCGCCAAGGAGATGAACGTGCTCGAGGACGCCATGCAACGATTGGGGAGGATTTCGTGACCGAGGCGCAGAAAATGGAATTCAAGCGGTTCGCCGAAGAGGAGATGGACGCGCTGAAGGTAGAGATTCCCCGGCTCGCGGAACAGGTCAAGCCCGTGGCCCCGGACAACGCCATCGGGCGCATCTCGCGCATGGACACCATCGTCAACCAGTCCGTGGCCGAGGCCCAGCTGTCCAAGGCCCGGGTCCGCCTGGCCCGGCTGGAGGAGGCCCTCAAGCGGGTGGACGAGGACGAGGACTTCGGCCTGTGCCTGGACTGCGGCGAGCCCATCCCCATGGCCCGGCTCAAGGTCATGCCCGAGACGGCCTATTGCGTGGACTGCGCCGAGTAGGCCCTACATCAACCCCGCGCCCGCCTGGTAGACGCGCTTGAGCATCTCCGGGGGCAGGGGGTTGTCCCAGACCCCTGCGTATCCGGCCCAGACCCTGGCGACCAGCAGCACCAGCACGGCTCCCACGGCCACGGTCGGCCACGGGATGCGCCGTCCCAGCGCGTGAAAGCCGAGGCACCCGTCCACCGGGCAGGCCCCGACGCACTGGCCGCAGCCGATGCACTCCGGGGTGCGCACCGCTTCCTTTTGTTCCACCGCAATGCCCGAGGGGCAGCTGGCCGAGCATTTGCCGCAGTGGACGCAGGCGTCCTTGTCGCGGTGCACGCGGACCGGCCCGAACCAGGCGAAGAGCCCGAGCAGCGCGCCGTAGGGGCAGAGATACCGGCACCAGAAGTTGCGCACCATGACGCTGAGCAGGGCCAGGGCCGCGAGCACGGCCAGGGCCATGCCGGACGGGTGCAGGAAGAAGTCGAGCATGCGCGCGTCCGAGGTCATGTTGAACGGGCTGCGCAGGAAGGATTCGAGCGAGCGCGGGTCCATGGAAAAGATCAGGAACACGAATCCGCCCATGCCCAGGTATTTGAAGACGTGCAGGGGGAGGTCGATCCGCCGGGGCGGAATCCTGGCCATGCCGAAGCTGCGTCCGGCCCGTTCCAGCAGCCCGGACAGAAAGCCCACCGGGCAGACGTAGCCGCAGAATCCCTTGCGGAACAGGAAGGCCATGGCCAGGGCGGCCAAAAAGATGGTCAGCCCGGCCGGGTGGGCGCGGTCCCAGAATCCGGACGAAACCAGCCGCCGGAAGCCGAGCAGGGCGCTGATGGGCAGGAAGCCCTCCACCGCGCCGGGCTTGGCAACGAACGTTTCGGAACGGCCCGAGACCCAGCTCAGGAAAAGGATGAAGCGGTAGCCCGCATACAGGGAAAAGAGGGTGAAGGCCGCCTGGACGGCCAGCCGGAAACGGTCGGGAGTGATTTTCATGGGAACCTTTCTTGTCTGGCGGGTCCCCTATACCCATCGCGCGCGGCTGGCAACCGGCTGCACAGGGCTGCACAAGAGCGGCCCTTCGGGCCGGGCGGCGGAGTGGCCGGGTCAGCGGTCGCGGCCCGAGGTCACGCCCCGGGTGATGATGCCGATCATGAAGGCGAACATGAAGTAGCTGGTCAGGCTCTGGACGATCAGCAGGATCTTGCCGTCCCAGGTGCGGGGCACGATGTCCCCGAAGCCGAGCGTGGTCATGGTCACCACCGTGTAGTAGAGGGCGTTGAGGAAGAGTTCGCCGCCCGCGGACGCGAAGTCGAAGGGGGGCGTGATCCCGGCCAGGGCGTGCAGCCCGTCCACGGCCGCGTTGACCAGGGTGAAGCCGATCAGGGTGGCCAGGTAGACGCGCAGCAGTTCGTTCACGTCGGCCCAGGTGATCTCGCTGCCGGGCCTGAGCAGGGACACGCTGCGCCGGGTGAAGACGCGCAGGTTCCAGACGAGGACGGACAGGACGAGGAGCGCCAGGAAGAGGACGCCCCATTCACTCAGGGTCAGGAGGATGTCGGCGGCCCCGGCCAGAAAGCCGACCAGGGCGGAGCAGCGCAGCTTGGCTCCGGCGTAGACGGCCGAGGCGCTCGGCCACAGGTTGCGCATGCGTCGGTTCCGCCAGCGGTGAAAGAGCAGGACCGCCAGTGCCACGGCCGCGCCGTTGAGCACGGCCTTGACCAGGTCCCCGGCCCCGCCCACCGGGATGAGGCTGGGCGCGGGCAGGTCCTTGACGGTCAGCAGCAGCACGGCGCCGACAAAGAAGGCGGGCACGAAATGGGTCAGCCAGACCCGGACGAAGAGCGAATTCCTGAGATTTTCCATATGCCATGGATTGTTCGCACATTCCCGGTCCTTGCGCAACGTTCGCCACGCGATCCCGCAGGGTGGCGGAAGGCCGCGCAACCGGGTATGCTCGCCTCGGGCCGACGACACGACATGGGGGCCGGCCAACGCCCGCGCGAGACGGTCCGGAGGCTCGAACCGGCCCCGGCCGACGGACCGGAAACGGGGCCGGAACAGGGTTCCCTCCCGAGAGCCGTCCCCCGCCGCCCTTGACTATCCGGGGAATCTGGCTTAACAAACGTCCTCTTTGCCCGCGCTGGACGGTGGTCTTCGCGCAGGCGAAAAGAATAAATTTAGTAATTCCAGGGAGTTGATCCGTTGTTCGAGAGCCTGCAAGAAAGACTCGGCGCCACCTTCTCCAAGTTGGGCGGCAAAAAGACCCTTGACGAGAACAATATCAAGGAGGGTCTGAGGGAGGTGCGTCTCGCGCTCCTCGAGGCCGACGTCAACTTCAAGGTGGTCAAGCAGTTCGTCGACCAGGTCAGGGAACGCGCTCTCGGCGACGAGGTCCTCAAGGGGCTTGAGCCCGGCCAGCATTTCATCAAGATCGTCAACGAGGAACTCATCGAGCTGCTCGGCGGCGAACAGAAGGATCTGGACCTCAAGGCCAGGCCGCTCAAGCTGATGATGGTCGGCCTGCAGGGCTCGGGCAAGACCACTTCCTCGGGCAAGATCGCCATGTTCCTGCGCAAGCAGCACGGCAGGAAGCCGTACCTGGTGCCCGCCGACGTCTACCGCCCGGCGGCCATCGACCAGCTGAATACCCTGGCCCGGCAGCTCGACGTGCCGGTCTACCCATCCACCACGGACATGAACCCGGTGGATATCTGCAGGGACGCCCTGGGCAAGGCCGAGGAACTGGGCTGCGACCTGATCCTGTTCGACACCGCGGGCCGGTTGCACATCGACGAGAC
Source organism: Pseudodesulfovibrio hydrargyri (assembly GCF_001874525.1). NCBI lineage: Bacteria > Pseudomonadati > Thermodesulfobacteriota > Desulfovibrionia > Desulfovibrionales > Desulfovibrionaceae > Pseudodesulfovibrio > Pseudodesulfovibrio hydrargyri. Next base: position 513,397 of record NZ_LKAQ01000004.1, on the reverse strand, counting down.
GTTGATGGACGAGCTTGAGAACATCAAGCGCGAGTGCGAGCCGCAGGAAATTTTGTTCGTGGCCGACGCCATGACCGGCCAGGACGCCGTGACCGTGGCCGAGAGCTTCAACGAGAAGCTCGGCATCACCGGCGTGGTCCTGACCAAGATGGACGGCGACGCAAGGGGCGGCGCGGCTCTGTCCATCAAGACCGTGACCGGCCGTTCGGTCAAGTTCGTGGGCGTGGGAGAGAAGCTGTCCGACCTGGAGCTCTTCCACCCGGACCGCATCGCCTCGCGCATCCTCGGCATGGGCGACATGATGACCCTCATCGAGAAGGCCCAGAGCCAGATCGACGAGGACGAGGCCAAGGCCATGGCCGAGAAGATGGCCAAGGCCGAGTTCGATTTCGAGGACTTCCTGGGCCACATGCGCAAGCTCAAGAAGCTCGGGTCCATGGAAGGGCTGCTCAAGATGATCCCCGGCATGGGCAACATCATGAAGCAACTGGGCGACAACGCCCTGCCCGAGGACGAGATGAAGCGCACCGAGGCGATCATCTCCGCCATGACCCTGAAGGAGCGCCGCCAGCCCGACCTGCTCAAGAACGCGAGCCGCAAGGACCGCATAGCCCGGGGCTCGGGCGTGAAGGTTGCGGACGTCAACGCGCTCATCAAGAATTTCAAGCAGATGAGCAAGGTCATGCAGTCCATGATGGGCGGCGGCAAAAAGAAGAAGGGCAAGTTCGGCCTGCCCAAGCTGCCCGGCCTGGGCGGGGGCGGCATGCCCGACATGAGCGCGCTCGGCGGCGGCATGCCCGGAATGCCTGGAATGCCCGGCATGCCCGGCATGGAGGAGGAAGGCGCCCAGCGCACCGTCTCCAAGAAGACGCTCAAGGAACGCAAGAAGAAAAAGCTGAACAAAAAGAAGAATAAGAAGAAAAAGAAAAAGTAAGTGGCCGGGACTTCCCGTCCTGCAAGTGATAAAACTTGCCATATAGTAGGCAAAAACGTATTAATCAACTATTGGGAGTATAAGAACCATGGCAATGAAAATCAGACTGACCCGGATGGGTTCCAAGAAGCGTCCCTTCTACCGCGTCGTGGCCCTCGACAGCGCCGTGCGCCGTGATGGACGCCCCGTCGAATTCCTCGGGCACTACAATCCCATGGTCGAGCCGAACGAGATCGCGCTGGACATGGAGAAGATCGAGAAGTGGTTGGAAAAGGGCGCGGAGCCCAGCAACACGGTTCGTTCTCTGCTGAAGAAAGCCGGCAAGTAGCTTGCGCTTTTTCACAGGCGGGCCCGCCGGCCCGGCCTGCAGGGTCCGGACCACGTTTGGCAGCTCATATTCATGGCGCGCGGCGACGCGCCTGCACCGGAGGTGACGTCATGTTGAAAGAGATGATTGAGTACATTGCCAAGTCCCTGGTGGACAACCCGGACGAAGTGCAAGTTTCCGAAGTCGAAGGCGAGCAGACCTCGGTTATCGAGCTGAAGGTGGCCAAGGAAGACCTGGGCAAGGTCATCGGCAAGCAGGGCCGCACGGCGAGAGCCATGCGCACGCTGCTTGGGGCCGCCTCCACCAAGGCGCGGAAACGCTCCGTCCTGGAGATCCTCGAGTAGCCTTCCCCTTAGGCAACGGCTTACATTTGCACGTCCGCGTGCGGGCCCAAGCGGCCCGAGGCGAGACGCGAACGACCCTGGACCGGCGTGCGGGCAAGCCCCGCGCGGCGGCCCCGGTCTTTTGCAGCAACCGCACGGTGGCCCATGAAAGAAGAGCCCGGTTTCATCCCCGTGGGCGGGGTGGTCAAGGCGCACGGAATTCGAGGGGAGTTCGGCATAAAAAGTTATGCGGACTCCCCGACCATTTTCGGAGACGTGCCGCTCTACCTGTCCGTTGCCAAAGGGCGGCCCAGGCCCCTCGAGGTGGCCTCCTGGCGCGAGCACAAGGACCTCGTCCTGCTGACCTCGCCCCGGATCACCGATCGGGACCAGGCCGAGGCCCTGCGCGGCCGTGAAATCCTGGTCCGCGAGGCCGACCTGCCCGAACCGGACGAGGGCGAGCACTACCTGTACCAGATGATCGGCTGCCGGGTGGTCCTCGAGGACGGCTCCGAGGTGGGCGAACTCAAAGGTTATTACGAGACCGGCGAGCAGGACACCTGGGTCATCGAGAACGGCGCGGGCACCGAGATTCTGCTGCCCGCCGTGCCCGAATTCGTCCTGGACGTGGATCTGGACGCGGAGACCATCGTCATCGAACCGCCCGAGGGGCTGCTGGACCTGTACCTCAACCCCGAGCCGCCCAAAAAGAAGAAGCGCCGTCCGCCGCGCTCCAGGAAGCAGGGTTCATGAATTTCCACCTGGTCTCCATTTTTCCGCATTTCTTCGAGTCCCCGCTGGACAGCGGGCTCATGTCCAAGGCCGTGGAGACCGGTCTGGTCGGTCTGGACTACGTGGACGTCCGCCAGTTCGCGGGCGGGGTGCACAAGTCCGTGGACGACCGCCCGTTCGGCGGCGGGCCCGGTATGCTCCTCAAGCTCGACCCCATGATCAAGGCCCTGGACTCCATCGGGTCCAAGGGGCGCATCCTGATGCTCTCCCCGCGCGGCAAGCCCCTCAACCAGGCCCTTTCCCGCGAGCTTTCCCTTGAAGAGGACGTGACCCTGATCTGCGGGCGCTACGAGGGCATCGACGAGCGGCTGCTCGACCTCTATCCCATCGAACTGGTCTCGGTGGGCGACTTCGTGCTCAACGGCGGCGAGGCGGCGGCCGTCTGCCTGGTGGAGTCGGTTGCCCGGCTGCTGCCCGGCTTCATGGGCCACGAGGACTCCGGGGACGAGGAATCGTTCACCGCCGGGCTGCTCGAATACCCGCACTACACGCGGCCCGAGGACTTCGACGGGCTGACCGTGCCCGAGGTCCTGCGTTCCGGCGACCACGGCAAGATCGAGGCCTGGCGGCGGGAGCAGTCCCTGACCGCCACCCTGCGCGACCGGCCGGACGTCCTGCCCACGGCCAGCCTGACCGTGGAGGACATCGATTTTCTGCGGACGCTTTCGCGCACCCGGTTGGGCCGCAACCTGTACATCGCCCTGTGCCACTATCCCGTGGTCAACAAGTTCGGCGAGAAAGTGGCCGTGTCCGTGACCAACCTGGACCTGCACGACATGGCCCGCGTGGCCCGCAGTTACGGGCTCGGCGGGTTCTACGCCACCACGCCCATCGAGGACCAGAAGGCGCTGGCCGAGAAGCTGCTCGGGCACTGGCGCGAGGGCGCGGGCGCCCAGGCCAATCCGGACCGGGCCGAGGCCTTTTCCAAGGTCAAGGTTTTTGACGATATCGAAAGCGCGGTCCTTGACATCGAGGCCCAAACAGGGCAATGTCCCCGCCTCGCGGCCACGTCAGCAAGACTGGATCGCCGCAAGCAAGCCCAGCCCGCCCTGACCTTTGGCGAAGTGCGAAGCTGGCTCGTCAACTCTCCGGTATTATTGATATTTGGTACCGGACACGGTCTGGCGGAAGAAGTCCTCTCCAAAACGGACGGCATTGTACGGCCGCTCAGGTATTTGGATGACTACAACCATCTCTCGGTCAGGAGCGCGGTCGCCATCATCGTCGACCGATTGATCGCGGATGAGTACTAGAGGCGGATGTCGGCCACGGGCCCATCGTCCAGCACTCTATAATTTTTAAGGAGCATACCATGGACATCATCAAGAAAATCGAAGCCGAACACATCCGCTTGGATATCCCCGAGTTCAAGGCCGGCGACACCGTCAAGGTGCACTACCGGATCATCGAGGGCGAGAAAGAGCGCATCCAGGTCTTCCAGGGCGCGGTCCTGCGCCGCCGCCGCGGCACCACCAACTCCACCTTCACCGTGCGCAAGATTTCCGACGGTATCGGCGTGGAGCGCGTGTTCCCCATGAACTCCCCCTACATCGACCGCGTGGAAGTGGTCTCCGAGGGCAAGGTTCGCCGGAGCCGCATCTACTACCTGCGCAATCTGCGCGGTAAGGCCGCCCGCATCAAGTCCAAGCAGATCTGGGAGTAAAAATTTCCGGATAAGCGGGCGTCTGCACCGCCGCTCGGCAAACCCGGACCCTCGCGTATTAAGATACGCTTCGGCCCCGGATTTGCCTCCCGTCGGCACAATCATCCACTTCTCCGCAAATTTTCCAGATATTACATGGAGATATATATGCCCGGAGTGTCTAACGACACTCCGGGCTTTTGTGGTTTGGGGGTAAGGGCTTGTGCGTCTTGGGGGTAGGTGGTAGCAAATTCGTTGTCCAAACATCCGATTGAGGAGGAACGGTGGCGCGTAGCGACATAATAAAGGCGGTCCTGACCGGTGCGGAGAAGGCGAATCGTACGTTTTCCGAGTGGTCCGGCGGGGCCTGGCTTTGCGATTACGGGGTGGAAGGGTTCATGGTCAGCGAGATCTGCCGTTCAATCCGCAAGGTACACACCACCGGCTACCTGACCATGGAAGAGCCGTTCAATCAGATGATGGAGTGTACGGGCAAGCTCTCACGCGGAAGAAAACCCGAGATCATGGGGGGCTCCAAGCGAGTGGACATCGCCTTGTGGAACAGCCGGGAGTATGTGACCCATGTGATCGAGGTAAAGCGTCAATGGAACCAGGAATCGCCCAGGGATCTGGAACGATTGGTCGAGTTGCAACGCAAGCTGACCACCGTTCAATGCGGTCTGTTCGTGTTGCTGGTCACTGCTTGGGGTGGCCGCAAGGCTCTAGATGAGAAGGTCGAACAGACCAGGGACGCCATGTGGGAGAACCTGCCCACCGACAAGTACCGGTTCCATTACGGCCGGGACTACGGCAGCCCGCATCATGAAGGCGATTGGCGGGCGACTTCCCTGTGCGTGGAAGTCTATGGCCGACAGGGTTAGCGCGTAAGATTGAAGATGACACGGAACAGTTTGTATCAAGCCGTTCACTACGACACGGTGGAGATCGCGGGCGTGGACGAGGCCGGGCGGGGGTGCCTGGCCGGGCCGGTGGTGGCCGGGGCGTGCATTTTGCCTGCGGAGTATGACCTGCCGGGGCTGAACGACTCCAAGAAGCTGACCGCCGGGAAGCGGGAGACGCTGTATCCGCTCATCCGGGAGCAGGCCGTGGCCTGGGGGCTGGGCGTGGCCTGGCCGTGGGAGATCGACGAGATCAACATTCTGCAGGCCACCTTCCGGGCCATGGGCCGGGCCGTACGGGCCATGAAGGCCGAGCCGCGCTTTCTGCGCATCGACGGCGACAAGCTCATTCCCCATCACGCGCTGGGGCGGGACATCCCCCAGGAATACGTCATCCAGGGCGACGGCAAGGTCCCGGCCATCTCCGCCGCCTCCATTCTGGCCAAGACCTTCCGCGACCACCTCATGGTCCGGTTGGCTGGGCGCTATCCGGGTTACGGCCTGTCCAAGCACATGGGCTACGGCACCAAGGTTCACGTGGAGGCCATCCAAAGGCTCGGCCCCTGCCGCATGCACCGCCTGACCTTCAAGAAGGTCAGGCCCGAGGACAAGCCGCAGGTCCAGGCCAGCCTGTTCTGATTTCCTCTGTCACCCGATTCGGCGAACCGGTTGTTTCGATTCCCTGTTCGTGGTAGCGGTGAGGCATATCCGTGCGCCGTTCGGCCTGGCGCGGGTGAGGAGGAATCATGGACGAGCGCAGACAGCATATCATGCTCATCTCAAGGCGATTGTTGATCTATTCCGGCATAGCCCTGGGATTGACCTCGTTGTTGTTCGTGGGAGGGCTGTGGTTCGGGAGAAGCGTGTTCATCACGGCCGTGGTCTTCGGCTGCGGGATCATGGGCGGCTTCGTGTCCATCCAGCAGCGGCTGGGGAGCATCGAGGACGACGAGCTGGACATCTTGTCCAAGTCCTGGGCCTCGGTACTGATCATCCCTCTGTTCGGCGGCATCTTCGCCCTGGTGCTCTATGTCATCTTCCTGACCGGCATACTCGACCTGCCGATCTTCCCCAAATTCTACATCCCGGCCTTCACCAACGACCGCGCCGTGGACCTGCCCGCCTTCCTGCAGCGGACCAGCCCGGTCAGCGGCCAGGATATGGCCAAGGTCATGTTCTGGAGCTTCGTGGCCGGATTCTCGGAGCGGTTCGTGCCCCAGGTCATCCGGTCCGTGACCAGTCAGACCGAGAGCGTGCGGGGCGATGCGTCCCAGGCCGCCGCGCGGACGCGCCGCAAGCGCCCGGCCAGAAGGACTGTCCGCCCCCGCCGCAACATGGCGTCGGGTGACCAGGCCGGGCAATAGGGAGCGAGCCGACCCCGTATCCAAACTCTTTTCCGTCGTGCTCTCGCAGCCGACAACGAACAGCTGAAACGCACGCACTCACGCAACCCGCAATCACGCGGATGCGTATCCAAAAGTTTGGGAGGGAAGAGGGGGGGCCGGGGGCAAATTTTACTTGTAGGCCGCCAGTTGGCGCTGGGTGTCTCTCGCGATGTCGCGGTCTTTCAAGTCCTGCTTCTTGGAGTGGACGTTCTTGCCGCGTCCCAGGCCGAGCTGGACCTTCACCTTGCCGTGGCTGAAGTACATCTTCATGGGCACCACGGTCAGGCCCTTCTGTTCGGTCTTGGCCTGGAGATTGACGATCTCCTGCTTGTGCAGGAGCAGACGGCGGGCGCGTTCCGGGTCGTGCTGGTCGTAGGTCCCGGTCTTTTCGTAGGGGGCGATGTGCACGCCCACCAGGAAGGCCGAGCCCTGGCGGAAGGAGACGTAGCCGTCCTTGAACGAGATCTGGCCCCCGCGCAGGGACTTGACCTCGGAGCCGACCAGGGAGATGCCCGCCTCGAAGGTCTCGAGGATCTCGTAGAGGCGCCGGGCCTGCTTGTTGACCGCTATGGTGTCGGGCGAGGTGGTCTTGTTCTTTTTCTTGGCCATGATGCTAGCTGGGCAGCTCGTCGTTTTCGAGCAGCGAGGAGAAGAAGGTCACTTCTTCCGGGAAGTGCTTGAAGATGTTGTCCATCACCAGGTTGTTGATGCGGCTGACCGTGCGGCACTCCAGGACGTCCTTGAGCAACAGTCGGCAGTCGTGCATGTTGGTCTGCCGGATGATCCGCTTTATGCCGGGAATGGCCTGCGGGGTCATGGAGATGGAATCTATGCCCATGCCGAGCAGGATGGGCACGCAGAACGGGTCCGAAGCCACCTCGCCGCAGAGCGACACTTCTATGCCCGCCTGGTGCGCGGCGTCAACCACCAATTTGATGGCCCGCAGGGTGGCCGGGTGCAGGGGCTGGTACAGGTAGGACACGTGCCGGTTGGTCCGGTCCACGCCGATGGAGTACTGGATCAGGTCGTTGGTCCCGATGGAGAAGAAGTCCACCTCGTGGGCCAGGAACTCGGCGATCATCACGGCCGCGGGCAGTTCGATCATGGTCCCGATGGGCATGTCCGGGTCGTAGTCCACGCCCTCGCGGCGCAGTTCGGCCTTGGCCTGGGCCAGCCACGCCTTTGCCTGGCGGACCTCCTTCACGCCCGAGATCATGGGGAACATGAGCGAGACGTTGCCGTAGGCCGAGGCGCGCAGGATGGCCCGCAGCTGGGTCTTGAACAGCTGGGGGTTCTTGAGGCAGAAGCGGATGGCCCGCAGCCCCATGGCCGGGTTGGTCTCGTTGAGCTCGCCGTAGGAGGCGATGAACTTGTCGCTGCCCAGGTCCAGCGTGCGGAAGACCACCTTGCGCGGGGACATGATCGCGGCCAGGTCGATGTACTTTTCGGCCAGCTCCTCCTCGGTGGGCAGGGTGGTCCGGTTGAGGTAGGCGTACTCGGTGCGGTACAGGCCCACGCCCTCGCCGCCGTTGTCGAGCACGGCGGTCACTTCCTCGACCAGCTCGATGTTGGCCTGGACCATGACCCGTGAGCCGTCGAAGGTCTCGGCGGGCAGGTGGCAGTGGCGGCGGATCTTGCGGGTGTAGTCCTCGAACAGGGCGGCCCGCTCGTTGTATTCGGCCAGTTCCGACTCGGTGGGGTTGATGACGATCTTGCCGGTCAGGCCGTCGATGATCACCAGGTCGCCGTCGTGGACCTCCTCCAGGCGGCCCACGCCGACCAGGGCGGGGATGCCCAGCGACCGGGCCATGATGCCCGTGTGCGAGGTCTTGCCGCCGCGCACGGTGGCAAAGGCCATGATCTTGTCCACCTGGAGCTCGACGGTGTCCGCCGGGGTCAGGTCGTGGGCCATGATGATGGCCCGGCCCGAGATGGAGGACAGGTCGGTCTTCACGCCCATGAGCTTGGTCTGGACCTTTTCCGCGACCACGCGCACGTCCTGCATGCGCTCGCGGATGTACTGGTCCTTGATGGCCTCGAAGGTGGCCTCCTGGTCGGACACGGCCTTTTCCAGGGCCCAGGCCGCGTTCAGGCCCAGGGTCTCGATGTATTTTTCGGAGGCCCCGGCCAGCTTGGGGTCCTTGAGCATCATCAGATGGGTGTCGATGAGCGAGCCGTGGCTCTTGAGTTCCTCCGGGACCTGCTCGCGGATGGCGGCCAGTTCCGTCTCCACGGACTTGAAGGCGGCGCGGAGACGCTCGATCTCCGCGGGCATGTCTTCGGCGGCGACGATCTGCCGGGGCAGGTTCGCCATGTGGTTCCGGTTGACGAAAAAGGCCTTGCCGATGGCGATGCCGGTGGCGACCGGTATGCCCGTGAGGGTCGAGTCAGCCATTTATGCCCCTTCGAATTTGTTCAGGAACAGCGCCTCGAGCCGGTCCAGCGCGGCTTTGGCGTCCGCGCCCTTGGCGCGCAGTTCCACCATATTGCCCGGGCCCGCGGCCAGGGTCAGGATGTCGAGGATGGACTTGGCGTCCACCGTCTGGTCGTCGACGACCAGGGATATCTCCGAATCGAAGGTCTGTGCCTCCTGGGCCAGCCGTCCGGCGGGCCGGGCGTGCAGCCCGTTGTCCGAGGAGACAACCACTTTCCGGGATAAGTACCCGGGACTCTCGTCGGTCATGGTGTTTTCATCCGTCATATCAAAACCTGCTTTTCACGTCGTTTTTATGTCTGATCGGGCGGAAAATCACAAGCCAAAAGCGTTTCTGGCCATGGTCTCCAGCCACGGGAAAAGTTCTATGAGACCCACGAAAACGGCCACGGCAAGGACCCGCGAGAGCAGGCCGGTGCGCACGTAGCGGCCGAAGAGCATGAGCGCGGACAGCCCGACCGCGAACTCCCACCAGTCGTACGGGCGCGGCCAGATGAGCGTCCACAGCCAGAGGAGCAGGGCCGCGTTGGCGTACTTGACCTTGGTGCCCCAGTTGATCAGGTCCCAGTGGCGGAGCCGCTCCAGGAAGCGGAACCCCTGCTTGACCCCGCAGACGAAGGTGTAGGCGCGGAAGACCTGTAGCCCCAGGAAGAGGACCAGGCCGATGGCGAAGGCCAGGACCGGGAAGCCGGTCAGGAGCAGGCAGATGGTCGACAGTGCCCAGAAGATGAGGGCGCTGCCCGCGAACACCGAGTCGCCGATGGCGGACAGGGTGTAGCTGGTGGTGTCCTTGACCTTGGCCAGCATGCGCGGCGGGAAATGGCCCGCGCTGATGGTCGTCTCCACGTTGAGCAGGATGCCGACCATGCACGGGGTCCAGAACGGGTGCGACTGGTAGTGGCGGGCGTACCGCTTGAGCGCCGCCCTGAGATCCTTGGGATCCTCGTGGATGGCTTGAAGTCCCGGCAGCATGGCGTACATCAGGCCGATGTTCTGCATGCCGCGCGTGTTGAAAGCCGCGCCGGTCAGGTAGCAGCGCAGGAAACTGCGCAAGAAGGCCACCGTCTTGGTGTCGGCCCGCATGGGAGGGATGCCGTGAACCGCCATGGCCATCCAGGGTCACGCCGAGGCGGGCAAAAGCCCGGCGCGGACCAGGTACCGGCCGGCGATCACGGCCAGCGAGGTCTTGATCAGCCCCCAGAGGAGGAACGGAGCCACGCCCAGGGCCCAGGCCCGGGTCCAGGTCAGGTTGAGGGAGAACTTGAGCCATGCCGCGCCCATGAGAAAGAGCAGAACCATGCCCAGGATGCCGAAGACGAACCCGCGCGCCCAGGATATGCCGTCATCGGTGCGGGCCAGCCCGGCGATGATGGCGTAGGCCGCGAAGCCGACGAGGAAGCCGCCGGTGGGGCCGAAGAGGTGGCCGAGCCCGGACCTGCCGCCCGCGAACACGGGCAATCCCACGGCTCCTGCCAGGAGATACAGGCCCACGGCAAGGGCGCCCCTCCTTGGGCCGAGCACGAACCCGGCCAGGGCCACGAAAAAGGTCTGCATGGACACGGGCACCGGGCCGATGGGCAGATTGACGCAGGCCCCGGCCGCGATGAGGGCGGCCATGAGCGCCGTCCAGGTCAGGCGGTGGATATCGGTCAGCGGGGTGGTCTTCATTGCGCGCATCCTAACAGGTTATTCACGGGAGCGCATCAAAGCACAGACGGTCCAGTCTGTCCAGTGGGTACGGGGGTTTGCACTTACCGCCGGCCGGGCGTCAGGCCCAGCCGCAGGAGGTGCCGGGCGCAGGCCAGGGCGACCGCGACCTTGAGCACGTCCCAGGGGATGAAGGGCAGCACGCCCAGTGCCACGGCCTTGGTCCAGGTCAGGGAGAGGACGGACTTGAGCCAGACGGCGCCGGTCAGGTAGGCCAGGCCGACACCGGCCAGCCCGGCGAGCACGCCGCGCGCCCACGGCAGCCCGCCCTCGCGGTTGCGGGCCAGGCCGCAGATCAGGGCCGTGCCCAGAAAACCGATCAGGTAGCCGCCGGTGGGGCCGAGCAGGTAGCCGAGCCCGGACTTGCCGCCCGCGAACACGGGCAGGCCGACGATTCCGGCCAGGAGATAGAGTCCCATGGCCAGGACCGCGTGCCGGGGCCCAAGCAGGTACCCGGCCAGGAAGATGAAGAACGGCTGCATGGACACGGGCACCGGGCCGACAGGCACGATGAGATACGCCCCGGCCCCGATGAGCGCGGCCATGAGCGCGGTCCAGACCAGCCGGTGCAGGTCCGCCAAGGGGGATTGGGGCAGGGGGAAGCCGGGTCCGTCGCCGCGCGGTTCGCCGTGGGCCATGGGGCTCACTCCCTTGCCGGGACCAGTCCGGCCCGGCGGATGTCCTTAAGGTCCGAGGCCGCGTCGCCGCCCCTGGTGGTCAGGTAGTCCCCGACCATCAGGCCGCTGGCCCCGGCGGTGAGCAGCTCGCGCTGCCGGTTGGTGCCGAAGACCGTGGGCCGCCCGCCGCAGATGCGCAGCTGGCGGTCCGGGAGCAGGAAGCGGTACAGGGCGACGATGGCCAGGGCCTCCTCCGGGGAGAGCGGGGCGCGCCCTTCCAGCGGGGTGCCCGGGATGGGCGTCAGGAAATTCATGGGCACGGACGGCACGCCGAGTTCGCGCAGGAGCAGGGCCAGTTCCACCCGGTCGTCCCAGGTCTCGCCGATGCCGAAGATGCCGCCCGAGCAGACGTACAGCCCGGCGTCCAGCCCGGCCCTGACCGCGTCCACATCCTCCTCGTAGCGGTGGGTGGAGCACATCCTGGGGAAATGCGTGGCCGAGGTCTCCAGGTTGTGGTGGTAGCCGCGCAACCCGGCCTGTTTCAGCCGGGTCAGCTGGCCGCGCTCCAGGATGCCCGGCGACAGGTCCGGGATCATGCCCAGGGCCGCCACGCGGCGGATGGCCGCCTCGAAGCCGTCCAGGTCGCGCCCGCCGACCAGCTTGCCCGAGGCCACGATGCCGAACCGGGTCGCTCCCGCCGCCTTGGCGCGGGCCGCGGCTTCAGCGATCTCGTCCGGGGAGAGCAGGGGATATTCCGGGCTGTCGGCCGCGTGGTGTCCGGACTGGGCGCAGAAGGCGCAGTCCTCGGAACAGGTCCCGGATTTGGCGTTGACGATGGCGCACAGGCCGACCTTGCGGCCCAGGTGCGCGGTGCGCACGCGGTGGGCGTGGCCGAGGAGCTCCGGCAGGCGTTCCGGCGCTTGTTCAATAAGGAACATGATTTCCGCATCGGAGGGCAGGACACCGTCGAGGGCCTTGCGCGTTATGGAATCGAGGCTCATGGAGGGGTTGTGGGGCAGTCGGGCCGAGAAGTCAAGCCGCCCGGAAAGCCCCGCCGGACGTGAGAATGTGAATAAAAGAATTAATCGGAGGGGGTTGCTTCGAACGGAAAAGAGGTTATCCTATGGGCAGAACATTTTTCGGAGGTTTCAAGTATGGAATTCGATTTCTTCTTTGTGGACGGAGTGCTGATCTTCGCCCTGATGGCGTTTCTGGCGAGCCTGGGTCCTGTGGTCGGCGCCATGTTCAAGGCCTGCTGCCCGACCGCGATCCGCTCTGTCCGCCGGTTTGGACGGCGTCATCCCGCGCTGTTCACCGAGTCGGACGACTTCTATTGTTTCTTCCACAAGGACGCCCTGTACGGCGCATAGCTCGGCCCTTGGCCGGTTATCAACCGGAAGGCCGGAAGCGGATTCACCCCCGCTTCCGGCCTTCCGGTTTTTTTATTGAGATTCGGTCCCCTCTTGCGAAGCCCATAAAACCGCGCCGCAGGCGCATAATGGGATGCAAGGGTGCGAACCCTTGCCCGCCGGAGGCGAAATCATCCGACACCGCCGCGAAGCGGCCTTCCAAATCTGATTTTTTCTTTTCCCGCCCAAATTCAATCGCGCATCAGGGCATAGACCGCCTTGGCCGTCCAGCCCTCGCTGCGCTCGGCCACGCGCCGGGCGATCTCCTTGGGCTTGCCCCCGGCCTCGGTCTCCTCGGCGATGCGCTCCATGATGGTTGCCTCGTCCGCCTCGCCGTCGTCCTTGCCGGGCGCGATGATCACGGTCAGCTCGCCGCGCAGCTCGAAGTCGAAGTCGTCCAGCGCGCCGAGATTGCCGCGCAGGAATTCCTCGTACTCCTTGGTCAGCTCGCGGGCCACGCAGAAATCGCGCTCGCCCAGGATGTCGCGGGCGATGGCCAGGGTGCCCGCAAGGCGGGTCTTGCGCTCGAACAGGACCAGGGTGGCCCCGGTGTCGCGGTGTGCGCGAAACATTTTTTCGGTCTGGCTCTTCTTGCGCGGCGGAAAGCCCAGGAAGGTGTAGGGCAGGGGCGGCAGCCCGGAGGCGGACAGGGCCGTGACCGGCGCGGACGGGCCGGGCACGGGGGTGACCCGGTAGCCTTCGTCGCGGCAGGCGCGGACCAGGGTGAAGCCGGGGTCGGACAACAGCGGGGTGCCCGCGTCCGAGATGAGCGCCACGGACAGTCCGTCGGCCAGCTGGTCCAGGACCTTGGGCAGCTTCTTGTCCTCGTTGTGCTCGAAAAAGGAGACCAGCCTGCCGTGGCGGGCCAGCCCCAGCCGCTGGAAGAGCAGCCCGGCCCGCCGGGTGTCTTCGGCCAGGACCACGTCCGCGTCCGTCAGTATCGCCCGCGCCCGGGGCGACAGGTCGTCCGCGTTGCCCAGGGGGGTGGCCACCACGTACAGGGTGCCGGTATCGCTCATGCTCTCTGCCCGTCCAGTTGAAAGACGTTTTCCTCGATCTCCACGATAAGGGACGCGCCGGTGTCCGTGACCGAGGCCAGGTCGAACCGGCAGGGCTCGTCCCAGAGGTCGTGCGCGGTCAGGTAGTGGCTGGCGGCCTTGATCAGCCGCGCCTGCTTCCTGCGCGTCAGGGCTTCGCCCGGCGCGCCCATGGCCCCGGCCCGCCGGGTCTTGACCTCCACGAAGACCACGGTGTCCCGGTGGCGGCAGACCAGGTCCAGCTCCCACTGGTGGAAGCGCCAGTTGCGGTCCAGGACCTTGTAGCCCTGGGCCTTGAGGTGGTGCGCGGCCGCGTCCTCGCCCGGGGAGCCCCGGTGTTCGGGGCGGCCGCCCTTGGACCGGCCGGACAGCAGTTTCGTGAGGAATCCCATGGCCCAAAGGGATAGCACAGCCGGTTTTGCGAGGCCAGCGGAACCGTGACGCAGGGTTCCCCGGCGGCGGAACATGGTGTATGGTGACTCGCAAAAGAGGTGATGCCATGCTCAGATATGCCATGATCGGCGGCGGTCCCGGCGCGTTCGTCGGCCAGGTGCACCGGCGGGCCCTGGCCCTGAACGGACAGGCCCGGCTGGTGGCCGGATGCTTTTCCCGCGACTTGGAGAAGAGCCGCGTCCTGGGCGCGGAACTCGGCCTGGACGGGGACCGGGTCTACGCCACGCCCGAGGAACTGGCCCGGCTCGAGGCCGGGGACATCGATTTCGCGGTGGTGGTCACCTCCAACGAGGCCCATTATCCCAACGTCAAGGCGTGCCTGCGAAGCGGCATCAACGTCATGTGCGACAAGCCGTTCACGCACACCCCGGCCCAGGCCCGCGAACTGGTGGACCTGGCCCGCGAGCGGCGGCTGGTCCTGGGCGTGACCTACACCTACGCGGGCTATCCCATGGTCCGGCAGATGCGCGAGATGATCGCGCGCGGCGACGTGGGCGAGATCCGCTTCGTCAACTGCGAATATCCCCAGGGATGGCTGGCCGAGCCGGTCGAGACCACGGGCCACATTCAGGCCTCCTGGCGGGCCGACCCGGAGCGCGGCGGCGGGACCCTGTCCCTGGGCGACGTGGGCTCGCACATCGAATACCTGGTGCCCCACGTCACCGGCCTGACGCTGACCCGGCTGGCCGCCCGGCTCGACTCCCTGGTGGAGGGCCGGGTGCTGGACGACAACGGGACCATCCTGACCGAGTACGACACCGGCGCGCGCGGGCTGTACTGGTATTCCCAGGCGGCCACCGGCGCGGTCAATGGGCTGAGGCTGCGCGTGTTCGGCGACCAAGGCGGGCTGGAGTGGTTCCAGGAGGACCCGGACCACCTGCGCTACACGCCCCTGAACGAGCCCGCCCGGATCATCACCCGGGGCGCGCCCGACCTGCTGCCCGGGGCCATGGCCTATTCCCACACCCCGGCCGGACACCCCGAGGGGTGGCTGCTGGCGTTCGCCAACATCTACCAGTCGTTCTGCGCGACCCTGGCCATGGGCGCGGCCGTGGATTTCCCCACCGGGGAGGACGGACTGCGCGGAGTGGAGTTCATCGAGGCGTGCCTGGAGAGCTCGCGGAACGGCACCGCCTGGGTGGAGGTGGGGGCGATGGGAGGGGCGTAGCCGAAGGACCTCGGCGCGAGAACATGGAGGTGGCGCCGGGCGAACCGCCCATCCTCATGGTGAGGTTCCGTACTGCGCCGGAACGGTTCGGCCATTGACAGCCGGGGGCACCCCTCGTAAGTTCGCACCATGCCGCAATACGCCGATTCCCTGACCGACGCCAACCGGGCGTTTCTGACCGATCTGTTTCCCGGCGACGGGTGCGTGTTCGAAACCGAGCAGCTCAACGCCTTTTCCACGGACGCCAGCCGCGAACGGTCCATGCCGTGGGCCGTGGTCCGGCCCGAGTGCCGGGAGCAGGTTGCCGAGCTTCTGCAATGGGCCGATGCCGAGCGCATGCCCGTCTACCCCCGCGCCCGGGCCACCGGCCAGGTGGGCAACACCGTGCCGAGCCTGCACGGGGTGACCGTCTCCCTGCTGCGCATGAACCGCATCATCGACATCGACGGGCGGGACTTCGCCGCCGAGGTGGAGCCCGGGGTGATCACCTCGGACTTCCAGGCGGCGTGCGCCGAAAAGGGGCTGTTCTACCCCCCGGACCCGGCCAGCGTGAAGATTTCGACCATGGGCGGGAACATCTCCACCTGCGCGGGCGGGCTGCGGGCCGTCAAGTACGGCGTGACCCGCGACTGGGTGCTCGGCATCGAGGCCGCGCTTCCTGGCGGCAAGGTGCTGACCATGGGCGGGCGCTCCCAGAAGGACGTGGTCGGTCTGGACCTGAAGCGCCTGTTTGTCGGTGCGAACGGCAAGCTCGGGCTGATCACCCGGGCCACGGTCAAGCTCATCCCCCTGCCCGAGGCATCGAGCTCCATCCTGGTCGGGTTCGCCGACCTGGCCGCCTCCATGGACGGGGTCACGGCCGTGTTCGGGGCCGGGCTGCTGCCCTGCGCCTGCGAGTTCATGGACGCCACCACGATCAAGGCGTTGCGCCTGCTCGGCGACATCCCTCTGGCCCCGGAGGCGCAGGCCGCGCTGCTCTTCAAGTTCGACGGCACGGCCGAGGGCGTGGCCGCCGAGGTCCGGCGGCTCAAGGAGGCGCTCGTCCCCCTGGCCGTCTCCATGGAGGCGGGCGAGGGCGAGGCCGAGGAAGCGGTCTGGGCCGCGCGTCGGGAAATTTCGCCCGGCTCCTACCGGTTGCGGCCCAACAAGCTCTCCGAGGACCTGGCCGTGCCGCGCGGCCGGGTGCCCGAAATGGTCGACATCGCACACAAGGCCGGGGCCGACGCCGGACTGCCCGTGCTCTGCTACGGCCATCTGGGCGACGGCAACATCCACGCCAACATCATGCACGACGCCCAGCGGCCCGGGGAGCTGGAAGCCGCCCACCGGGTCAAGGAGCAGCTGTTCCGGGCCGCCGTGAAGCTGGGCGGGACCATTTCGGGCGAGCACGGCACCGGCCTGACCAAGGCCTCCTTCGTGCCCGAACAGCTCGGCGCGGACCAGCTCCATTACATGGACGCCGTGCGCCGCATCTTCGACCCCAACGAGATCATGAACCCCGGCAAGGGGTGGTAGGGAGTCGTTTCCGGGCATTTGTCCGCATCAACCTGTTTTTCTTAATATATAGAATAAATCTATATATCTTCTCGATATCTCGGGTTATCTCGATTTGTTCATAGTTATATCAGCATGATATGGGAACAGACTATGAATCCCGTATTGTCCGTGCTGTCTTCCCGCTGGCTGTACCGCGCCGCGCGCGTCATCCTGGGCGGGCTGTTTCTGGCGGCCGGCGTCATCAAGCTGGCCGATCCTGAGCAGCTGGCGGTGGTCATCGACGCCTTCGGGCTCGTGCCCCGGGGGCTGGTCATGCCCCTGGCCTTCATCCTGCCGGTGGTGGAGATCGCGGCGGGCGCCGGGCTGGTGTTCGATTTCCGGGGCAGCCTGAGGACCATCGCGGTCCTGACCGTGGTCTTCCTGGGCGTGCTCGGCTACGGCCTGCACCTGGGGCTGGACATCGATTGCGGCTGCTACGGGCCGGGCGACCCCGAGGCCGAGGCCTTTGGCGGGTTGCGGATCGCCTTTTACCGCGATCTGCTCATGCTGGCCGGGATTCTGTACTGTTACTGGTGGCGGAGGTTCGCGAACGGACGTGTCCTGTCCTGACAATCTTTTTCCGGTTCCCAAGGAGTCTTTCATGCGTAGGAATGTATTGCTGTTGTTTGTCTGTGCGGCCCTGTTGCTGACCGCGTCCCCGGCCTTTGCCGGGCTGTTCGGCGACAAGTTCGAGGATGAGGCGGTCAAGGAGGAAGGAGCCGTCAAGCTGGTCCGCGAGGTCCAGGAGGGCGGTTATGGCGTGGTCACCGCCGAGGAGCTCAAGGCGTGGATCGACTCGGGCAAGAAGATGGTCATCGTGGACACCATGCCGTACGAGGCCAGCTACAAGAAGAACCACATCCCCGGCGCCGTGGCCTTCGAGTTCCCCATCCCGACGATGGAGACCTGGGACACCGCCAAGACCGCGGGCAAGACCGAGGCCGACTACGAGGCGCTGCTCGGCCCGGACAAGGACGTGCCCATCGTGGTCTACTGCGGCTTCGTCAAATGCACCCGCAGCCACAACGGGGCCATCTGGGCCCAGAAGCTCGGCTACACCAACGTCATCCGCCAGCCCGGCGGCATCTTTGCCTGGAAGGGCAAAGGCTATCCCGTGGAGTCCGAAGACTAGTCAACCCGGCCTTTGCACCGTATGTTCGGTGCAAAGGCCTTTTTTCATGACCGATACCACGTCCTCCTCCCTGTCCGAGTCCATCGCGGCCCGCGCCGAGAACCTCTACCGTACCCGGCAGCACCTGTGCGCCGACGCCGTCCTGCTCGCCTTCAACGAAGGGCTGGGCGGGGGGCTGACCGAGCAGCAGGCGGTCGGCCTGACCTCGGGGCTGTCCATCGGCCAGGGCGGGGCGGGCTGCCTGTGCGGGGCGGTCGGCGGCGGGGCGCTGGTCCTGGGGCTCTTCCTGGGAGGCGAGGGCAGAGCCTACCGCAGCGCGGCCAAGGTGCGCGAGGCGGTGAACGAGCTGCACACGCGGTTCAAGGACGCGCACCGGACCACCTGCTGCCGCGTGCTGACCAAAGCGGTCAAGGGCGACGAGGCCGCCCATTTCGAGCAGTGCGCCGGGCTCACCGGCGAGGCCGCGCGCATGGTCGCCGAGATCCTTTTCAACGCCCGCCCGGAACTGGCGGAACGCGCCGACCGGGAGCGCCTGGCGGTCCGGGATTCCAAGGGGCGCGGGCTGCTCCGCCGCGTCTTCAACCGGCTTTTCCGCTGACCCCGGCCCGGTTGCCAAGGCAAGCCGACGCGGGTAGGACCAAGGCCATGTCCGAAAATATTTCCCAACACGTTTCCCATTGCATCCTGTGCGGCAAGTGCCTCCAGGCCTGTCCGCTGCTCAGGGCCACCGGGCGCGAGGAACTCGGCCCGCGCTCCAAGTCCGACCTCTGCCGGGTCTTGGCCGAGGACCCGGACAAGCTGTCCGAAACCGACGCCGCCAAGCTGGCCGGGCTCTGCCTGGGCTGCGGCCGGTGCCGCGAGGTCTGCCCCCAGGGCCAGGACGTGCCTGGCCTGGTGGCCGGACTGCGCGCGGCGCACCCCGGTTTCAAGTCCTGGCTGTGGAAGACCTGGCTGACCCGCGCCCGGATGCTCTGGTCCCCCAGCTCCAAGGCCGCCGGGCTGGTGCCCGAGCTGTTTCACACCGAAAGGCTCGGCCCCATGCTCAAGATGCTCGCGGGCATGTCCGGCGGGCCGGGGCTCGCCCCCTTCATGACGCCCAAGAGCTTCCCGGACACGTATCGCGGCGAGAAGCTGCTCCTGTTCGCGGGCTGCACGGCCAACTTCGTCCAGGGCCGCTGGCTCATGGCCGCCCTGCGGCTGCTCGACGGCCTGGGCGCGGAGGTCCTGCCCGGCGACTTCACCTGCTGCGGCTCGGGCCTCAAGGGGGCCGGATTCGCGGACCGGTCGGCGGCCATGGCCGAGCGCAACGTGGCGGTCTGGCGTGAGGCGGGCCGCCCGCGCATCGCCGTGTTTTGCGCCACCTGCCTGGCCGGGCTGCGGGCCTACGACTGTTTCGAGTCCGACGGGGAGCGGTCCCGTTGGGTGGATTCTCTACTGCCCCTGTCTGAAACTATGCGCGGCATGGAATTCGTGATATCCGACAACGTCCCGGAAAGGTTGGGCTATCACCATCCGTGCCACGCCGGTGCGGACGATCCGGACCGGGATTTTTTGCGCGAGGCCCTGGGCGACCGGCTGGTCGCGGTCACGGACAAACAGTGCTGCGGCTTCGGCGGGGTCATGCGGTTGGCCGCGCCCGGGCTGACCGAGCCGGTCAACCGGCAGTGCTGGGAAGCGCTCAGGGGCGCGGACACGGTGCTCTCGGGATGCTCGGCCTGTCTGGCTCAACTCTCGGCCACCGCGCCGCAGGGGGTGGCGGTGGGACACTGGCTTGAAACCATAGGATGAGAGGGAGATGTCGGACAAGATTTCAATGAAAGCCGTGGCCGTGGACGCCCTGCGACTGATGCGCTTGCGGGCCAAGGTCTATCTGGGAGGGGCGGTCGCCGGGGTGATCATCGCGTTGCCCTTGATGCTGTCCTTCGGCTCGGACGGCTCTTCCTCGGGGCTTGCCATCGCAGGTTGGGGGGTGATGCTGCTCTTGTCGCCCCTGGTGTACATGGTCGTGTTCCACGATTCGCTGATGGCTTTGCGCGGAACCCCGAAGGTTTTGCCCGCCCGCTTTGTCCACCGGTATCTGCTTGTGCTGTGGAAGTATTTTCTGCTTGCGCTCATGACGTTTAGCGTGGCCGAACTGTGCGCAGTCGTCCTGGGAGCGTTCATTTTCATGAGCGGGAATGTGCCGCATGCAATATCCGACATATACATCCCCGTCACGACGGTCGTGATGTCTGTCTCCACGTATCTGCTCGTGCGTTGGGGCATGGCCCTGCCCGCCGCGTCGGTGTGTGACGTCTCCGCTTTCCGGCGTTCCTGGCGGATGACCAGAGGGCACGTCCTGCGCATGCTCCTGTTCGCCCTGCCGTACGCCGTTCTTGTGGGCGTGGGCGTGGCGGTGAACT
Source organism: Pseudodesulfovibrio hydrargyri (assembly GCF_001874525.1). Lineage (NCBI taxonomy): Bacteria > Pseudomonadati > Thermodesulfobacteriota > Desulfovibrionia > Desulfovibrionales > Desulfovibrionaceae > Pseudodesulfovibrio > Pseudodesulfovibrio hydrargyri. The sequence goes on along the minus strand of NZ_LKAQ01000004.1, from coordinate 493,199 downwards.
TGGCGGCCATGCGGGACCGGACCTTTGAACCGTTCTCGCCCGCCTACCTGCTGTACATGGTCGTCGGTACAGCCGTGTTCTGGTATACCTTCGCCGCCTTCACCATCTGGTACGAGCGGTTGCGGATGCGCTACGAATCGACCCTGAACCCTGAACAGACCGGAGATTCCGGGGAGGCTTCCATGTCGAAAAAGATTTCACCCTTTGCCGTGGTCAAGGAAGCCGTGGCCCTGGGCTGGCGGCGGAAATGGACGTTCACCGGGCTCGTGCTGGCCGGTTTCGCTCCCGCCCTTCTGGTCCTGCTCCTGTCCGTGGGGATGGCCGCGAGCCTGGCCACCCCGGGGGGGGCGCCGGGATTCGGCTTGGCCGCATTGCTGTCGGGAGTCGTCTATATCCTGGGCCTGCTCTTTCTGGCGACCACGACCAACCATCTGGCCGTGACCATGCAGCGGGGGACGGGCAAGGCCATCCCCCGGCCCTTTTGGCCGGCCATGGGCCGGGTTTTCGTCCGGGGGCTGATCCTCTGCCTGATTTTTCTCGGAGCAGCGCTCGTGGTCATGGTGTCGCTGGGGGCCGTGGCGTTCTCCCTCCTGGGTGACCCCGCACAGCCGGGCATATCCAATCCCCCGGCCCTGGTCGGGATCATCCTGGTGGGCGTCGTCGCCTATTTCCTGCTCCTCGCGTTTTTGCTGCGGCTGGGGGTCATGCTCCCCGGCGCGGCCGTGGGGCATGTGGTGAAGGTGCGCGAGGCCCTGGCCCTGACCAGGGGGCACGGCTGGCGCATGTTCTGGTCGCTGATGATGGTCTCCATCCCGGTCGCCATCCTTTGGGTGATCGTCCAGGGGGGCATGGTGGTCGGCGGTCCCGAACGTGAAATGGGCGCGACCGGGGTCCTGGGGATCGTCCTTTTGCTGGTGATCGACCTGTTCTCCTGGAGCGTCCTGATCGCCGCCAATGCCATCTGGTACGAGAAATTGCGACTGCGGGCCGCTGGCCCAGGGGCCGGTTTCGGCCCGGCCTTCGAATTTGAAACCGCGCCCGCAAGCCATGCCGACCCGCGCGCCGGTTCGGGCGTGGGGCCGTACGCCGACCTGCCGGAGGAAAAATAGCCCGTGGCGTTTGCCGCCCGGCCGTCGGCGGGAAAGGCCTAACCCCGTGCCCGATTCCCCCTGGTTCATTTGCGCCGAGGACGCCTGGCGGGCGGCCCTGCGCCGGATCGGCGGGGTGCTGTGCATCGCCTTCGGACGGATGCGGGCCGAGCCGCTGCCCTTTGTGGTCGGTGCCGGGTGCCTGTACCTGTGGAAGCTCGCCTTCAAACTGCTGCCGCTCGAACGGCTGACCGGCGGGCCGCTCCACGCGGCGGCCTGGTCGTGGTCGATTGCGGGGGCCTTGTTGGAATTGGCCCTGTTCGTGGTCGTGGCGGACGCCATGGTGCGCGGGGACGGGGAGCGCCGGGTCTTCGGGCCGGGATTCCCGCGCCGGTTCCTGCGGACGCTGCCCTACGCCTTCTGCTATTACCTCTGCTTCGGCCAGGCGTGGGGGCTGCTCGGCTGGGGCGTGCAGTGGCTGGCCGAGCCGGTCTTCGGGAAGAATTCCTTTTTTTTGTGGACCGCATCCTATCATGTGGGGGCGCTGCCGCTGCTGTACCTGCTTGGCCGCTTCGGGTTCACCCTGGCGGGCGCGGCCGCGGGGGAGCGCGTGTCCTTCCGACGTTCCTGGGAGCTGTCGCGCCCGGCCGCCGGAGCCCTGTTCCTGACCGCGCTTGCGTGGTGGGCGGCCCTGCGGCTGCCGTCCGACATCCTGGTCAACGGCTTTCCCTCCAGTCCGTTCACCGGCTTTTACTTCAGGTGGCTCGATCTTCCGGCCCGGTGCGGTACGGCCGTCCTGAGCTGGGCCGTGGGCGCGGCCTGGTACCGGGCGTTGCGCGGCGTCGCCGAGGGACCCACGCCCGCCGGATGACGTCTCCGGGTACCGGTTTTCCCGTTGCGGGACGGGCCGGAGGGCGTCCCTTTTACGCCCGGCCCGCTTTGTGCTATCCCTTGTTTCCGCCCGGGGAGGGGGCCGTCACGCGATTGTCGCGTTGACTTTCCGTTTCCCGACGTTATCTTGCACTACAGCGTTCGCGGCCGCGCACCCAAGGACCGCCAAAGATTTTCTGGAGAACCCATACATGCTCAAAAAGATCTTCGGTTCCAAGAACGACCGATACCTGAAGAAACTCAACCCGATCATCGCGCAGATCAATGCGCTCGAACCGGAGATGGAGGGGCTGGCCGACAGCGACTTCCCGGTCAAGATCGCGGCCTGGAAAGGGCAGGTGGCCGCGGGCGAGAAGACCCTCGACGACCTGCTGCCCGAATGCTTCGCCCTGGTCCGCGAGGCGGGCAAACGCGCCTTCGACCCGCCCATGCGCCACTTCGACGTCCAGCTTATCGGCGGCATGGTCCTGCACCAGGGCAAGATCGCGGAGATGAAGACCGGTGAGGGCAAGACGCTGGTCGCCACCCTGGCCGTGGTCCTCAACGCCCTGTCCGGCAAGGGCGTGCACGTGGTCACGGTCAACGACTACCTGGCCTCGCGCGACGCCGAATGGATGGGCCGGCTCTACAATTTCCTCGGCCTGACCTACGGGGTCATCGTCCACGGTCTGACCGACCAGGAACGCCAGGTGGCCTACGCGGCGGACATCACCTACGGAACGAACAACGAGTTCGGCTTCGACTACCTGCGCGACAACATGAAATTCTACAAGGAGCAGCTGGTCCAGCGGCCGCTCAACTTCGCCATCGTGGACGAGGTGGACTCCATCCTCATCGACGAGGCGCGGACCCCGCTGATCATCTCCGGCCCGGGCGAGAAGTCGTCCGGCCTGTACCGCCGCGTGGACGCCATCGTGCCCAAGCTGGTCAAATCCAGCCCCATGGACCCCGAGGACAAGGAGGCCGTGCCCGACGGCGACTTCGTCCTGGACGAGAAGACCAAGTCCATCACCCTGACCGACGCGGGCGTGGAGAAGATCGAGGGGCTGCTCGGCGTGGACAACCTGTTCGACCCGCAGAACATCGCCCTCCAGCACCACGTGCTCCAGGCGGTCAAGGCGCACCACTGCTTCATCAAGGACGTGGAATACATCGTCAAGGACGACCAGGTCGTGCTGGTAGACGAGTTCACCGGCCGCCTCATGCCGGGCCGCCGGTTGTCCGACGGGCTGCACCAGGCCATCGAGGCCAAGGAGAACGTCAAGGTCGAGGCCGAGAACCAGACGCTGGCCTCCATCACCTTCCAGAACTTTTTCCGCATGTACGACAAGCTGGCCGGCATGACCGGCACGGCCGACACCGAGGCCGTGGAGTTCCAGCAGATCTACGGCCTCGCGGTCGTGGTCATCCCGACCAACATGCCCATGGTCCGCAAGGACAACCCGGACTCCATCTACAAGACCCAGGAAGAGAAATACAAGGCCATCGCCGAGGACATCGAGGCGTGCTACAAGAGCGGCCAGCCCACCCTGGTGGGCACGGTCTCCATCGAGAAATCCGAACTGCTCTCCAACCTGCTGAAGAAACGCAGGGTCCCGCACAACGTGCTCAACGCCAAACAGCATGAGCGCGAGGCCGAGATCGTCCTGGAGGCGGGCCACAAGGGCAAGGTGACCATCGCCACCAACATGGCCGGCCGCGGCACCGACATCAAGCTCGGCGAGGGCGTCCGCGAACTGGGCGGCCTGCACATCATCGGCACCGAGCGCCACGAATCCCGGCGCATCGACAACCAGTTGCGCGGCCGCGCGGGCCGCCAGGGCGATCCGGGCTCGTCCCGCTTCTACCTGGCGCTGGACGACGACCTCATGCGCCTGTTCGGCTCCGACCGCCTCAAGGGCATCATGGAAAAATTGGGTCTCGAAGACGGCATGGCCATCGAGAACAAGATGGTATCAAACGCCATCGAGAAATCCCAGACCCGCGTGGAAGGCCACCACTACGAAATCCGCAAGCAGCTGCTCGAATACGACGACGTCATGAACCAGCAGCGCGAGGCCATCTACGGCCTGCGCCGCGAGCTCATGGAGTCCGGGGAGGTCGAACCCATCGCCCGGGAGTACGCCGAGGACCTCCTGGAGGAGATTCTCGAGCCCGCCCTGGACATGAAGGGCGGGACGGACAAGGAGACCGAGGAATCGGTCCGTGCCCGCCTGGAGGAGGTCTTCAACTTCGAGCGCTTTCCGGAGTGGGGCAAGTCCGGCCTGCCCGACATGGATCAGGCCCACAAGTGGGTGGACGACATCTTCGCCTACCTGCGCGCCGCCACCGGCGATCACTACCAGGAGATCCTGCGCTACTTCCTGCTCGACTCGCTGGACCGCAACTGGAAGGAGCACCTGCTGAACATGGACCATCTGCGCGACGGCATCGGCCTGCGCGGGTACGGTCAGAAGGACCCCAAGCAGGAGTACAAGCGCGAGGGGTTCGAGCTCTTCTCCGAGCTGATCTACACCATCAAGGAGAACGCCCTGCGCTCCTTCTCCCACCTGCGCATCCAGGCCGAGGTCAAGGACGACGAGTTCAAGCACGAGGAGACGGACGACCTCCAGTACACGGACAGCGAGTCCGCGGGCGAGAAGAAGCCCGCCACGGTGCGCAAGGACGCCAAGATATCGCGCAACGCCCTCTGCCCCTGCGGCAGCGGCAAGAAATACAAGAAGTGCTGCGGGGCCTAGCCCCGGGCCACACCGGTTTGGAAGGCCCGGTCCGGCACCCGCCGGTCCGGGCTTTTTCGCGTCCGGGGCGGGACCGGCGGTATTGCCTTCCCCGGAAGGCGCGTGTATTTTCCGCGCCATGTTCCGCCCCCTGCTCATAGCCGCCGCGCTGCTCTCGGCCCTGGCCGTCTTCGCCCCCCCCGCCCTGGCCCAATCCAATGTGACCATGGGCAACGAACCCGGCTTTCTGGTGGCCGCGCCGACCAACGTGAGCAAGGACCTGCAGCTGCAGGGCGGCCTGGGGCACGTGGCCCAGTCGGACTTTTCCAACGGCCTGGGCAGCGTCAGCGTTACCCGGGCCTCCATGTCCGCCGACTATTCCATCTTCCACCTGTCCTATGACATCGACTACTTCAAGTGGTCCGGCAAGGACGGCCTGGGCCGCCGGTTCGGCACGGGCGGAGGCGAGACCCCCTGGGATACGCTCCAGGACATCACCCTGCAGACCCGGCTGCTGAACAACCGGCTCACGGACAAATGGCGGTACTGGGTCAACGCGGAGGTGAACGCCTCCTATGAAATGGTCGCGCCCGGGGCGGTCGGCGCGGGCGTGGACGGCGGGGTGGCCTACGATTTCTGGGACGGCTGGATGCTCGGGCTGACCGGCCGGACCGTGGCCCTGTCGGCCCTGAACAGCGATCTGTTCGGCGACGTGGAACTGGGCTTGGCCGTGGCCGTGTCCCAGAAGACCCTGCGCAGGACGCTCCAGTCCGTGGGGCTGCTCCAGGACGCCAAGCCGGGCTCGGAGCACCTCGCCCTGAACTTCGCCATCTCCACCCAGGAGAAGACCTACGGGCTGGCCCCGGACAACCCGGTTTACGGCAGCGGCTATCTGAGCGTGGTCCGGTCCAAGGTCGGGCTCTACCTCGACTACCTGCCCAACAAGGCCCTGACCTTCAGCATCGGGCCGGAATACCACTATAATCGGCAGTACAAGCTGTACAACAAGGCGGGCTCGTACAAGTCGTCCCACGACCTGGACAACGCCCTGGGCGGATTCGCCCGGATTCTCTGGCGGTTCTGACCGGGCGTCTAGTCCTGCGCCGCGAGGTGCTCGTTGCCCACGGTGGCCATCCGCCAGCGGGCCGCGTCCTCGCCGCCAAGGACCTTGCGGGCCAGCTCCCAGACCTCGTCCATCTCGCCGGGGGTGAGCGCGTAGCCCCGGCCGCGCACAAAGGATTCCAGGGCGGGCCGATCCTTGAGGGTCATGGCCTCCCGGATCAGGTCCGGATCGGACAGGGCGTCGCCCATCAGCCGCGATAATTCGTCCCTGCTCATTGCGACCTCCTTGTCATCTACCTCGACGAAGTCATTGCACCTTGACGCAGGTGATGCTGTTCTTGGGCGAACCCTCGACCACCCGGTCGCTGTAGACCATGTACACGAGGACGTCCCGCTTTTGGTCGTAGAAGCGGACCACCTGCATGGACTTGAAGACCAGCGAGGTGCCCTTCCTGAACACCTTGTCCCCGTCGGCCTTGCCGCTCCTGACCCGGTCGGGCACCTCGATGTCCCCGGTGGCCAGGCACATGAGCGAGGCGTCGGACGGGTCCTCGGCCACGCCGATCATGCCCTTGACCCCGCCCTTGCGGGCCCGGCTCAGGTAGCAGGTCACCCCGGCCACGTCCGGGTCGTCGAAGGCCTCGACCACGATGTCGTCGTCCCGCGAGAACATGTGGAAGACCGTGTCCACGCTGCCGATGACCTCGGAGGCCACGGGCGCGGGAAACAGGCCGCACGCCAGCAGAACCAGCAGGAGCGCCCGGATGAGCCGGGTTCGCTTCCGGCGTCTGTTCTTGAGAAAGTCTAGAGAATGCATTGCACCCCATGTAGCAACAGTCGGCAAGGATGGCAAGAGTGATTATCATTCCTTTGCCCGAGCGCTTCTCCCCGGGTCCCGGGTCGGCCGATGGTCACGACCGGAAGATGAAATACACCGCGCCGAGCAGGCAGAGGGCGGCCCAGAGGTAGTCGAGCTTGAGGGGCTGGTGCATGTACAGCAGGCAAAACGGCGCGAACACGGCCAGGGCGATGACCTCCTGCATGATCTTGAGCTGCGGCAGGGAGAGGGTGGTATAGCCCAGCCGGTTGGCCGGGACCTGGATCAGGTATTCGAACAGGGCGATGCCCCAGCTTATCAGGGCGGCCACGTACCAAGGGCGCTGGTTGAGTTCTTTGAGATGGGCGTACCAGGCAAAGGTCATGAACACGTTGGAGGCCGTGAGCAGCAGGGCGGTGAAAAGCGGAATGCGCATGGGCACCTCGGGGCGCGGAGTACCCGGCGGACCGGGTCGACGGACGGTAGGGCGGAATCCCGTTCCCGTCCAGCGAAATCCGCGCGCCCGGTCCGGTGTCCCCGCCCCTAAACTCCTCGACGAACCGGCCCGGCGCGTGCTACTGACCCCGAAAAAAGAGAGGGGCTTTCCGGTTTCTCCCTTTTTCTCCGCCCGGCTACCCTGACTATGTTGGTCAAGGCCATTTCCCACCGGGCGGTTTTTCCTTTGACGACCGGGAGCGTATACCATGGACAAGTACGACAAGCAGGCATTGCAGGTGGCCAAGGAAGTGGTCATCAAGTTCATCGAGGTGGGGCGCATCTCTCCCACCAATTTCGGGCAGAATTTCGACGTCATATACAAGGACATCATGCGCACCATTACCGGCGTGACCGCCGGGGACGGCTCGCGCAACCCGGTGATCGAGGAAGAGGCCGAGTAATGGCCCGCCCCGAATGCGCGTCCCACACCGGGGCGTCCACCCATGCCGAGCACGGCAGGCGGGTGGCGGACATGTTCGGCCGTATCGCCGGGTGGTACGACTTCCTGAACCACGCCCTGTCCGGGGGCCAGGACATCTACTGGCGCTACCGGCTGGCCAGGGCGGCCCGCCCCGAGCCGGGCGGCCTGATCCTGGACCTGGCCGCGGGCACCATGGACGTGTCCGTGGAACTGCTTCGGCAGTATCCCGGCTGCAAGGTGGCGGCGCTCGACTTCGCCCTGCCCATGCTCGAAAACGGCAAGGCCAAGAAGCTGAAAAAGGGCCGTGAGGAGCTCATCTTTCCGGTCCAGGCCGACGGCCGGGCCCTGCCCCTGCCGGACGACTCCATGAGCGCGGCGACCATCGCCTTCGGCATCCGCAACATCCTGCCCCGCGAGGCGGCCTACGCCGAGTTCCTGCGGGTGCTCAAGCCCGGCGCGCGGCTGTGCATCCTCGAGTTCGGCACCGGGTCGAAAAGGGTCTGGAAGGGGCTGTACAATTTCTACCTGGACAAGGTCCTGCCGTTTCTCGGCGACCGCATCTCCGGCGATCCGGGCGCTTACCGGTATCTTGCCGAGACGATCAAGAGTTTTCCGGACGAGCGGGCTCTGGGCGAGGAACTGCTTGAAGCGGGTTTTACGCGGGTCTACAACGTCCCCATGATGTCCGGCATCGTCTACCTGCACGTGGCCGAGGCCCCGGGCGGGCGGAGGAGCGAAGCTGTTCCGGAAGAGGTCGTTTCGAAGGAAGAGCCCGCGAAGAAGACTGCCGCGAAGAAGGCTGCTTCAAAGAAAAAAACGGCACCGAAGAAGGCGGCGAAGGCCTGACGGCTCACGGTCCGGCGCGGCGGCGAAAAGCCTTGTCCCGCCTGGCGGATAGGTCCCCTTTCTGGACAGCCCGTGCCTTATTGGGATAAGGAGCGGCCGAACGAGATGACGAGCAGACCGAGGATGATGGCCGCGAGCCCGATGAAGCGCAGGAATTTTGGCGGCTGGATGGCCAGCCGGGTCAGCAGCCGGGGCATCCGTTCGGCGAACAGGAAATAGGGAATGCCCTCGAAGACGAAGGCCAGCCCGATGGCGGCGATGAGAAGCGACCAGTCGATGTTCATGGGGGCCAGTAAGCCACAGAACCCGATTGGTGTCCACCCGGGGATCAAGGAGAACACGATGAGCATGGTTGATTTTGAGCGGTTGCAGGCCAGGGAAGACGCCATTGCCGTGGTCGGACTGGGCTATGTGGGACTGCCCCTGGCCGTGGCCCTGGGAAGGCATTTTCGGGTGCTCGGCGTGGACGTGTCCGAAAAGCGCGTGGCCGAGCTGAAACAACGCCTGGACAGGACCAACGAAGTGGATTTTTCCACCGTGGGCGACGACGTGGACCTGACCTTCACCGCCGATCTGAAGGACCTGGAAAAGGCCCGGCTCATCCTGGTGGCCGTGCCCACGCCCATAGACGAATTCCGCACCCCGGACCTGCGCCCCGTGCGCGGGGCCTCCACCTCGGTGGGCAGGCACCTGCAGCCCGGCTCGGTGGTGGTCTACGAATCCACTGTCTATCCCGGCCTGACCGAGGAGGTCTGCGTGCCCATCCTGGAGGCCGAGTCCGGCCTGTCCTGCGGCACCGACTTCACCGTGGGCTACTCGCCCGAGCGCATCAACCCGGGCGACAAGGTCCACCGCCTGGAGACCATCGCCAAGGTCGTGGCCGGGCAGGACGAGCCCACGGGCAGGCTGCTCCAGCAGGTCTACGGCTCCGTGGTCGAGGCGGGCACCCACCTGGCCCCGGACATCCGCACGGCCGAGGCGGCCAAGGTCATCGAGAACACCCAGCGCGACCTGAATATCGCGCTGATGAACGAACTGGCCCTGATCTTCGAGAAGATGGGCATCGACACCCTGGACGTGCTCGAGGCCGCGGGCACCAAATGGAATTTCCTGCCGTTTCGGCCCGGCCTGGTGGGCGGCCACTGCATCGGCGTGGACCCGTACTACCTGACCTTCAAGGCCCAGGCCCTGGGGCTGCACCCCCACGTCATCCTGGCCGGCCGCGAGATCAACGACAACATGGGCAAGTACGTCGCCGAGGCGACCATCAAGCGGCTGATCAAGAGCGACTGCAAGATCATGGGCGCGCGCGTGGGCGTGCTCGGCCTGACCTTCAAGGAGAACGTGCCCGACCTGCGCAACACCCGCGTGGTGGACATCCTGGCCGAGCTTGACGACTACGGCGTGGAGGTCCTGGTCCACGACGCCGAGGCGGACCGCGAGGAGGCCGAGCGGGAACTGGGCGTTTCCCTGCGCTCCCTCGACGAGATGCGCGGCCTGGACGCCCTGATCCTGGCCGTGCCGCACGCCGCGTACAAGGACATCGCCGTGAGCGAACTGAAGGGCTGGTTCGCGGACCCGGACAGGGCGCTGGTGGTGGACGTGAAGGGATTTTTCGACCGGGCCGAACTGGCGGCCGAATCCGTCGCCTACTGGCGGCTGTAGGGAGCGCCGTCCGTGCTCCTGGTCCTGACCGCCACGGCCAACGAGATGCGGGCCGCCTTCCCGGCGGCGCCCGCCGTGGGCCAGGGCGGGACGGCCGGGTACGAAATCGGCGGCCGGGCCGTGCTTCTGGGCGTGACCGGCGTGGGGCTGCTGAACACCGCCCTGTGCGCCGGGCAATGGCTGGTTCGCCCGGACGTGGACGGGGTGGTTGATCTCGGCATCGCCGGGGGGTACGACCTCGGCGGGACGCCCATGGGCGCCATCTGCTTTGCCGGGGCGGAGGTCTGGCCGGAATACGGCCTGCTGGACGCGCACGGCGCGGCCGATCCCATGGGGCTCGGCTTTGCCCAGGCCGAGACGGGCGGCGGCAAGGTCTGGAACCGGCTCGAACTTTCGCCCGAGCGCGACGCCGAACGCATGGGCCTGGTCCTGGGGGACGGCTGGGGGCGCGCCACGGGCGTGACCGTGTCCGGCGTGACCGGAACCCGGGAGCGGGCGGACCGGCTGAGGCTGTCCTGCGACGGGCACATGGAGAACATGGAGGGGTTTGCGGCGGCCTATGCCGCCGCCCTGCGCGGGCTCCCTTTCCTGGAGGTGCGGACCATCTCCAACCTGGTGGGTTCCCGCGAACCCGGCGACTGGAATCTGAAGGGCGCGTTGAGGTCGCTTCACGGCGCGGCAAACACGCTTTTTGCCGCGTAACACGGGGCTTGCCCCGCAACCCGCAACCTGACATAGTACATCTTTATGGACGAACTGCTGCGCTTTTTTCAACGGGAACTTCCCGGGATAAATGATTTTCTCGACCGCGAGGCCGGCCAGCTCAACGGGCTGGTCCGGGACGTCGCCAAATACATCATCGGGTCCGGCGGCAAGCGCATCCGGCCCATGCTCACGCTCCTGTTCGCCCGCGCGCTCGGCTACGCCAAGGACGACTACCACGCCATCGCCAGCGCCCTGGAACTGCTCCATTCCGCCACCCTGCTGCACGACGACTACCTGGACGACGCCGAACTGCGGCGCGGCCGGGACGCGGCCCATCTGGTCTTCGGCCGGACCGAGACCATCCTGGCGGGCGACGCCCTGCTCGCCCTGGCCAACGAGATGGGCGCGCGCTACGGCAATCCGCGCCTGTCCTGGCTGCTGGCCAGGGGCATCATGGAGACCGCCGCGGGCGAGATCGAGGAGATCGAATTTTCGCGCAACCCGTCGCTGGACCGCGATATCTACATGCGCATCATCATTGGCAAGACCGCGCGGCTCATCGAGTGCGCCTGCCGGTGCGGCGTGGCCCTGGCGGGCGGTTCGCCCGAACGCGAGGACGCGGCCGGCGAGTTCGGCCTGAACCTGGGCATCGCCTTCCAGCTGGTGGACGACGCCCTGGACTACGCCTCGCCCACGTCCGAGACGGGCAAGCCCGAGGGCGGCGACCTGAGGGAGGGCAAGGTCACCCTGCCGCTCATCCTGCTCATGGAGGAGGGCGACGAGGCCGGGACCGAGGTTCTGCTGGAGGCGTTGAAGGAAGGGAGCCTGAGCGAGGCCCAGGCCGCCGACATCCTGGACCAGGTCCGGGAGGGGGGCTATTCCGGCAAGACCAGGGAGGAGGCCGCCCTGTACGTGGAAAAGGCCAAGGCGTGCCTGGAGGGCTTCAAGCCCGGCGAGGAACTGGTCGTGCTCAGGCAGGCCGCGGATTTTGTGTTGACCCGAACCAAGTGATTTTCAGGGCCGGTCCTCCGCGAGGGAAGGCCGGCCCTACAGCTTTTCATCCCGAGAGGAGAGGCAAGATATGCTTTGTCGTGTGATCGTTGGACTGAAGGAAGGCGTCCGGGACGTGCTGGGCGAGAAGATCGCCCGCAAGATCAAGAGCGAACTCGGCATGGACGTGCGCGACGTGCGCATGGTCAACGTGTTCACCCTGGAAGGCGCGACCCGGGAGCAGGTGGACCTGGTACTGGAACGGGCCGCCCTGCACGATCCGGTCCTGCACGAGGTCTCGCTTAAGCCCCTGGCGCGCGATTTCGACTGGATCATCGAGGTCGGCTTCAGGCCCGGCGTGACCGACAACGAGGGCCGCACCGCCCGCGAGACCATGGGCGTGGTCCTCGGGCTGACCAAGGGAGAGCGCGAGGGGATCAAGGTCTACACCTCGCGCCAGTACCTGATTCAGGCCGACATGGACGACGCGGGCGCGCACCGCATCGCCAAGGATCTGCTCGCCAACGAGCTGATCCAGCGCTTCGAGTACAAGTCCGCGGCCCAGTGGGCCGACAATCCCGGCTTCGAGGCCAAGGCCGCCCGGGTCACGGGCCAGGCCTCGGACGAGGTGGCTGTCATTCCCCTGTCGACCATGTCCGACGACGAGCTGATGGACTTTTCCCGGGCCAACACCCTGGCCCTGTCGCTCAGGGAGCTGCACGACATCCGCGCCTACTTCGCCGGCCCGGCGGTAAAGGCCGAGCGCGAAAAGATCGGCCTGTCCGCCGACCCCACGGACGCCGAGATCGAGGTCCTGGCCCAGACCTGGTCCGAGCACTGCAAGCACAAGATCTTTTCCGCGAAGATCGAGTACGAGAACGCGGAGACCGGCAAGACCGTCGAGTACTCCAGCCTGTACAAGACCTTCATCCAGGGCTCGACCAAGCAGATCCGCGCGCGCAACGCGGCCGTCAGAGAGGGCGGCGACTACTGCCTGTCCGTGTTCAAGGACAACGCGGGCGTGATCAAGTTCTCCGAGTCCATCAACGTCTGCGTCAAGATGGAGACCCACAACTCCCCGTCCGCGCTCGACCCCTACGGCGGGGCCCTGACCGGCATCGTAGGCGTCAACCGCGACCCCATGGGCACGGGCATGGGCGCGAACCTGCTGTGCAACACCGACGTCTTCTGCTTCGCCTCCCCGTTCCACGAAGGCGAGCTGCCGCCCAGGCTGCTGCACCCGCGCCGCGTGTTCGAGGGCGTGCGCGAGGGCGTGGAGCACGGCGGCAACAAGTCCGGCATCCCGACCGTGAACGGGTCCATCGTCTTCGACGAGCGCTACCTGGGCAAGCCCCTGGTCTACTGCGGGACCATCGGGACCATGCCGGTCACGGTGTCCGGCCACCCGTCCTACGAGAAGTGCGCCCTGCCCGGCGACGTCATCGTCATGTCCGGCGGCCGCATCGGCGCGGACGGCATCCATGGCGCGACCTTCTCGTCCGAGGAGCTGCACGAGGGCTCCCCGGCCACGGCGGTCCAGATCGGCGACCCCATCACCCAGCGCAAGATGTACGACTTTCTCATGCGCGCCCGCGACCTCGGGCTGTACCACGCCATCACCGACAACGGGGCGGGCGGCCTGTCCTCCTCGGTGGGCGAGATGGCCGAGGACTCCGGCGGCTTCGACATGGACCTGAAAAAGGCCCCGCTCAAGTACGACGGCCTGCGCCCGTGGGAGATCCTCATCTCCGAGGCCCAGGAGCGCATGACCATGGCCGTGCCCGCCGACAAGCTCGACGAGTTCATGCGCCTGTCCGACGAGATGGACGTTGAGTCCACCGCGCTCGGCACCTTCACCGATTCGGGCAAGTACCTGGTGCGCTACGGCGACAAGCTGGTCACCTGCCTGGACATGGATTTCCTGCACCACGGCGTGCCCCAGATGGAACTCAAGGCCGTCTGGAAGCGCCCGGTCATCGCCCAGGACTCGGTGCCCGTGGCCGACGACCAGGACGGGCTGCTCAAGGCCATGCTCGGCCGGTTGAACATCTGCTCCAAGGAGTACGTGGTCCGGCAGTACGACCACGAGGTCCAGGGCAAGTCCGCGGTCAAGCCCATGGTCGGCGTCAAGGCCGACGGCCCGTCGGACGCGGGCGTCATCCGGCCCGAGTACGGCTCGGACCGGGGACTGGTCGTCTCCCACGGCATCTGCCCGCAGTTCTCGGACTATGACACCTACTGGATGATGGCCAACGCCATCGACGAGGCCGTGCGCAATGCGGTGGCCGTGGGCGGCGACGTGAACTACATGGCCGGCGTGGACAACTTCTGCTGGTGCGACCCGGTCCAGTCCGAGTCCACCCCGGACGGCCACTACAAGCTGGCCCAGCTGGTCCGCGCCAACCAGGCCCTGGCCCACTACTGCCTCGGCTTCGGCGTGCCCTGCGTGTCCGGCAAGGACTCCATGAAGAACGACTACAAGGGCGGCGGCCGCAAGATTTCCATTCCGCCCACCGTGCTCTTCTCGATCATCGGCGTCATCCCGGACGTGAACAGGTGCATGACCTCGGACTTCAAGAAGCCGGGCGACCTGATCTACGTCCTCGGCCTGACCAGGCCCGAGATGGGCGGCAGCGAGATCGCGGCCCAGCTCGGCTTTTCTGACGCCCACGTGCCCCAGGTCGACCTGGGGACCGCAAAGACGCGCTACGAGACTGTGTTCGCGGCCTCCCAGGCCGGGCTGATCACCGCCTGCCACGACTGCTCGGACGGCGGCCTGGGCGTGGCCCTGGCCGAGATGTGCCTGGGCGGACGCCTCGGCGCGGACGTGGACCTGGATAGTGTGCCCGCCTGCGGCGAGCTCAACCTGACCGGCCTGCTCTACGCCGAATCCGCCAGCCGTCTGGTGGTTTCCGTGGCCCCGGCCGACCGCGAGCGGTTCGAGGGCCTGTTCGCCGGGCAGGCCTGCGCCCGCATCGGCAGTGTCTCGGAATCCCCCGTCCTGAGCGGTACCCTGGCCGGGCGCAAGGTCCTGGAGTCGAACGTGGAGAATCTGGCCCGCGCCTTCAAGGAGACCCTGGCCTGGTAAATTGACCCCCTAGGGCACAATCCCCAACGCCAACCCTTTACCAAAAGTGAATATTTCACTAAGGTAACGACATCATTGGCCCCGCCGGGTTGAGGGTGCCCGCCGGTTGCGGCAGTTGGCTTTATAGCTATGGGGGTTGGTTCATGTTCAAAAGATCGTTTTGGATCAAGGGCTGCTGCGCGGTATCGCTGGCAGCCCTTGTCGTATCCGTCGCCTGGACGGGTACGGGCCGGACGGATTCCGGCCGCTACGTCGGTTCAAAGGCGTGCAGCGAATGTCACGACCTGGAATACGGCAATTACAAGAAATTCGCCAAAAAGGCCCACTCCGGGGAGTCCGTCAAGATCATGATGGGCGACCTGACCAAGGACGAACTGGCCGAGTGCTACGGCTGCCACATGACCGGGTACGGCAAGCCGGGCGGGTTCGTCAGCTTCGAGCGGACCCCGGAGCTGGCCGAGGCCGGGTGCGAGGTCTGCCACGGGCCGGGCTACGACCATGTGGAGTCCGGGGGCGACCCGGACCTGATCCGGAAGAACCTGAGTCTGGACGACTGTGCCGGGTGCCATAATCCCGAGCGGGTCGCGGCCTTTGACTTCAAGCCGCTGTTGTTCGGCGGGGCGCACTAGGAGGGCGGCATGGACAATTTCATCACGCGCTCCCTGGGGGTCAAGCTCATCCTGTTGTCGTCCCTGCTGACCATCCTGGCCTTTGCCGGGCTGTTCGCCTACAGCTCCATGTCCACCAAGGACCACACGCTTCAGGAGGTGGCCGTCGCCGCCGAACGGGTGGCGGACATGCTTTACATCGCCATCGAGGACCCCATGGCCAAAGGGGACAACGAGGGCACGGAAATCAAGTTTCTGCAGATGTCCGAGCGTTATCCGGACATCAAGGTCTATTTGACCGACTACAAGGGCGAGATCACCTACTCCACCGTAACCGAGGCCGAGCGCCAGAAGATATTCGACGTCCGGCCCGAGGCCGGGCTGCCCGAACTGGTGGCCAGGGGGCTCAAGGAAAAGCTGGCCGAGGGCAAGCTCGAGGACATTGACGGCAAAAGTCATTTCGTCGAGGTCAAGACCATCGAGAACAACCCGTTCTGCTACCACTGTCACGGCCGCAGCCATGATATCCTCGGGGCCATGGTCGTGGCCGTGGACGTCAGCCCGCAGTACAATGCGCTGCTCGAGAACCAGCTCAAGTCCGCGGGCATCTCGGTGCTCGGCGTCCTGGCCCTGCTGGCCGCGCTGATCATCTTCATGCGCAGGGCCATCGTCAACCGGATCACCTCCATCGCGGACACGGCCGAGGACGTGGCCGGGGGCAACCTGGACGCCCGCTTCGAAGTGGCCGGGACCGACGAGCTCGGCTCCCTGTCCCGCTATCTCGGGGCCATGGTCGGCCAGATCAAGAACCAGCTCGAATACAACCAGAGCGTGCTCAGCGGCATCGTGGTTCCCCTGTTCGTGACCGACGCCAAACAGACCCTGCAATTCGCCAACCCGCCCCTGCAGGCCATCCTCGACGTGAGCGAGGAGGAACTCAAGGGCCGTACCGTGTCCGACGTCTTCGACTGCGAGAACGAGGACGGCTCCACCTGCAACGCGGGCGACGTCATCGCCTTGGGGGAGCCGCTCAACGGCCGCTTCCTGTTCACCCGCCCGGACGGCACCACGTATCCGCTCCTGTTCGAGGCCTCGCCGCTCAAGGACGCCGAGGGCGACACCGTGGGCGTCATCTGCGTGCTCATCGACCTGACGCGCGAGGAAGAGGACAAGCGGAGCATCGAGCAGCAACGCCAGAACCTCCTGGAGGTGGCCAACGAGGTCACCCAGGTGGCCAACAAGCTCAACGAGGCCTCCAACGCCCTGTCCACCCAGATGGACCAGCTGGCCAACGGGGTGGACACCTCGGCCAATGAGACCGGCCAGGTGGCCACGGCCATGGAGGAGATGAACGCCACGGTGCTGGAGGTGGCCCGGAACGCCTCCGAGACCGCCGAGGCGTCGGACCAGGCCAACAAGGTGGCCGCCTCGGGCGGCGTGGTGGTGGGCAAGACCGTGGAGGAGATCAACTCCGTGGCCGCCATCACCGAGAACCTGGCCGAGGCCCTGGCCTCCCTGTCCAGCCGGGCCGAGAATATCGGCCAGGTCATGGCCGTGATCAACGACATTGCGGACCAGACCAACCTGCTGGCGCTCAACGCGGCCATCGAGGCGGCCCGTGCGGGCGAGGCCGGGCGCGGATTCGCCGTGGTCGCGGACGAGGTCCGCAAGCTGGCCGAGAAGACCATGGACGCCACCAAGGAGGTCGAGGGGGCCATCTCCCTGATCCAGCAGTCCACCACGAACGTGGTCAAGGAGATGGACACCGCCAAGAAGCGGGTCCTGAATACCTCGGACATGGCCCGGGAGGCGGGCGGCGTGCTCGACGAGATCGTCAAGCACTCCGACTCCATCGCCGACATGGTCAACGGCATCGCCACCGCGGCGGAGCAGCAGTCCTCGACCTCGGACGAGATCAACACCCGGGTGACCCAGATCAATAACCTCTCCCAGGAGGTCCTGGCCGGCATCCGCAAG
This sequence comes from Pseudodesulfovibrio hydrargyri, assembly GCF_001874525.1. NCBI lineage: Bacteria > Pseudomonadati > Thermodesulfobacteriota > Desulfovibrionia > Desulfovibrionales > Desulfovibrionaceae > Pseudodesulfovibrio > Pseudodesulfovibrio hydrargyri. The sequence goes on along the minus strand of NZ_LKAQ01000004.1, from coordinate 475,826 downwards.
TCCAACCAGGGTATCCAGGAGGTCTCGGAACTGGCCGGGAAGCTGGCCAGGCTGGTGGCCAAGTTCCGCGACTAACTGCAAGAAGAGGCACAAAGGCCCGGCTCCGGCCGGGCCTTTTTCGTGTCCGGCCGTTGAGTTCAGCCTTTTTTTGAGGGTGATGTTATCCAGCAAATACAGTCTGGTATGGAGCGAGGCTCCGGTCCATTTGCAGTAATTCCGTTTCTGGTATAATGAGCCATGAATTCCGCTGGCGGCGATTCCTCTTGACAAGGTCTTGCTGAGGGAATAGTAATTGTTATCAAATCTGGAGGACGTCAATGGCTCAAGAAATGGGTTTCAGGCTTTCCAAACAGCGGAAAGTGATTTTGGAAGAGTTGCGCAAGGTGAAGTCCCATCCCACGGCGGACGAGGTCTACGACATGGTGCGCAAGATCATCCCCAGGATCAGCCTGGGCACGGTCTACCGCAACCTCGAGTTCCTGTCGTCCAAGGGGCTGGTGCTCAAGCTGGGCGCCCCCGGCGAACAGAAACGGTTCGACGGCACCCCGGACCCGCACCCGCACATTCGCTGCGAGGTCTGCACCGCCGTGGCCGACGTGGAATGCGACATCGAGATCCCGGTCATCCCGGAAAGCTGCACCAGCGGCTACAAGATTCTGAACACCAATGTGGAATTCGTGGGCGTCTGCCCCAAGTGCCAGGCCGCGCGGCAGTAAATTTCGGATAATCTCCGTACGCACGGCGCAAAGCCGGTTGCCCCTTGGGGCAACCGGCTTTATTTATGGTGAAAAATGTCGCCGTACCGCTTGACAGTTCGGCCTGTTCTTTGTAGTAACTATTCTCAAGTCAAACGTAACCCGGAGTTTTGCCGGGAGAAAAAAGTTAGCTGAAAATAAAAACCACACCATTTTACATAAAAAAACGACAACGACCGTGATTTTGTGTAAGGTGACTGCTGAATCAGCAAACCAAGGATCGATTCCATAAGGAGGAACGATGTCACTGAAGGGAACCCAGACCGAGAAAAATCTGATGTACGCGTTTACGGGCGAATCCCAGGCCCGCAACAAATATACCTATTTCGCCAGCGTGGCCAAGAAGGAAGGCTACGTGCAGATTTCCAAGATATTCGAGGAGACCGCCGGGCACGAAAAGGAGCACGCCAAGAGGCTGTTCAAGTTCCTTGAGGGCGGCACCGCCGAGGTGACCGGCTCCTTCCCCGCCGGGGTTATCGGCAACACGCTCGAGAATCTCTATGCCGCCGCCGAGGGCGAGCATGAGGAAAACACCGACATGTACCCCGGCTTCGCCAAGGTGGCCCGCCAGGAGGGCTTCAACGAGATCGCCGCGGTCATGGAGAACATCGCCGTGGCCGAACGCTACCACGAGGAGCGCTACAGGGCGCTGATCAAGAACATCGAGACCGACCACGTCTTCGTCAAGGAGGAAGAGGTCGTCTGGCGCTGCCAGAACTGCGGTTACAATCACAGGGGCTCCACCGCTCCGGTGAAATGTCCGGCCTGCGACCATCCCCAGGCCCATTTCGAACTCAAAGACACCAACTGGTAAACACAATCACAACTCATCCTTAAAGGAGGATTCGACATGGCTATCAAACTGGGCGAAGTGTACAAGTGTAATGTTTGCGGTAATATCGTCATGGCCATTCACGAAGGCGGCGGCGACCTGGTCTGCTGCGGCGAGGATATGGTTCAGATGACCGAAAACACCGTTGACGCCGCCAAGGAAAAGCACGTCCCCGTCATCGAGAAGGACGGCGACAAGGTCACCGTCAAGGTCGGCTCCGTGGCCCATCCCATGGAGGAGAAGCATTACATCGAATGGATCGAGCTTCAGGTCGGCGACAAGGTCCTGACCAAGATGCTCAAGCCCGGCGACAAGCCCGAGGCCGAATTCTGCATCTGCGGCATGTCCGGCGCGCTCAAGGCCCGCGAGTACTGCAACCTGCACGGCCTGTGGACCGCCACCGCCTAAGGCGGGTACGGCGGAATGGGGGCCGCAAGGGTCCCGCATGCACATCACGGGGCGGGCTGCATGGCCCGCCCCTTCTCATCCCAGGAGGGAGCCATGGCCCTGCCCGAAGAGATGTACCAGTGCCAGACCGTCAACTGCGGCTATATCTACAACCCGGACAAGGGCGACCGGAAGGGGAAGATCCCCAAAGGCACCCGGTTCGAGGACCTGCCCGACGACTGGCGCTGCCCCATCTGCGGGGGCACGAAAAAATGCTTCCGGCCCCTGGCCGGTCCCGGCTCCACCATGGGCGACTGCGAACTCCCCGTTGAGAGTGATGCGAAAGATTGACGGCGGCTTTGGCCGTTGTGAATAAGGAAGACATGCTTTATGGGAACGTACATTTGTTTAGTCTGTGGATATGAGTACCAGCCGCCGTTGGGCGATCCCGAGTCAGATATCCCGCCGAATACCGATTTCCAAACCCTGCCTGGAGACTGGGCTTGTCCGGAGTGCGGCGCGGAAAAGAGCAATTTTGTCGCCGAAGCCGGTTGAGTATCGGGCCCTTGCCCGATTCCCTCTTGGAAACCCGATGCCGAGAAGTTGACAGCGGCGCCCGCTGCTGCGAATATAAGCGATCAAAAGGAGACTGATACCATGCAGAAATACGTTTGCGAAGTTTGTGGCTATGTGTACGACCCGGCCCAGGGCGATTCCGATTCCGACATCCCGGCCGGGACCAAGTTCGAGGACCTGCCCGACGATTGGACCTGTCCCGTCTGCGGTGCGGGCAAGGACAGCTTCGTACCCGAGGATTAATTTCCGGCCCGGCTGCGGGCGGGGAGCGCGCACCTTGGTTCGCGCTCCCTTTTTTTACCATGGCGGTTGAGTAACCGCTCAATGTGGAGAAGACAATGAGACCTGTTGAAATCAAGGAAGGCGTTTTCTGGCTCGGCGCCGTCGACTGGAACCGACGCAACTTCCACGGCTATTCCAAGGCGCACAAGGGAACCACCTACAACAATTTTCTGATCGTGGATGAGAAGGTTACCCTGATCGACACCGTGGCCGAGGAGTTCTGGGGCACCTTGCAGTGCAACATCGCCCAGGTGCTCGGCGACCGCAAGATCGACTACGTGGTGGCCAACCACCTCGAGCCCGACCATGCCGGCTGCCTGGCCAAGGTCGTGGAGAAGTACCAGCCCGAGAAGATATTCACTTCCCCCATGGGTCAGAAGGCCATGAAGGCCCACTTCAAGTACGAGGACTGGCCGGTCGAGGTCACCCCCACCGGCACCGAACTTTCCATCGGCAAGCGGACCCTCTCCTTCCTGGAGACCCGCATGCTCCACTGGCCCGACTCCATGCTGACCTACTGCCCGGAGGAGAAGCTCGTCTTTTCCAACGACGCATTCGGCCAGAACTGGGCCACGTCCGAGCGCTGGGCCGACGAGGTGGACCGCTACCGGTTGGAAGAGCTCATGGCCAACTACTACGCCAACATCGTACTGCCGTATTCCCCGGTGGTCCTCAAGACCCTGGCCACTATCAAGGAGATGGGGCTGGAGATCGAGACCATCTGCCCGGACCACGGCCTGATGTTCCGGGGCGATGACTGCGCCTGGGCCATCGAGAAGTACCTGGAGTTCGCCGAGCAGAAGCCCAAGAACAAGGCGGTCATCGTCTACGACACCATGTGGCACTCCACCGAGAAGATGGCCGAGGCCATTGCCTGCGGCCTGGCCGACGAGGGCGTGTCCGTGCGCCTCATGTGCATGAAGAACAACCACCACTCCGACGTCATGGCCGAGGTCTTCGACGCCGCCGCGGTCATCGTCGGCTCGCCGACCCACAACAACGGCATCCTGCCGCTCATGGCCGACATGCTGACCTACATGAAGGGGCTGCGCCCCCAGAACAAGATCGGCTCGGCCGTGGGTTCCTTCGGCTGGTCCGGTGAATGCGTCAAGATCCTCACCAAATGGCTCGAGGACATGAACATGGAAGTCGTGGAAGGGATCAAGAACCAGTACGTCCCCGACCACGAGGTCTTCAACAAATGCTATGAGCAGGGTAAGGCTATTGCCGCAGCGATTAAAGCGAAGCTTTAATCGGCTTGGCGGCCGCCCGCGCGACCACAACAAAAAAAGGCCCGGTGAAAAACCGGGCCTTTTTTTGTTGTGTCGCGGAGCGGGTGGGGGGCGGCTTCCGATAGCGGGCCATCTGCACATTTTTCGAGGGTCCGCCTGATCCTCACGTACGGGGGTACGCTGCGGTCAGGCGAACCCTCGAAAAATGCACAGCTGACCCACTCTCGAAAGCCTATTCCGAGCGCGGGGGACTGAGCCGTTGTCGGGTGCTGCGCACCCGATTCACTCCATCAAAAGAAGAATGAAAGGCCAATGCGGGATTGTGCCTCAAAACCTTATTGTTGCGGGCTCCCCCGCAAAGCGGCACCAGAAAGTTTAGGAGGGGCAAGGGGATGGGCGGCCGGGGGAAGGGGAGAGGGAAGCCCTTTTCAAAGGGTTCCCCTCTCCCCTTCTCCCGGCCGCCGGAGGCGTCTTATTTCCCGGCCTTGGTCAGGAAGCGGTCGAGTTGGTTGGTGAATTGTTGTTTGTCTTTGGGGCCGAGCGGGGCGGGGCCGCCGGGGGCGAGGTCGGCGGAGCGGAGTTCCTCCATGAGGTTGCGCATGCGCAGGAGGCCCTTGACGTTGTCCTCGGTGTAGAGTTCGCCGCGCGGGTTGAGGCCGGTGGCGCCCTTGGCGACCACGGCGTCGGCCAGGGGGATGTCGGCGGTGACGACCAGGTCGCCGTGGTTGACCCGGCGGGCGATCTCGTTGTCGGCCACGTTGAAGCCCGCGCCCACGAGCACGGTGTCGATGAGCGGGGAGGGCGGTACCCGAAGCGGCGTGTTGGCCACCAGTGTCAGCGGCACCTGGCGGCGCTGGGCGGCCTTGAACAGGATTTCCTTGATCACGTTGGGGCAGGCGTCTGCGTCCACCCAGATGCGCAGGGCCATGGTCAACCCTCCTGTCCGAGGATTTCCTTGACCCGGCCCACCTGGCCGTCGGTCAGGCGGACCTTGATGCCGTGCGGATGGGTGGGCGACTTGGTCAGCAGGGTCGCGACCGTGCCCTCGGTCAGCCTGCCGGTGCGCTGGTCCTTTTTGAGCACGATGTTGACGCGCTGGCCGGGGCGTATGTCCTTGCGGTTTCTTCCGTCCATGTCCGTTTCCCTCGTTTTGCGGTACGAGGGCATCATGCGGGGCCGGGCCCGGTTTGTCCAGCCGCTACATGGGGATATCCACGTTGTCCTTCTTTTCGGTGCCGGTCATGTTCCGCAGCCGGGTCAGGTACTCGGCGCTGAAGTCGATGGACAGCTCCACCCACAGGGGCAGGTGGTCGCTGATCTGAAAGGTCCGCCAGGTCTTCAGATAGTAGTCCTTGAGCGCCTCGGAATCGCCCAGCTGGGCGGACAATTTGGCGATGCGCCTGTCCTGGTCGGCGACGTCCTGGGACTTGGCCAGACGCAGGGCGCGTTCGGTCCGGACCTTGTCGAGTTGGCCCTGTACCGTGGCCTCGACGGCTGGCCGGTAGTCCGGGAACCGGTCCTCGTTCATGACTGCGGAGAGCACGTCCAGGACGCCCTGGTTGCGGGCGGAGCGGGTCTGGCGGACCGTTCCCTTGCGCGGCAGCCAGGAAATCTGGTCATAGAACCGGGTCTTGTCCGCGTTGGAGCCCACGTTGTTCTGGGCGGCCTCGAAGCCGTTGCGGACCAGCGCGTTGCCCGAGGGGTCGCCCATCTCGTCGATGTTGAAGTCGCCCACCAGGATGTAGCTGCACGGCTCCTTTTCGGCCCGTTTGGCGATGTTGGCGGCCACGGCGTCGATCTCGGCCACGCGCCGGGCGTATTCCGGGGAGCCCTGGCTCTCCTTGCCGAAATAGATGTGCACCGTGGTGAACAGGAAGCGGAACCAGCCCGCCTGGAACTCGCAGCCGAAGGGCGAGCGGGAGGGTTGCAAGCGCTTGTCGCCGTGGGCGATGAGGTCCCTGACCGGCAGGACCATCTCCCCGGCCACGCCTTTGAAGCGGACTTTGGCCTTGTTGTAGATGAATCCGAGCCGTTCGCGGTTGCCGCCGTCCTGCTCGGCCACGTCGGTGACGATGTAGTCCCAGCCCGGTCCGAGCAGGCGCATGAGCTGCCTGAGCGGCCCGAGGTCGCGGCAGATTTCCTGCACGGCCAGGACGTCGAAGGCCGAGACGACCTCGGCGATGAAGTACAGGGATTCCTTGATGCGCGGGCCGTGGCCGAAGCGGTTGTCATCGAAGTTGCGGATGTTCCAGGTGCCGAGCACCAGGGTGTCGTGCTGGGTTAAGCCGGGCATGCGGTCCCGGACGAGCCCGCGCAGGGCGCGCAGTCCGTCCACGGTGCGGCGGCGCATGCCGGCGGTTTCATACTTGAGCGGCCAGTAGTTGATCATCTCGCCCCCCCCTAGGCAAAAGGTGGCCGTCCGGACCGTCCGGGACGGCGGGTATCACTTCGTCTGTATCCGGGAACCGGGACGAGGGCAACCGGGGGCGTGTGAAAATATGGGAAGGACGGCGGGAAGCCGGACGCGACTAAAGGGCGGCGAGGGGCGCGCAGGGGAGACGGAAGATGGGGCGGTCTACTGCCAGGAGCCCTTGCGGAAGCTGAATATCTGGCGGTTGGGGATGACGGTCACCGGGGTGAACTCGGCCTTTTGGCAGGCCGCGGGGGATTCGGCCGTGGCCTCCATGACCAGTTCGCAGAAGCGCATGACGCCGACAAAGGGCACGGTCTTGGACGAGGAGCGGCTGACCTTGGTGACGATGGAGTCCATGTCGATGGCGTGGTAGCGGGCAAGAAAGGAGCCGTCGGGCTGTTTGGTGATCTGCATGCGGGCCCGGGTCATGCGGTGGTTGCGGTCCAGGGACCTGGCCCTGACCCTGGCGAACTTGCTGAAGTCCGCGTTCTTGGAGACCAGCCCCTCGTCGAGGTAGAGGGGCATGTTCTTGGTGTTGATTTTGGTGGATGCGTCGCCCGGCGAGATGGCGGCCAGATCCTGGGCCTGGGAGGCCTGTTCGGAGGCCGCAAAAAAAGCCCCGGTCAGAAACACGGCCAGAAAGGCAGAAACGAAAAATTTGTGCATGGCGTTGAATCCTTCCAACCAGAGCAGGTGGTTGGGCGGCGGAGCGCCGCCCAACCTGTTTTCGTATACGCTTACTTGGTCTGGATATCAACCCTGCGGTTGAGCTTGCGCCCTTCCTTGGTGGAGTTGTCGTACTTGGGCGACAGCTCGCCGTAGCCCTTGGCTTCCAGGCGGTCGGTGCTGATGCCGTTGTCGGTCAGCCACTTCATGACGGAGTTGGCGCGGCGCTCGGAAAGCCCCTGGTTGTAGGCCTCGGTACCGGTGGAGTCGGTGTGGCCCGATATCTCGTAGGTGGCGGCCGGGTCTTCGTCCAGGATCATCTTGGCCTGCTCCAGCACCGGGATCATCTCGTCGGTGATCTGGTACTTGTCGAAGCCGAAGTTCAGGTTGAAGGAGACCACTTCCTTGGCCGGAGTCATCGGAGCCATGGGGGCCATGGGGGCCGGGGCGGGCTCGGCCATGTCGGCGTAGAAGACGTCCTTGGCGTACTTGTTCAGCGCGCCGGCGTCGGCGAAGGTCGCGCCGTCGGCGGGCACGGAGCAGGGGAAGGCGGCGCGGATGCCGTCGACCACTGCCTGGCCCTCGGGGGATTCGGCGTAGCTGACCACGTGGACGCAGAGGTTGGAGCCGTACTTGGCGTACAGGTTCTTGGCCACGGCCACCGGGTCGGCGCCGTAGTTGGACTCGCCGTCGGTGAAGATGATCAGCGCGGTCTTGCCGGACATCTTGCCGAGGATCGGGTTGATGTCGTCAAGGCCTGCGCCCATGGGGGTGCGGCGGTTGAAGATCTGGTAGTCCGCGTCGATGCCGTTGACCGCGGCGGCCACGTTGGCGTCGGAATACGGCTTGGGCGAGCACTGGACCTCAAACGGCGCGAACAGGACCACGGCCGAATTGTAGTCGAGGGCGGGGATGGCGGCGTTCAGGGCCAGCATGTCGCTTTTGGCCTTTTCGATTTTCTTGATGCCGTCGGCGTTGCGCATGGCCATGGAGCCGGACTGGTCGACAAAGAGGATGAAGTTATCGACTTTCTTGACCATCTTGGCGTTGGCTGTGGCGGCAAACGCGAAGGAGAAAGTCAACATCGCAGCCAGCATGAATAACAACAGTTTTCTAGAATGTGTCATGATCTCACTCCTTTAGAGATTATTCGCAAAGTTCGGACCGCCGCACCGGGGGGACCTGTTTCCATTGTATACGCAAAACAGGGGTACCCCGCAAGTGCGCTTAACCGGCATGATATCATAAACCCGTTGCCTGTCCAGGAAAAGAGCCGGTTCTTGCGGTTGCGTCCGGACCTTGAACACAGTATGTAGAAGCGTTTACGCCCCTGGGCGTCACAGCGGCAGCAAGGAGTAGCCATGTATATAGTCACCGGCGGCGCGGGTTTCATCGGCAGCGCCATGGTCTGGAAGCTCAACCAGATGGGCATCGACGACATCCTGGTGGTGGACAACCTGTCCAGCAGCGAGAAGTGGAACAACCTCGTGGGGCTCAAGTACCAGGATTACCTGCACCGGGACCAGTTCCTCAAGTTCATCCTCGAGGGCGAGGACCCGTTCGAGACCGAGGCGGTCGTGCACATGGGGGCCTGTTCCTCGACCACCGAGCTGGACGCGGACTTCCTCATGGAGAACAACTACCGCTATACGCAGTACGTCTGCCGGTTCTGCATGGGGCACGACGCGCGGTTCATCAACGCCTCGTCCGCGGCCACCTACGGCAACGGCGAGTTCGGCTTCGACGATGACGAGGACGGCATCGGCAAGCTGCGCCCCCTGAACATGTACGGCTATTCCAAGCAGCTCTTCGACCTGTGGGCAAAGGACGCGGGGTTGCTGGGCCAGATCGTCTCCCTCAAGTTCTTCAACGTCTTCGGGCCCAACGAGTACCACAAGGACGACATGAAGTCGGTCATCTGCAAGGCCCACTCCCAGATTCTCGAGACCGGCAAGCTCAAGCTGTTCAAGTCCTACCGCGAGGAATACCCCCACGGCGGCCAGAAGCGCGACTTCGTCTACATCAAGGACTGCGTGGACATCATGGCCTGGTTCCTGGAGCACCGCGACAAGGGCGGCATCTTCAACATCGGTACGGGAACTGCAAGGACTTGGAATGATTTGGCGAATGCCGTGTTTTCCGCCATGAACCGCGAGCCGGACATCGAGTATATCCCGATGCCGGAGGCGATTCGCGATAAGTACCAGTACTTTACCCAGGCGAACATGGACAAGCTCAAGGCAGCGGGCTGCACCGTCAAAATGACGAGCCTGGAGGATGGGGCCAGGGATTACGTCCAAAATTACTTGGACAAGGATGACAGGTACCTCCGGTCCCGGTAGCCGAAGGACGATTTTTTGAAACGCAAGCTTTCGCGCATATCGCTGGCCGCCGGGGCGATCCTCGTCCTGTCGCTGTGCCTGCCCTGGACGATCATCGGCAAGACGCCCGACCACAACAAGGTCAGGAAGTACGTGCCGGACGCGCCCGTGCAGACGCCCGCCCAGGACGAGTGGACGTTTTCGGCGGACCGCGTGGTGGGCGACCACACCAGCGAGTACGTGGAGGCCTTCGGCAACGTCTCCTTAAGCCTCGGCGAGGACCAGCTGCGCGCCGACTTCGCGCGCTACTACCAGGCCACGGGCTGGGTCTTTCTCAAGGGCGACATCCGGGCCCACTGGGGCGGCGACTTCCTCCAGGCGGACGAGGGCGAGTTCGACCTGAACAACATGACCGGCTGGCTCAAGAACGGCAAACTGTTCATGGCCAAGCCGCACGTCTACGTGGAGGCCGAGCGCGTGGGCAAGTCCGTGGGCGACTCCTATACCTTCAAAAACGCCAAGGTGACCTCCTGCTCCGGGGAACGGCCCGCCTGGTCCGTGACCAGCGAGGAGGGCGACATCAACCTGGACGGCCGCGTTCGCCTGTACCACTCGGCCTTCCGGATCAAGGACGTGCCGGTCTTCTACTGGCCATACATGTCCCTGCCCGGCCGGGGCCCCCGGCAGAGCGGCTTTCTGATGCCCTACATGGCCAGCTCGGACAAGCTCGGCCTGCAGGTCAACCTGCCGTACTACTGGGTCATCAACGACGAGATGGACGCCACCTTCTACCAGAACTACATGAGCAAGCGCGGCTACATGCAGGGCGCCGAGTTTCGGCACACCGAGGACGCCTCGTCCCGCGGGCTGTGGCAGGCGGACTTTTTGAACGACAACATCCGGGCGTCCAAGGAATCCGACGAATGGAAGGACTACCGGGACGACGGCCTGACCCGCAAGAACCGGGACCGCTGGTGGGTGCGCGGCAAGTATGACGGCTGGCTGGGCAGCCCGCAGTGGAAGATCAAGGTCGATCTCGACCTGGTTTCGGACCAGAATTATATGCGCGACTTCCTGGACGGCCCCAACGGGTACGAGAACACCCGCGAGGAGTTCCTGGACGTGTTCGGCCGTGACATAGAGAACAAGGACTCCCTGGACCGCCTGAGCAAGCTGTACGTCAGCCGCAGCTGGGACCGCTTCGGCGTGGTCGGCCTGACCCAGTACGACCAGAACCTGGCCTACCGGAACGGCAACAACCCGAGCAGCGAGGACCCGACCGTCCAGATCCTGCCGGAGTTGAACGCCTACGCCTGGCAGCAGTCCCTGGGCGGCGGGTTCGAAGGGTCCCTGGACGCCAAGTACGACTATTTCCGCCGCGAGTACGGCGATTCGGGCCACCGCGCGGTCATCTCGCCCGAACTGAAATATCCCCTGAAGAGCCGCTTCCTGACGGTCATTCCCTCGGTCTCCATGCAGGAGACCGCCTACTCCCTGACCGACCGGGAGGACGTGGGCGACATGACGGTCGTCGGCACGGGCGGCCGCGACGAGACCGTCGACACCAGCAAGATCAAGGACGGCTTCCAGACCCGGACCACCTGGACCGGCGGGTTCTCGGCTTTTTCGGAGATGACCCGGACCTTTGGCCTGGCCGCGCAGCCCGAGGCGGACCTGAGCTTGGCCGGAACCTCGCGCTGGACCCGGCTGAAGAACTCGATCATCCCCCGGCTGGAGTACACCTACACCAACCACGTCACCGGCCAGGAAAAGCTCCCCTATTTCGATACGGACGACCGGGCCGACGGCCGCAACGCGGTGACCTATTCCCTGACCAGCGTGCTGGACCGCCGCCGCGACAGCGTGGTCCTGTCGCCCGGCGCGGACGGAGAGCCCGCCGCCCGGGTGGCCCGCGACTACCTGGACTTCCTGCTCTTCAGGGTGGAACAGTCCTACGACATCCGCGAGGCCGGGCGCACGGACGAGCGCGACCGCTACGAACGCAGGCCGTTCTCGGACATCATGGCCGAACTGAAGATCAAGCCCGCCAACTTCGTGGACATCCTGACCCGCTACTGGTTCTCCCCGTACGAGGGCGACATGACCCAGACCGAGAACTCCATCCGTTTCTACAAGGACGGCCTGGGCGAGGTTTCCGTGGGCTACGACTTCCTGCAGAGCATGGACGAGTACAGGCGCACCCGCGACGACGACATGTCCGTGCTCAAGCTCGGCGCCAAGTGGAACATCAACGAGGCCGTCACCCTGGGTGCCGTGTACCGCCACGACTTCGTCGACGAGAAGGACCTGGAGCGGACCCTCTACCTGGATTGGGTCGCCGAATGCTACACCCTGCATTTCTCCTACAGCCGGAGATCCAGCGACAACCGTTTCTCGGTCGGATTCGACCTGCTCAACTTCTAGGGGGCGGCCGGGGCTTTTCCAGGGGGCGGGGGTTGCCCCGCCGGACCCGATGCTTACCTTGAGATCTATGACCAGAGAAGACATGAGCGCATTGCCTGAAATTCGAGTGCTGCCCCCGGGGCTCAAGAACCAGATCGCCGCCGGCGAGGTGGTCGAGCGCCCGGCCAGCGTGGTCAAGGAACTGGTCGAGAACGGGCTGGACGCCGGGGCCACCCGCATCGACGTGACCGTGGAGCAGGGCGGCCGCGCGCTGCTGGTGGTCCAGGACAACGGCGCGGGCATCCCGACGGACCAGCTGGAGCTGGCCGTGACCCGGCACGCCACCAGCAAGATCCGCGACTTCCGCGACCTTTCCGACATCGGCTCCTTCGGGTTCCGGGGCGAGGCCCTGCCCTCCATCGCCTCGGTCTCGCGCTTCACCATGACCTCCCGCGCCCGGGGCGCGGACGAGGCCTCTCAAATCGAGGTCCGCGCGGGCGAGGTCGCGTCCAAGGGACCGGCGGCGCTCGCCTCGGGCACCCGCGTGGAGGTCCGCGACCTCTTCGCCGCCACCCCGGCCCGGCTCAAATTCCTCAAGACCGAATCCACCGAGAACCGCCGCTGCCAGGACGTGCTCATGCGCGTGGCCCTGGCCCATCTGGAAACCGGGTTTTCCCTGACCGTGGGCGGGCGCGAACTCTTCCGCCTGCCCCCGGGCCAGACCCTGGCCGACCGGCTGGCCGCGTTCTGGCCCCCGGCCGTATGCCAGGGGCTCAAGCCCTTTGACTGCGCACGCGACGGCTACCGGGCCCACGGCGCGGCCGGGTCGCCGAGCACGGCCCAGGGACGCGGCGACCGCATCCTGCTCTACGTCAACGGCCGCCCGGTCCAGGACAAGCTCATGCTCTCGGCCGTGCGCCAGGCGTACAAGGGCATGCTCCTGTCCCGCGAGTATCCGCAGATGGTTCTGTTCCTGGATGTGCCGCGAGACGAGGTGGACGTGAACGTGCACCCGGCCAAGCTCGAGGTCCGCTTCATCGACGAGCGCCGCGTGTTCTCGGCCATCCGTTCCGGCGTGCTCCAGGCCCTGTCCGATCCGGACGGGATTATCGGGTCGAGCTGCGCCGCGCCCGAACCGGGCCGCTTCCCCGCGCCGTCCGGCTTCCCGGGCTCCCCGGCCTACCGGGAGTCCCCGTCCTCCGGTTCGGCCGGTTCGGCCGGTTCGTCCCGGTCCGCCCATCGGCCCGCCGCGTTCCAGGACGCGAAATTTTCCACCTACAGGGCGTTCACCGAGGATCAAACCCGCGCCCTGGACCTGCCCGTGACGCCCTCGGCCGCCGAAGCCGGGAGCGGCCTTTCCGGCGGCCCGGCCGGGCCCGAGCCGTCCATGGCCCGCGAGCCCGGGCCCGACGCCCTGCGCCCCGCCACCCTGTCGGGCAGCGGCTACACCTATCTCGGCCAGATCGCGGACACCTACCTGGTCCTGCGCCGGGGCGCGGACCTGGAGCTGGTGGACCAGCACGCGGCCCACGAGCGGGTCCTGCTGGCGGCCATGCGCGAGCAGCGCAAAAAGGGCGATTCCCAGCCCCTGGCCCTGGCCCTGGAACTGCCCCTGCACCCCAGCGAGGCCGAGGTCCTGGCCGATCTGCGTGAGGACCTGCGCGCCATGGGCTTCGTCATCGAGATGGACGGCCCGGCCAAGGCCCTGGTCCGGGGCATACCCCCGACACTTGAAACCGGCGAGGCACGGGAGTATCTGAAGGACGCCCTGGCGGAAAAGGCCAGGGGGCTGGACGACCTGTGGACCATGATGGCCTGCAAGACCGCCATCAAGGCCAATCAGCCGCTGGCCGTGGACGAGGCCCTTGCCCTGCTGGAAACATGGCTCAAGACGCCCGAACGCGAGTTCTGCCCCCACGGCAGGCCCGTGGTCCTGCGCTGGACGCCGAACGACCTGGAAAAACTGTTCAAGAGAAAGTGATGATAGACTACAACAAGCTCCGCGTACGCATCCGCCTGGACAACCTGCGCCACAACTACCGCCTGTTCACCAAAATCCACGACAACGTCATCCCGGTCATCAAGTCCGACGCCTACGGCCACGGACTGGTCGAGGTCGCCAGCGCCCTGGAAAAGGACGGGGCCACGACCTTTGCCGTGGGCTTTGTCCACGAGGCGGCCAAGCTGCGCGAGGCCGGCTGCGACAAGCGCATCATGGCCCTGCTCGGCCCCATTTCGGACGAGGATATCCAGTCGCTGTGGGACCACCGGATCATCACGCCCATCTCCCATTTCACCCAGTTGAAGCGGGTCCTGGCCGCGGCCGGGAAGAACGGCCCGCTGGACATCGGGCTCAAGTTCGACACCGGCATGCGCCGCCTGGGATTTCTGCCCGAAGAGGCGGACGAGGTCGCGGCCCTGCTCAAGGGAGGGCCCGTCACTCCGGTCATGGCCACCTCCCACCTGGCCCGCGCCGACGAGCCCGGGCAGGAAAAGGACGTGGCCCTGCAGGCCGGGCGGTTCCAGGCCGCCCTGGACGGCCTGGCCCGGGCCGGTTTTTCGGTGGAGGCCAACCTGGCCAACTCGGCGGGCGGCATGGTCCACGACAACTGCCGCCTGGACTCCATGCGCCTGGGCATCAGCCTGTACGGCTGCGACCCCCTGGAAGGGGCGGGCGAGGAACGGCTGCCCGGCAAGCTTCTGCCCGCCATGGAGGTCACGGCCCCGGTCATGCAGGTCCATCCGTTGAAACGGGGCGAGTCCATCAGCTACGGCTGGACCTTCACCGCCGAGCGCGATTCGGTGGTGGCCATCGTGGGCGTGGGCTACGCCGACAACTACAGCCGCGCCCTGTCCAACAAGGGCGAGATGGTCCTGCACGGCCGACGCGTGCCCATCAGGGGGCGGGTGTGCATGCAGATGACCGCGGTTGACGTGACCGGGCTTATGGGGGAAGGGATAGAGGTCCTGCCGGGCGACGAGGCCTGGCTGCTGGGCGGACCGGGCGAGCGCCCCGTGACCCCCGAGGAACTGGCCGAATGGGGCGGCACCATCACCTACGAAGCCTTCTGCCTGCTCGGGCAGAATCGGCGCGAGTACGTGTAGTTTTTTTCGGTAACGAACAACGAGAGGCCGCGGGCGCGCAAGCGCGAAAGGCGTGGCCGGGGAGCAAGGATATGCCTGCTGTGCGAGACGATGAATGGACCGTGGCCGAGACCTATCCCGTTGAGGAAATGGAAATCAACGGCGTGACGCCGAAATGGCTCGAGGGCAAGTGGCTGAACGTGGCCGAGGACATGGCCCTCATCCCGGAAAACAACGTGCGCCTCATCGTGGAAAACGGAATCTGCCGCGTGGAGGTCTCCACCTATCTCATGGAGTGCATGCGCGGCTTCTAGCCGACGCGCGCCAAACGAGTTTCGGGCCCGGCCCGGAGCGCGGGTTTCTCCGCGCCCCGAACCGGGCCTTTCGCATGGCCCGGGGAGGGCGGCTACCATTTTGTCGGCAGCGACAGGGCCTAGAATTTTGTCCCGTTCCGCCGGGCGAAGCCGGTCCGAGAGCGGCCGATGCGACGCGGCCGCGCGCCCGAATGCGGCGGACCCGGGGAATGCGGGCGGGCAACTCGGATTTAATCGTATGAATACGATGAATTAGTTGTTTAAAAAAGAGATTCCTACCTTGCCGGAAGGGGCGATTTTCCGGCGCTTTTCCTTGTCATTGTCGCACCCCTTTGTCACATAACTGTAACAATCGGAAACATTACAATTCGGTTACGATTGTGTTACACAGCGCACGCGTTCGGCGAAAGAGGTACTTGATCTCGTCGATCAACAATGTAACCGCTGAACGCGCCATCAAGGACGGGGCAATGAAACTGCGCTCTTTTCAGATGCGGATACTGCTGTGGACCTGGGGGCTGCTCCTCATGGCCATGGCAGTGGTCTTCTTCTACTCCACGAGCATCGTGGGCGACGAACTGGTCACCGAGGCGGAGATCCGCACGCGGCACCAGATCGAAGCCATCGAGTGGCTCATCCACGACCATTCCCTGTTCGAGTCCGAACAGGATTTCGCGGAGTGGCTGGACGCGCTGGCCTTCAAGCTCAATTCCCGGATCACCTACATCGTGAACGGCAAGGTCGTGGCCGACTCCGAGGTGCCCTACGGCGACCTCGGCTCCATGGACGACCACAGCCACCGGCCCGAGGTCCTGTCCGCGCTCAAGGACGGCTGGGGCGTCAACGTGCGCCATTCCGACACGCTGGACAAGGACATGCTTTACGTGGCCCGGCAGTTTCCGGGCGTGCCCGCCGTGAACGCGGGCATCCTGCGCATGGCCGTGCCGTTCTCCCACGTCAGCGCCCGGCTCGACCTGCTGCGCACCAACCTGATCTGGCTCTTCCTGGGCACCCTGGCCGTGGCCGTGCTTCTGAGCGCGATCATGTCCCATAACATGGGCCGCGACATCCGGGCCTTTTCCGAGCTGGCCCGGTCCATCGGCGAGGGCGACTACTCCAAGAGGCTGCGCGTCCTGCCCGGCGGCGAGTTCAAGCCCCTGGCCCAGTCGGTCAACGCCATGGCCCAGTCCATCGAGCGCAGCATCGAACTCATCCAGGACCAGAAGGGCCAGTTGCAGGCCGTGTTCGGCGGCATGCGCGAGGGCGTGCTCACCCTGGACGCCCACGGGCGCATCGAATCCTTCAACGCGGCCCTGGACGAGATGTTCAACCTGCCCTCCACCACCGTGGGCCGCTCGCCCATCGAGGTCATCCGCCGCTTCGAGATCCAGGACCTGGTGGACCAGGTCATCGCCGAACCCGAGGCCGGGGCGCGGTCCATCCAGATCGACATCATGGACACGCGGACCATCGAGGTCACGGCCGAGCGGTTCCTGGACCAGAACGGGGTGCGCAAGGTCATCCTGGTCTTCTACGACGTCACCGAGATGAAGCGCAGCGAGAAGGGGCTCAAGGACTTCGTGGCCAACGCCTCCCACCAGCTGCGCACACCGCTGACCTCCATCAAGGGCTATACCGAGACCCTGCTGGACATGCCGCCCAGCGACCCCGAGGCGGCGCGCAAATTTCTGGAGACCGTGCTCAAGAACGCGGACCACATGGACAAGGTCATTTCCAGCATGCTGGCCCTGGCCAAGTCCGAGCAGGCGGGCAAACGGGTCAAGCTGGCCCCCCTGTCCGGCCGCGAGCACCTCTCCCGGGCCATCGACGACCTGGCCGTGTGGGCCGGGGAGCGGGGGATCACCTTCCGCACCCGGACACCGGAGGACGAGATGATGGTCATGGGCGAGACCGACGGGCTGCTGCACGTCTTCCACAACCTGCTCAACAACGCGGTCAAATACAGCCCCGAGAACGGGGTCATCACGGTCAGCGCCGAGGACGACGGCGAATCCATCGTCTTCTGCGTGGAGGACCAGGGGCCGGGCATCTCCAGGGAGCACTCCACCAAGGTGTTCGAGCGGTTCTACCGCGTGGACGAGAACACCATCGACGGGTCGGGCAGCGCCGGGCTGGGCCTGGCCATCTGCCGCCGCATCGTCAAGAACCTGGGCGGCGACATCTGGCACGACGGCTACGGCGAGGACGTGCGGGGAGCGCGCTTCTGCTTCCGCCTGAACAAGCCGGGGGAAACGGCTCTGTAGGCAACCTTCTAACCAATTCCCTCGAAAGAGGGTCGACACGATGGATATTTACGATCTGTTTCTATACATGTCCGTGGGGGCCGGGTTCCTCATGGCGTTCAACCTGGGGGCCAACGACGTGGCCAACTCCATGGCCTCGGCCGTGGGGGCCAGGGCCATCACGGTCAAGCAGGCCGTGTTCATCGCGGGCATCCTGAACTTCGTGGGCGCGGTCTTCCTCGGCTCCCATGTGACCGCAACCATCAGCAAGGGGATCATCAACCCCGAGGTCATCGCCGATCCAAAGCTGATCATGATCGGCATGTTCGCCTCGCTGCTGGCCGCCGGACTGTGGGTCCTGGTGGCCACGCTGACCTCGCTGCCGGTATCGTCCACGCACTCCATCGTCGGGGCCATCACCGGGTTCGGCCTTGTGGCGGGCGGCCCGGACGTGGTCAACTGGCTCAAGATGGGCGGCATCGTCCTGTCTTGGATCATCTCCCCGTTTTTCGCCGCGGGCATCGCCTATTTCATTTTCACGCACATCCGGCGCTACATCCTGTTCCAGCGCCACTTCATCCAACAGGCCAAGAAATGGGCGCCCATCTGGGTGGCCGTGACCCTGTCCATGATCTCCCTGTCCTTCCTGTACAAGACCCCGGCGGGCAAGGCGCTCGGCCTGCACTGGCTGACCTCGCTGGGCATCGCCGCGGCTTTGTCCTTCGCGGCCTGGGCCGCGGCCCGCCGCTTCGTGGCCCGGTTCGTGCTGGACGAGGAGGAGGGCGCGGAGGGCGTGGAGCGGATCTTCCGCAAGATGCAGGTCGGCACGTCCTGCTACGTGGCCCTGTCCCAGGGCGCCAACGACGTGGCCAACGCCATCGGCCCGGTGGCGGCCATCTACCTCATCGCCAAGGAACACATGCTCCTGGCCAAGGCCGAGGTCCCCTGGCCCATGCTCGTCCTGGGCGGCCTGGGCATCGCCGTGGGCATCGCCGTGCTCGGGCACAAGGTCATGGCCACCGTGGGCGAGAAGATCACGACCTTGACCAACACGCGCGGTTTTGCCGTTGACTTCGGGGCCGCGTCCACCGTATTGGTCGCCTCCAATCTCGGCCTGCCGGTGTCGACCACGCACGCGGCCGTGGGCGGTGTGGTCGGCGTGGGCCTGGCGCGCGGTTTTTCGGCAGTGGACTTCCGGGTCCTGCTGCGCATCGTGGCCTACTGGGTGGCAACCGTCCCCATCGCGGCCCTGACCAGCATTGTTATCTTTGTGCTGCTCAAATGGTTGTGTTACGGCTAGGTTACAACGAAATTGCAACAACCCTTTTTAGTAGAGGTCACCATATGACATTGAGAATTCCCTTCTTCGGTCTGCTCGGCAACCGCTCCCCCATGGACGGGCTGGTCGAGCACTACGACAAGATCGCCGAGTGCATCGCCGCCATCGACGAATCCCTTGAGTGCTACGTGTCCGGCGGGGTGTGCCGCGAGTTCAAGGAGCTGACCAAGGCCGTGGACGAGATCGAGAACCACGCCGACTCCATCAAGCGCAACATCCGCAACCACCTGCCCAAGGGCTTGTTCATGGCCGTGGAGAAGCACCTGTTCCTGTCCTACACCAAGAGCCAGGACAACGTGCTGGACGCGGCCCAGGACGCCCTGCACTGGCTGGCCATGCGTCCGGTGGCCATCCCCGAGGACATTCAGAAGGACATGATCTACCTCCTGGATTCCGTGGCCAAGTGCACCGTGCTTCTCGGCCCGGCGCTCAAGTCCACCATCGGGTTGCTGGGCGGCGAGTCCCTGGACCGCGAGGGCACCAAGGAGTGCTTCCGCAAGGTCCGCCGCGAGCGTGACGAGGTCCGCCGCCGCAAGAACGACCTGCAGACGAAAATTTACGACAAGGACATCGATTTCAAGGACATCTATCAGCTCCTGCACTTCGTGGACTGCCTCGACAACATGGGGCACAACACCGAGAACTGCGCCGAGCTGCTGCGCTCCATGATCGCCCGATAGTCCGACCGGCGCGGCGCGCCGACCAGCGGAAACAAAAAAGGCCCGACGCCATGCGCCGGGCCTTTTCGCGTCCGTGGTGTTGTCCGGGAGCTAGCGCTTGACCATGGCCGCCTCGATCTCCAGGGTCTTGCCCTCGGGCCAGGACAGGGGATCGATGCGCGCGGACCCGGTAAAGAAGACCTGGCCCTTGAGTTCTATGCGGGCCGAGACCGCGTAGTGCAGCCGCTCGATGATCCTGTCCGGGTCGTACCGGATGACCGCCTTGAAGGGCGGGGCGGCCTTGACCGGGATGAAGGCGTCGGCCACGCCGTTGTCCTCCGGATTGAGCTGGGAGATGTTCTTGAGCTCCAGGAACAGGGTACAGCCCGGCGGCAGGAGCATGCGCTCGCGATAGGAGACCGAGACCTTGAGCGCGGCCGTGGCATTGGGCCGGGCGACGGGCTCGGCCGTCTTTTCGGACGAGGCGGCCGTGCAGCCGCCCAGGGCGGCCAGGATCAGGACAACGGCCGACAGGGCCGGGGCGGTAAGCAGGCGTATGCGGTGCATGGCGACTCCATGTTTCCGGCATCCTACGCAATTTCCCCCCGGCGCGCCAGCGTGTCGGGCCGCTTTCCGCAGGGCTGAAAATTAATGCAGAAATATCTTGAAAATGAAAATCGTTTTCAATATTGTCTCTCCATGCCAATCGCACCGACCACAGTATTCGCGCCAAGGGGCGGGCGCCATGCTTCGAATCCGGGCCGATGTACCGGCCGGTCCGCCTTCGGGCGGCCGGAAAACATCCAACCCTAGGAGAAGTCCATGAGCGACCTCAAGAAACTCGGCATGCTCAACCGCGAAGGCATGCGCGCCTGCAACGAAGGCCGTCCCGGCGACGCCCTGTTCCAGCTGACCCAGGCCGACAGCCTGGCCCGGGCCATGAATTCGCCCCTGCACGAGGCCAAGGTGCGCAACAACATGGCCCTGGTCTACCAGATGTCCGGCAAATACGAGGAGGCCCGCGTCAGCTTCCGCATCGCGGCCGGGCGCGCGGTGGAAGGCGGCGGCGAGGACAACGTCCTGCACCGGCTGATCATGCGCAATCTCGATTCCCTGACCGTCCTGGCCAAAGGCAGGGCAGCCTAGCCATGAACCCTTCCCGCACGGCCCCGGCAGCCCTTCCTCCCCTGCCGGGGCCGTCTCCGGCCAGCCCGGACCAGACCCATTTCGTGACCACGGCCCTGCACCAGTTCGCCGAGTCCCTGGGCAACGCCATCGACGCCAAGGACCCGCACACCTCCATGCATTCGGACGAGGTGGCCGAGGCCGCCCGCGCCCTGGCTCTGGCCATGGGCCTGACCCCGAGCCAGGCCGCCGTCATCCACGTGGCCGGACACCTCCATGACATCGGCAAGATCGGCGTGCCCGATTCGGTGCTCAAGAAACAGGGCCCCCTGACCGCCGCCGAATGGCGGGCCGTGCGTCGGCACCCCGAGGCGGGGGCCGCCATTCTCGAACCCGTGGCCGCCCTCAACCGGCTCGGCGTGGTCGACATGGTCCTGCATCACCACGAGCGCTGGGACGGCACCGGCTATCCCCACGGCCTGACAGGCGCGGGCATCCCCCTCGGCGCGCGTATCATCAGCGTGGCCGACTCCCTGTCCGCCATGCTCCAGAACCGTCCCTACCGCGCCGCCCTCGACATCGACCGCGCCTGCCGCGAAATAGAACGCGGCGCGGGCACCCAGTTCGACCCCGGGGTGGTGGCCGCCTTCCGCCGCGCGTCCGGCAGGATCCTTCGGTTCGTCAGCCCCGCCGAGTGCGGGTAGCGGGGGATATCCCCGCCGCCCGTTCCCGGCAAGGGAGATGGTCCTCGTTTCCTTATACGATGTCGTCCACGACCCCGCCGTCCACGCGCAGGGCGGCTCCGCTGGTGGCCGAGGCCTGTTCCGAGCAAACGTAGACGACCATGCTGGCCACTTCCTCCACGCGCGCGGCGCGGCCGATGACCGAGCTTGAACGATGCGCCTGCACGAATTCCCGCCCGATCTGCTCCAGGCTCTTGCCCGTGCGGGCCATCTCGTCGGCCACCAGGGCCGCGAAGCCGTCGGAGAGTGTCGGGCCGGGCAATACCGCGTTCACGGTGACGCCGCTTCCGGCCACGCGTTTGGCGATGCCCCGCGAGAGGGCCAGCAACGCCGTCTTGGAGACGCCGTAGTGGATCATGTCCGAGGGGATGTTGCGGGCGGACTCCGAGGAGATGAACACGATGCGCCCCCAGCCCTTGTCCCGCATGGCCGGGAGGTAGGCGCGGGAGAGGCGGACGCCCGACATGACGTTCGTCTGCCAGTGGGCGTCCCAGACCTCGTCGCCGGTTTCGAAGAAATCGCCGGGGCCGTAAATTCCGGCGTTGTTCACCAGAATATCCAGCTCGGGCACGGCGCGGAACAACCTGGCGCACCCCGCCGCGTCGGAGAGGTCGGCGGCGGCCGTCAGCAACGACGCCACGGGCAGTTCGGCCGACATTCTCTCCTTTGCCGCAAGGACGCTTTGTTCGCTGCGCCCGTTGATAATCACGGTTGCGCCGCTCTCGGCCAGTCCCTTGGCTATGGCGTATCCGATCCCGCCGGAAGAGGCGGTGACCAGGGCTTTCTTTCCTTCAAGCGTAATAAGCATAGGTTCGCTCCTTTTTCCCCGAGTCTATCACGGGTCGGGCGACAGCTCCATCGGGGAGGAGGAATTGTTGTGTTCCCGTGTGGAAAAAAAGGAACGGTCATCCCAGGGCGGGCCTGACCGCACAGGGGGGCGACGCCGGGCGTCACGCTTGGCATGGCGGACAGCACGCGCTCCGAAATCCGTATTGTCATGAAAAGATAATTCGTTGTGCGAGAATGGAGAGAAAGAAAAAAATCGAGGCGGGGGGGCTACCCGAAGCGGGCGGGGCGACGGGGAATGGACCGGGGCGGTAAAAAAAGACCGGGCATGCGTCGCATGCCCGGCCTTTTGGTATTACGGTTTCCCGGTTACGCCTTGGGCGGGTCGGGGAGGGCGAGGATGGGGGCGATGACCTGTTCCATGGCCTTGCCGGTGGCGGTATCGCGGTGGACCTTCATGAACGGGTAGCCTTCGTCGCCCGAGTCGGCCACGGCCGGGTCCAGGGGGATGCGGCCGAGGAACTGGACGCCGGATTCCTTGGCGAGTTCCTCGCCGCCGCCGGACTTGAAGATCTGGTGCACCTTGCCGCAGTCGGGGCAGGCGAAGCCGGACATGTTTTCGACGATGCCGAGCACGCGGTTGCCGACCTCGCCGACAAAGGACACGGACCGGCGCACGTCGTCGATGGCCACGCCCTGGGGGGTGGTGACGATGACGGCCATGGCGGTGGGTCCCAGCGTCTGCAGGGTGGACAGGGGCTCGTCGCCGGTGCCCGGGGGGCAGTCGACGATGAGGTAGTCGAGGTCGCCCCACATGACGTCCTCGACGAATTGCTTGATAAGGCCGATCTTGACCGGGCCGCGCCAGATCACCGCCTGGCGGTCGTCCTGAAGCAGAAAGCCCAGGGACATGACGGACAGGTTCTTGCTCCACGGCACGGGTTCCATGACCTCGTCGCCGATGTGGGGCTGCTGGCCCTTGAGGGAGAGCAGGCGGGGCACGCTCGGGCCGTGCACGTCCACGTCGAGCAGGCCGACCTTCTTGCCGGCCAGGGACAGGGCCACGGCGATGTTGGCGGCCACGGTGGACTTGCCCACGCCGCCCTTGCCGGACATGACCACGATCTTGTGTTTGATGCGGCTCAGGGTCTTTTGCAGTTTCTGATCTTCGGGCTTGTCGCAACCCGTGGCGCTGGTGCAGGTTCCGTCAGGCGAGGCGGACGCACATCCTTCACAACCACTCATATGATTCTCCTGAAAAACGGCGACCCGTAGCCGCCTTAGAAGTACACGTAGAACCCGGCCGGCGAACGGCCGCGGCCGGGTTACAGAGAGATAACCACAGTGGGGGAAATGTCAAACCGCGGCCCCGGGCATGGCCAGATCGGCCAGTCTGTCGTGTAGGAATCCATCCAGCACCTGCCCCTCGGTGCCGGTCAGCCAGGGGATGACAGTGACCCCGGCCCGTTCCAGGGCGTTGCGGGTGCGGTTGCAGATGGCGCCGCACAGAAAAAAGGTTACCCCGCAGGCCAATATGGCGGATGTCCTGTCCATAGGGTCCTTTGAGGGAAGGGATAGGAGGCCTGCGGGGTAAGATTTATGATCGCGTATTTCAAATAGCTTGTATCCGTCCGCGTTCTCGCACACGGAGGCCAGTCGGTCCTGGTAGCACGCCAGGCAAATCAGCTTGGCGGAATCCGATCGCATCGTCTCTCTCCAAAAAAATCCGGCAGGACCCGCACCGGTTATGCTGCTTTGAGCATAGACCGTGCCAAATAAAATATTATGTAAAAACAGTGTGTTAGTTGTTTCGTCAGAAGGGTGTGGGGCGATTTATGCGCCCGATGTGCAAGGGCGAGGACGAATTATTCGCCCGTTTCCGGATCGGCCAGCAAGCGGCGCAGGGTGTCCTTGGTGATCCCCAGCTCGCGGCAGGCGGCCATGCGCCCGCCGTTGTTGCGGCGCACGGCCTGGCGCGCGGCGCGGCGCTTGATGGCGTCCATGGTGCCGGACAGCCCGTCGGGCGCATGGTCACGTCCCGCGGCGGGGTGCAGGTATTCCGGGAGGTGCTCCACCTGGATGAACCCGTCCGGGCAGAGGATGAAGGCGTATTCCAGGATGTTTTCCAGCTCGCGCACGTTGCCCGGGAAGTCGTGGTGCATGAGCACGTGCAGGGCGTCCTCGCTGATCCCCCGGATGGCCTTGTCGCGCAGGCCGTTGAACTCGGCCAGGAAGTGGTCGATGAGCAGGGGCAGGTCCTCCTGGCGCTCGGTCAGGGGCGGCAGGGTCAGGGTGACCACGTTGAGGCGGTAGAAGAGGTCCTGGCGGAAGGTCCCCTCGGCCACGGCTTCCTCGAGGTCGCGGTTGGTGGCGGCCACCACGCGCACGTCGGCGCGGACCGGGGTGACGCCGCCCAGCGGCTCGAAGGTCTTTTCCTGGAGGAAGCGCAGCAGCTTGACCTGGAGGTTCTGGGGCATGTCCCCGATTTCGTCCAGGAAGACCGTGCCGCCGTCGGCCAGTTCGAACCGGCCCGGCTTGTCCGCGCGCGCGTCGGTGAACGCGCCCGCCTTGTAGCCGAACAGTTCGGATTCGAGCAGGGCGTCGGGCAGGGCCCCGCAGTTCACGGCCACGAACGGTCCGTCCTTGCGCGGGCTCAGGGAGTGGATGGCCCGGGCGAAGAGCTCCTTGCCCGTGCCGCTCTTGCCCAGGAGCAGGGTGGTCGCCTCGGACCGGCTGACCTGGGGCAGGATGCGGAAGATCTTTTCCAGGGCCTGGGAGCGGCCCACGATGTTCTCGAAGCGGTAGATGTCCTTGGCCTGCTGCCGGGAAACATGGATGTCGGTCAGGTCGCGGAAGGTCTCCACCCCGCCGACCACGTTGCCGTCGCGGTCCTTGAGCGGCGAGGCCGAGATGGAGATGGGCAGGGTGGTGCCGTCCGAGCGGACAATGAAGATGGACTTGTTGACGATCCGCCCGCCCTGGTGGATGCACGCCTTGAGGGCGCATTGTCCGTCGCACAGGGACGAGCGGAACACGTCCCAGCACTTGCGCCCCAGGGCGTCCTCCTCGGAGATGCCGGTGATGCGCCGGGCGGCCTCGTTGAAATAGGTCACGTTCCAGTCCGCGTCCACGGTGAACAGTCCGTCGGCGATGGAGGCGAACACGGCCTCGAGCGGTAGGTTCCTGGGAAACGGCATGGACCCACCGTACAACCGCAAAACCGGGTTGCCAATAAAAACCGGGCGAAAAATTCGCCTGATTTCGGCCGGGCCGTTCGGGCGGCTCAGTCGGCTTCGGGCTGGAGGAACTCCACGACGTAGCGGTACAGCCGGTCGTGGATGGCCCGCCGGTCGCCGTCGTAGTCCATGCAGACGAACGTTGCGTCCTCCTCGGCCAGGATTTCCAGCGCGCCCGGCTTGCAGATCTGCATGAAGGCGAAGTGCGAGGCGTCGGGTATCTCCCGGTAGGCCAGGTTGGGCGGAAAGTCCTCGAACCGGGGGTAGAAGTGAGTGGAGGGCGGGATGTTCCGGTCCTTGCCCCCGCCGATGATCAGGGCCGGGATGGCGATTCCCTTGAGGGACGCGGGCGTGAACGACTCCACGAATCCCGGCGCGACGGCCACGACCTTGCTGAACCGGGCGTCCGACAGGTCCCGCGCGGCCGACTCGAAGTCTTGTTCGGTCAGGCCCGGCAGGGCGGGGCGGAAATAACGGCATGAGCGGTCACGGTTTTCGGCGCAGAACGCGACGTAGCGGCGCAGGTCGAGCCGGGCACCGGCCAGGGCCAGGGCGCTGTAGCCGCCCAGCGAGTAGCCCACGGCGAAGACCTTGTCCGGGGCGATGACGCCCTTGAACCGGGAGCGCAGCATCTCCCGCGCCAGAAAACTCGCGTCCAGGGGCTGGTCCCAGGCGCGCAGGACCGAGGCCGGGTCGGCGTCTCCCGAGGTGTAGCTCGGATGGTCGGCCGCGCAGACCACGGCCCCGTTTTCGGCCAGTCGCGCCGCCAGCCAGGAGAGGTTGCGCCAGTTGCCCGTGGTCCCGTGGAGCAGGACGTACAGGGGATAGCTGCCGGGCCGGACGGCCCCGTCCCTGACCGCGTCGATCCCCTCGAAGACCGCGTTTTCCGCGAAGCGCGAGGCTTGGCCGCCGTCGCAGGGATACCAGATATGGGTCTTCAGCGTCCGGCCGCGTCCGTCGTCCCTGAACACGGTCTCGGTCATACCCACACCTGCCAGGGCGGGGGCGGACCAGACAAGGCAGAGGATAAGCGGGACGAACACCAGTCGTTTCATGGGATGCTCCTTGGGCGGTTTCCCGGACCATAACGCGTGGCGCGCGGGCCGGGCAACCGCAAAGAAAAAGGGCCGCCCGTCCGGGTGGCCCTTGAAGGTCGGTTGTGCGAGATCGATTAGAGCTTCTCGGCGCGCTTTTTCCTGAGCCAGTCGTACCACTGCTCCAGATTTTCGCCGGTGCGCGCGGAGATGGGCATGACCTCGATGTCCTTGTTCAGCTTCTTGGCGTGGTTCTCGGCCTTTTTCAGGTCGAAGTCCACGTAGGGCAGCAGGTCCACCTTGTTCAGGAGCATGACCGCGGAGATGTGGAACATGAACGGGTATTTCTCGGGTTTGTCGTCGCCCTCGGCCACGGACAGCAGGGTGACCTTGTAGTCCTCGCCCACGTTGAACTCGGCCGGGCAGACCAGGTTGCCCACGTTCTCCACGAACAGGATGTCCAGGCCCTCGGTGTCGATGGCCTTGAGCGCGTCCATGACCATGCCGGAATCCAGATGGCAGCCGCCCTCGGTGTTGATCTGCACGGCCTGGGCCCCGGTGGCGGCCACGCGCTGGGCGTCGTTGTCGGTCTGCAGGTCGCCCTCGATGACGGCCATCTTGAACTCGTCGCGCAGGTCGCTCAGGGTCCGTTCGAGCAGGGTGGTCTTGCCCGCGCCGGGCGAACTCATCAGGTTCAGGCACAGGATCTTCTTGACCCGGAAATTCTTCTGCAGTTCGTCCGCCAGGCGGTCGTTGGCCTCGAGCACGTTGCGGACTATGGTCACTTCCTTGGACATGGTCACTCCTTCTTTATTGCTGGTCGTCCACTTCGATGGAGTCGATGAGCAGCTCCTTGCCCTCCAGCACCTTGTGGCCCAGCAGGGCCTCGCACTTGGGGCAGGGCATGCACCGGGTGTGCTCCGGGCTGAATACCTCTCCGCATTCGCCGCAGGCCACCTTCACCGGCACCTCGATGATTTCGAGTTCGGCCCCGTCGAATTCGCCGCCCGGAATCAGGGCCTCCCAGGCGAATTGCAGGGACTCGGTGACCACCCCGGCCAAGCGGCCGTTCTTGAGGGTCACCTTCTTGAGCTTCTGGCCGTCGTACTTGACCATCTCTTCGCGCAGGATGCCGAGGATGGATTCGACAATCGACATTTCGTGCATGGCTGTGAGCACTACACCGAAAACAGGATGGGAGCAAGGATGTCGGGCCGCCTTTTGCGGTCCCGGCACGGCCCTGGCGGACCGCCGCGCCGGGCCGATCGCCCGTGTCTTCGGACGGTTGCGCGGCGTCCTTCGGACGGACGGGCAAAAACCCTATGGAATGTGCCGGTATTGGTTGACTTGTGAGTCAGTTCGGTCTTATGGCTATAGCCAACTTGTTCTCAGGGCGGGGTGGAAGTCCCCACCGGCGGTGATCCGGCAATGCCGGTGAGCCCGCGAGCGCCCCTCCGGGTGGAGGGGGTCCAGCAGACCCGGTGCGAATCCGGGGCCGACGGTAACAGTCCGGAATGAAGAGAATGAGGCAGTCCAGCGGCCGTTGCCGGGCGGGTTCCCCGCCGGGGCCACCGCCGCCGCGGCGAGCGCCTGCGTTCGTCCGCCTGTCCACGCGCCCTGATTCATTCATACTCTTTACCAAAGGAGATTCATGATGGATCAGCCAATCCTCAAACAGTTCGGCGGCCCCATCTCGCGGGTCGAAAAAGCGCTCAAGTCCCTGCGCAAGGGCAGCGGAGTGCTGGTCACGGACAATGCGGACCGGGAAAACGAGGGCGACCTCATCTTCTCGGCCAAGACCCTGACCAATGAGCATATGGCCATGCTCATCCGCGAATGCAGCGGCATCGTCTGCCTGTGCATGACCGAAGAGAAGATCAATTCGCTCGGCCTGCCCATGATGGTCGAAAACAACACCAGCGCCTTCAACACGGCCTTCACCATCTCCATCGAGGCGGCCAAAGGCGTGACCACCGGCGTGTCCGCGGCGGACCGGTTGACCACGGTTAAGGCGGCTGCGGCCCCGGACGCCGTGCCGGCCGACCTGGCCAGCCCGGGCCACGTGTTTCCGCTGTGCGCCAAGCCCGGCGGGGTGCTCGAGCGCGGCGGCCACACAGAGGCCACCGTGGACCTGAGCCGTCTGGCCGGACTCGGGCCGTGCGGCGTGCTCGCCGAGCTGACCAACGCGGACGGGACCATGGCCAAGCTGCACGAGATCGTGGCCTTTGCCCTCAAGCACCAGATGGCCATGTGCACGGTCCAGGACATCATCGCCTACCGCGAGCACATCGGCGACATCCACGCCGAGATGGTCATGCCCGAGGACTCGTCCGCCGTGGCCAAGCCCACCGCGATGTTCCCCAGCGGAGCCTTCGCTTCGAGCCGCTCGGACAGGCCGTAGACCGACACCCTTCAACCTTCTTCTCCTAAAAACCAAGGCCCCGCCGTTTCGCCCGGCGGGGCCTTTTCTTTGTCCTCCCTTCCGGGCCCCTGCCTGAACATCCCTTTTTTCTTAAAAAAACGGATTGCATTGATCTCGATCAATGGATCGCGCCTTGCTCCGGCGTAGGGTGGCCGCTCCAAGGAGATGGGGTTGGTCCGACCCCCGGCATGATTCGTTTTTGGGCACCGGAACATCGCCAACCCATTTTCCCCCGGCACGGCCGGGGGGAGACCCAAAGGAGGAATGGCATGAGTGCACAAAAGATCGTTGTCATAGGCGGCTCCGCCGCCGGACCCAAAGCCGCCGCGCGGGCCAGGCGTCTGGACGCCGAGGCCGAAGTGACCCTGTTGCAGAAGGCCCCGGAATTGTCCATGGCCTCGTGCGGCTATCCCTACTACATCGGAGGCGACTTCGATGAGAGAGACTCGCTGCTGGCCACGCCCACGGGCGTGGTGCGCGATCCCGCGTTCTTCGCCGCCGCCAAGGGCGTGAACGCAAAGGTGAATACGGAAGTGACCGCCATCGACCGCGAAAACAGGACCGTGTCCGGCATCGACCTGGGCAGCGGAGAGACATCCACCGTGGAGTACGACAAGCTCATTCTCTGCACCGGCGCCAACCCGCGCCGCCCGCCCATCCCGGGCATCGACCTGGACGGCGTGTGCTCGCTGTCCGAGATGCGCGACGCGGACAGGCTGCGCGGCCTGGTGGACGCGGGCCGGGTCAAGAACGCCGTCATCGTGGGCGGCGGGCTGATCGGCATCGAGGTCTGCGAGGCCCTGACCAAATCCGGGATGAACGTCAGCGTGGTGGAGATGCTCTCCCAGCTGCTCACGTTCCTGGATTGGGAAATGGCCAAGCTGGTCGAGAAGCACGTGGCCTCCAAGGGCGTGACCGTGCACACCGACAACGGCGTGGCCGAGTTCCTGGGCGAAGGCGGCAAGTTGACCGGAGTCCGGCTCAAGGACGGCACGACGGTTCCCTGCGAACTGGCTGTGGTCTCCATCGGCGTGGTCCCCAACGCGGACCTGGCGCGCGATGCGGGCCTGGCCATCGGCTCCTTCGGCGGCGTCACCGTGGACGAGTACATGCGCACGTCCGATCCGAACATATATGCGGCGGGCGATTGCGTGGAGATCAACCACCGCATCACCGGCAAGAAGGTCTTCGCCCCCTACGGCGACCTGGCCAACCTGGAGGCTCGTGTGGCCGCGGACAACATGGTTCTGGGCGATGCGCGGACCTTTCCCGGCACGGTGAACAGCGGCATCTGCAAGGTCTTCGACCTGTCCGCCGGGGCCACCGGCCTGTCCGAAAGGCGGGCCCGGGACGAGGGCTTCGAGGTGGTCACGGCCACCAACGCCAGCCTGGACCGGCCCGGCTTCATGGGCGCGCGTCTGCTGGTCTCCAAGATGGTGGCCGACGCCAGGACCGGCCGCATCCTGGGCTTCCAGTGCGTGGGCCCGGGCGAGGTCAACCGCCAGCTGGCCGAGGCGGCCATGGCCGTCATGAACGGCAACACGGTCCTGGACGTGAACACCGCGGACCTGCCCTACGCGCCGCCGTTCTCCCTGGCCATCGACCACTTCATCACCACGGCCCACATCCTGGACAACAAGATGTGCGGCCGGATGACCGGCATCGGCAACGCCGAGGTCAAGGCCAGGCTGGACAACGGCGAGAAGCCGTTCATCCTGGACGTGCGCGCCCCGGGCGAGTTCGAGGCCATGCGCCTTAACGTGGGGGAGACCCTCATCCCCCTGGGCGCGTTGCGCAACGCCCAGGACAAGCTGCCCGTGGACAAGGACGCGGAGATCATCGCCTTCTGCAAGATCTCCATGCGCGGCTACGAGGCCCAGCGCATCCTCGAGGCCCGTGGGTGGACCAACGTCAAGGTCATGGAGGGCGGCATCATGGCCTGGCCCTTCCACGTGGACATGGGCCGCTAGGCTCCGTAACCCTAACCGTCGCCCGAGGCGAAGCAGCCGGACAGTTTCCGGCCGACACCATCTCCAAAGAATAGCACTTCCCTTGCTATCCCTTCTTCAAGGCAAGGCCCCGCCGGATGACCGGCGGGGCTTTTTTATTGTCGTGCCGTCAGGGCGCGGCGGGCCTGCCCGTGGCCCAGCCCGCGTACAGGGGGACCTCGGTGTCTTTTGATACGCGGTGGAGCTGGCCGGGCTTGGCGTTGACCCCGAAGAGGTCCAGGAAGGCCGCGAAGTCGTTGAACCACTGGTGGGTGGGGCTGAAGGAGTGGACCAGCATGGTGGCGGCCCGGGCGTGGAAGCGGCGGGCCTCGATGAGCGACGAGGCCGTGCGGTGCAGCAGCTGGTAGCGGACCGAGTCCGGCAACTCGCCCGGCAGGCCGAGGATCTCCTGCAGGTGGGCGAGCCGTCGCCGCTTGCCGTTTGAGGTGCCCTGCCGCCACTGGCCCAGCGGCTGGCCGAAGGGTTCCGCCGCCTTGCCCTCGACCATGACCGCCACCGGCCCGGACCCGTTTCCGGCCAGGACGAAGAGGTCGTTTTGCGACGGATTGCCCGGTCCCGGCAGGGGGACCTTGTGTTCGGGGATGGCCAGGACCATCTCCAGACCGGCGAAGTCGGGGTCGCTTTTGAGCAGGGCGGCCACCTCGGGCGGCCAGCCGTGGGCGGTCTCCCACGCATAGGCCAGCTCCTTGGCGGAGCAGCCTTTTTTCCATTGTTTTTCGGGGGAGGCCAGGAATTCGCGCCAGTCCTCGGGGGATTGGGTTGGCTTGAAAAACAGATGCATCGCATGCGCTCCTTGGGGGAAACAGTGGCAGCCTCTACTATTCTATAGACGTATGAGCGCACTGAAAAGCACGGAAAAAATGGGCGGGGAGTTAAAAAAGTTGACAGGCCGCCCTTATCGGTAGTGAACTGGCTCCCCGAATTTCCGTAACCCGAGAGGTATTGTGATGCGTAGCAAGAAGATGACTGGTGGATTGGAGAAGGCCCCGCACCGTTCGCTGCTGTATGCGAGCGGGTTGTCCAAGGAAGAGATGGACAGGCCCCTGATCGGCGTATGCAACGCCCAGAACGAGATCATTCCCGGTCATGTCCATCTGGATACCATCGCCGAGGCCGTCAAGGCGGGCATCCGCATGGCGGGCGGCACCCCGCTCGAGTTCCCGGCCATCGGCGTGTGCGACGGCCTGGCCATGAACCATGAGGGCATGAGGATGTCCCTGCCCAGCCGCGAGATCATCGCCGACTCGGTGGAGATCATGGCCACGGCGCACCCGTTCGACGCCATCGTCTGCATCCCCAACTGCGACAAGATCGTGCCCGGCATGCTCATGGCCATGCTCCGCCTGAACATCCCGGCCGTGCTCGTGTCCGGCGGCCCCATGCTGGCCGGGCACAAGAAGACCTCGGACCTGATCACCGTGTTCGAGGGCGTGGGCAAGGTCCGCGCGGGCAAGATGACCGAGGAGGAGTTGGAGGAATACACGGCGGGCGCGTGTCCCACCTGCGGCTCGTGCGCGGGCATGTTCACGGCCAACTCCATGAACTGCATGGCCGAGTCCATCGGCCTGGCCCTGCCCGGCAACGGGACCATCCCGGCGGTCATGTCCGCCCGCATCCGTCTGGCCAAGAAGGCGGGCATGCAGGTCATGGAGATGTTCGAGCGCGACATCCGGCCGCGCGACATCGTCACCGAAAAGTCGGTGCACAACGCGGTGACCATGGATATGGCGCTGGGCTGTTCGACCAACACCACCCTGCATCTGCCCGCCCTGTTCGCCGAGGCGGATCTCGATCTTTCGCTTCAGATGTTCAACGAAATCAGCATGAAGACGCCCAACCTGTGCAAGCTCGCCCCGGCCGGTCCGCACTACATGCAGGACCTCGAGGAGTCCGGCGGCATCCCGGGCGTCATGAGCGAGCTGGTCAAGAAGGACCTGCTCAACCTCGACGTCATGACCGTGACCGGCAAGACGTTGGGCGAGAACCTCAAGGACCTGGACGCCAAGGTGACCAACCACACCATCGTCCGGCCCATCGGCGAGCCGTACTCCAAAGAGGGCGGCATCGCCATCCTGTACGGCAACATCGCGCCCGAGGGCTGTTGCGTGAAGCAGTCCGCCGTGGCCCCGGAGATGATGCGAAACACCGGCGTGGCCCGGGTCTTCAACAGCGAGGAGGAGGCCGTGTCCGCCATCCTGGGCAACGAGATCAAGCCCGGGGACGTGGTTGTCATCCTGTACGAAGGACCCAAGGGCGGCCCGGGCATGCGCGAGATGCTCACCCCCACCTCGGCCATCTCCGGCATGGGGCTGGGCGAGTCCGTGGCGCTGATCACCGACGGCCGGTTCTCGGGTGGCACGCGTGGCGCGGCCATCGGCCACATCTCCCCGGAAGCCGCCGCGGGCGGCCCGGTGGGACTGATCCGCGAGGGCGATCGCATCGAGATCGACATCCCGGCCCGCAAGATCAACCTGCTGGTGGACGATGCCGAGCTCGAAGAACGCAAAAAGACCCACAAGCCCGTGGTCAAGGAGATCAAGTCGCCGTTCCTGCGGCGCTACGCCAAGCTGGTCACCTCGGCCTCGCGCGGCGCGGTCTACGAAAAGTAACCGGGCGCATCACGCCAAAGAGAAAGCCGGTTCGGGGATTGCCCGGACCGGCTTTTTTTCATTTCATGTCCGGTTCGCCTTGCAGCGCCACCGGGGCCGATCGTCCAGGGGCGGCTTCACGCCCGGGTGTCGTCGGGCCGGGATGCCTGCCGATACGGTTTCCCCTTGGCGGGGAACGTTCTCTCGACACCTGCGAAACACGTCCCCGTAGGGGAATTCCCCCGGAAACGAGAAAGGCCTCCTTGCGGAGGCCTGTGACTTTCTCGGTGCAAAAAAAGGAAGATGTTTTTCTTATTGCACCGACCGTGCCAAGACCGATGGCAGTAAGAGAAAAATATTTTAATACTGCAATTACAATGAGTTAAATAGTAAATGAGTTCGTGTGTCCAAGCGTTGCAGCTTGGCCGGACGGTACAAGAATTTGGACTTCGCCGCCTGGCCGCCGGGATGGGGCCAAATTTTTTAACTCCGCCATTCGGGGCCGGGCAGCACTCCGTTCATTCCGTCTATATAGCAGTTGCCGTGGTTGTTATAAAAATGCCCCATTGCCGCGCGGGAGTGGAAAAATGACGGGAACTGAGCCTATGGTCAGGGCAAAACTCCACAAGAGAGGGAACAAGTGAAACTTTCCAATATAGGCATAGGGCAAAGGCTGGTCGCCGTACTGGCGCTGCTGCTGCTCGCCATGGTCGTTTTTTTCCTGGTCTGGGTATCCATCGGGACCAAGAACCTGACCCTGTCGGTGGTTCAGAAAACCCTGGGCCAGAACACGCGCAGCGTCACCGCCACCCTGGACGGCTGGATCGATGACCGCATGCGGTTCCTCGGCCTGGCCGCTTCCTCGGACGAGGTGGTCGAGGCCGCGTCGGACGGCGACTGGCGGCGGGCCGAGGCCTGGCTGCTCAAGGCCCAGGCCCAGGATCCCATGCTGGAATCCCTGTTCGTGCACGACGCGAAGGGCGTCAGCGTGGTCACCACCAATCCGGGCGGGCGGGGCAAGGACTACCGTTCGCGGCCCTACTACAAGGCCATCATCACCGAGGGCCGGGACGAGTACATCTCGGAAGTGACCCTGTCTCCGGCCACCAACAAGCCCAGGATCGCATTCGTCCGCGCCGTCAAGCGCGACGGCAGGACCGTGGGCTATGTGGGCATGTCCGTGCAGGGCGAGGCGGTTTCCAACTACCTCTCCCCGATCAAGATCGGCGACAACGGCTACTGCTACATGTTCGACCGCACCGGCAAGATCCTGGCCCACCCGGATGGTTCGCTGATCTTCAAGGACATGAGCGGACAAAGCTTCATCCAGGAGGGGCTGCGCCAAAAGAACGGTTTCATCGAGTACGAATGGAAGGGCGCGCTCAAGTACATGGCCTTCGGCCAGGTCGAACGCACCGGCTGGATCGTGGCCCTGGCCGCCGAGCGCGACGACTTTCTCCAGGAAGCCGACAGGATGCGGTACGGACTCATACTGGTCGGCACCGTGGCCCTTGTCGTCATCCTCGTCCTGGTCTACGCGATCATCCGCAGGCTCGTGTCGCGGCCCCTCGGCATCATCGCCGAGAAGTCGGCCCAGGTCAGCGGCGGCGACCTGTCCGTGGACCTCTCCGGAAGGTTCAGCGGCGAACTGGCCCGGTTGCGCGACTCCTTCCGGGACATGGTCGCCAGCATCGGCGCGGTGGTCGAGGACATCCAGTCCGGCAGCGAGAACGTCGCCTCCGGGGCCGAGGAGCTGTCGGCCACGGCCGAGGCCCTGGCCCAGGGCGCGACCGCCCAGGCTGCGGGCGTGGACCGGCTGTCCGGCGCCATCGAGCAGATGAGCGCCTCCATCGAGACCACCGCCTCCAACGCCAAGGCCACCGAATCCCTGGCCGCCCGGGCCGCCAAGGACGCCCGGGAGGGCGGCGAGGCCGTGGCCGAGGCGGTCGAGGCCATGGGCAACATCGCGGAGAAGATCTCCATCATCGAGGAGATCGCCCGCCAGACCAACCTCCTGGCCCTGAACGCCGCCATCGAGGCCGCCCGCGCCGGGGAACACGGCAAGGGGTTCGCCGTGGTTGCCGCCGAGGTGCGCAAGCTCGCCGAGCGGTCCGGCATCGCGGCCAACGAGATCAGCGAACTGTCCGCTTCGAGCATGGACGTGGCCAACCGCGCCGGGAAAATGCTCGAACGGCTCGTCCCGGATATCCAGAAGACCTCGGAACTCATCCGGGAAATCAACGCCTCCACGCAGGAACAGAACGCCGGCGCGGCCGACATCAACGCGGCCACCTTGGAACTCGACCACGTCATCCAGCAGAATGCCGCGGCCTCCGAGGAAACCTCCTCCACCTCCGAGGAACTCTCCGGCCAGGCCGTCCAGCTGCAACAGACCGTCAGTTACTTCAAGCTGCACCGAACCTCCGGCCCGGCCCCGACGGCCCGGTCCACGGTGGCCGTCCGGACCCCGGCCCCGGCCCTGACCGGTGGCAAGCCCGGCAAGGACGGGTTCGAAAAGTTCTGATCACGACAGGCTCGTGTGTTCCAGGCGCGTCCCGGCAACGGGGCGCGCCTTTTGCGTTATGGGGGAAGCCTTCGGCGGTTGGGGTGCCGCCCCGGACCCCGCTGGGGCGCTGCCCCAGGCCCCGCCAGGGGGAACCCTTTGAAAAGGGTTCCCCCTGGACCCCCTCCCAAACTTTTTGGGTCGCCTGTGGCGAAGGAGGGAGACGGGTATGAGGTCGGTTGTAAGAGGGGATTGGCCGGGCGCGATCCCTTCGGGACGGTTGCCCACGCCGCCTGGGTGGACGAGGGCAATGGAGAGCTGAGAAGGCGGCGTATTGGACTGAGCTGGAAAGAGAGCCATATAAAACGCGCTCCCGCCATCCGCGAAGCGGCACCAAAAAGTTTGGGAAAAGGAGGGGATGGGGGTCCGGGGGAAGGGGAGGAAAGAACCCTTTTCAAAGGGTTTTTCCTCCCCTTCCCCCGGCTGCCGGAGGCAAAAAAAGGAGTGGAGGCGCAAAGCGCCTCCACTCCTTTTTATAGTCACTGGCGGTCGGTTACTTGAATTTGGCCAGGGCGGCGGCGAAGCCTTGTTTGGAGCGGGGGATGATCTTGTCCTCCACGGAGAAGGACAGGCGGAAGAAGCCGGGGTAGCCGAATCCGGAGCCGGGCACGGCCAGGATTTTTTCTTCCTGGAGCGCGGCGCAGAATTTGACGTCGTCGCCGCCGGGCGCTTTGGGGAAGAAGTAGAACGCGCCCTTGGGCATGGTGTATTCGTAGCCCGCGTAGTCCAGGACTTCGGCCATGGCCTTGCGGCGGTTGTCGTAGATGGAGATGTCCACGCCCGAGCCGAGCGCGTGGGCCATGAGTTTCTGGGCCAGGGCCGGGGCGTTGACGAAGCCGAGGATGCGGTTGGTCAGGGTCACGGCGCCGACCAGGGTTGCCTTGTCCTCCAGGGCCGGGTTGACCAGGGCGTAGCCGATGCGTTCGCCGGCCATGGACAGGTTTTTGGAGAAGGACGAGCAG
Organism: Pseudodesulfovibrio hydrargyri; assembly: GCF_001874525.1. Taxonomy (NCBI): domain Bacteria; kingdom Pseudomonadati; phylum Thermodesulfobacteriota; class Desulfovibrionia; order Desulfovibrionales; family Desulfovibrionaceae; genus Pseudodesulfovibrio; species Pseudodesulfovibrio hydrargyri. Next base: position 438,852 of record NZ_LKAQ01000004.1, on the reverse strand, counting down.
ACCACGGTGTACTTGTAGATGGGCAGCAGGCTGGGCACGTCCACGCCGTCGAAGGCCAGGAACCGGTAGGGCTCGTCGGCCAGGATGTAGATGGGCCGTTCGCGCTTCGCGTTGTGTTTTTCGAGGATGGCGGCCAGGGCTTCCAGGGAACCCTTGTCGTAGACCGCGCCGGACGGGTTGTTGGGCGAGTTGAGCATGACCACGCGGGTCTTGTCGGTGATGGCCTTGTCCATGGCCTCCAGGTCGAGCTGGAAGGTCAGGGGCTTGGCCGGGACGGTGACGAGTCTCGCGCCGTGGTTTTCGCAGTAGAAGCCGTACTCCACGAAGAACGGGGCCGGGGTCATGACCTCGTCGCCGGGTTCGAGCACGGCCCGGAAGAACGAGTTGAGCGCGCCGGCCGCGCCGCAGGTGATGACCAGGCAGTCGGCGGTCACGGGCACGCCCTGTTCCCTGGACACCTCGGCGGCCAGTTTTTCGCGCACGTCGGGATAGCCGAAGTTGGGCATGTAGCCCATGAAGAACGGCTTGTCGGCCTGTTCGGCCAGCTCCAGGAGCCCTTCCTTGATGGCGGGCGGCGGGGGCAGGTCCGGGTTGCCCAGGCTGAAGTCGCAGACCGCGTCCTCGCCGAACTGCTTTTTCAGGGCAATGCCCTCCTCGAACATCTTGCGGATCCAGGAGGACCGCTCCATGTATCCCGCTATCTGGCTGGAAATAAGTTGCATGGGAAAACTCCTTGGAATTCTGGTGAAGCCCGCATCCTACGGCAACCCCCCATCACTTGCAATACGCGATGGACGGCCTCGCCCCGCGCGCACGAAAGGGGCCTGCCGCCTTTTTCGGCCGACCCCCTTGACAATAGTTAGGAGCCTAACTAAAGTGGGGTCATGTTTTTCCTAAAGGACTTTCCCGACGAAGAGATGGTCGACAGGCTCCGTGCCGTGCTGCCGCACGCCGATATCAACGGGGTGCAGATATTCGTCCGGTTGCTGGCCCTGGGCAGCGAATGCCTGCTGCGGCTGGACCGGGTGCTCGAGGCGCACGGCCTGAGCCATAGCCGCTGGATCGTGCTCATGCTTTTGCGGCGCAGGGAGGTCTGGCAGGCCCTGCCTTCGGAGCTGGCGCGGGAGCAGGGCATCACCCGGGCGACCATGTCCGGGCTGATCCGGGGGCTGGAGGGCCAGGGGCTGGTCATCCGGCAGCCGGACGAGGACGACCGGCGGCAGACCGTGGTCGTCCTGACCGGGAAGGGGGCCGCCCTGGTGGAACGGGTCCTGCCCGAATGTCTCGGGCTCATGGAGCGGACGCTCTCGCCGCTGGATGGAGCGGAAAAAGGCGAGTTCAAGCGGCTGATCGAAAAATTGTTTCCCCTCGACGGCGCTTGATGCGACAATGGACGCAAGGCCCTGAAGCCATGCGCCAAACAACAGGAAGTCGTTACGGTATGCGGAAGGTTGTCATCATCATACTGGCTCTGGTCCTCCTCGGTGGAGGCGGTTACCTGGGGTACCGGGCGTTTTGCCCGGAATGTGCGGACACCGGCGCGCTGGTGCTCTACGGCAACGTGGACATCCGCCAGGTCAACCTGGCCTTCCGGGACAGCGAGCGAATCCGGGACGTCCTGGTGGAGGAGGGCGACGTGGTCGAAGGGGGCCAGAAGCTGGCCCAGCTCAAGACCCAGCGCCTGGAGGCCCAGATCAAGTCCGTCCAGGCCGGAGTGGACGCCCAGAAATACATGGTCATCCAGCTGGAGAACGGGTCCCGGCCCGAGGAGATCCGGCAGGCCCGGGCCGAGGAGCGTCAGGCCCTGGCCGAGCGCGACCTGACCAAGCGGACGTACGACCGGCAGTCGCGGCTGCTCAAGAGCGGGGCCAACGCCCAGCAGGACCTGGACGACGCCCTGGCCCAGTACGACGTGGCCAAGGCCCGGTACCAGGTGGCGGTGCAGAACCGCATCCTCATGGAAAAGGGGGCCCGGTGGGAGGAGATCGCCTCGGCCAAGGCCTCCCTGAACAGGCTCGAGGCCGATCTGGACGTGCTCAACGTGCAGTTGGCCGAAAGCGCGTTGTACGCGCCCACCAAGGCGGTGGTCCGCAGCCGCAACCTGGAGCCGGGCGACATGGCCTCGCCCCAGAGCCCGGTCTTCACCCTGGGCGTCATGGACCCCAAGTGGGTCAGGACGTACGTGCCCGAGACCGAGCTCGGGCGGATCAAGCCCGGCATGCGAGGCTTTGCCGTGGCCGACTCCTGGCCGGACCGGCGTTTTGCGGGCTGGGTCGGGTTCATCTCCTCCACCGCCGAGTTCACGCCCCGGTCCGTGGAGACCCCGGAACTGCGGACCTCCCTGGTCTACGAGGTCCGGCTGAACGTCCACGACCCGGACAACGAGCTGCGCCTGGGCATGCCGGTCACGGTCCATTTCGAACCCACGGCCGAGCCGGCCATGCGGGGCGGAGCCGGGGATTAGGCATGGCCATGCCGGAAGAAAACGTTTCGTTTCCCCTGGAGATCAAGGACCTGCGCAAGAGCTTCGCGCGCGGCAAGGGCCGTGTGGAGGCCCTGCGCGGCGTCTCGTTGGCCCTTGCGCCGGGCAGCGTCAACGCCCTGCTCGGGCCGGACGGCGCGGGCAAGACCACGCTCATCCGCCTGGCCACGGGCATCATGGCCCCGGACGAGGGCAGCGTGACCGTGCTCGGCATGGACTCGGTCGGGCAGGCCCGGGACATCCAGTCGGCCATCGGCTACATGCCCCAGCGGTTCGGGCTGTATGAGGATCTGACCGTGCAGGAGAACCTGGACCTCTACGCCAACCTGCAGGGCGTGGGGCTCGACGTGCGCGGGGAGCGCTACGAATCCCTGATGGCCATGACCAACCTGGCCCCCTTCACCAAACGGCTGGCCGGGCGGCTGTCCGGCGGCATGAAGCAGAAGCTCGGCCTGGCCTGCTCCCTGCTCAAGACGCCGCGCTTCCTGCTCCTGGACGAACCCACCGTGGGCGTGGATCCCCTGTCGCGGCGCGAGCTGTGGTCCATCGTGGACACCCTGGTGCGCCAGGACGATATCACCGTGCTGGTCAGCACCGCCTACCTGGACGAGGCGGCCCGCTGCGACCAGGTCTTCATTCTCCAGGACGGCGAGCTGATCGGCCAGGGCACGCCGGATTCATTTATCGGAGAGGCGCGGGGCCGGACCTGGCGGGTCACGCCCGACGGCATCCCACGCGTGGTCCAGAGCCGCCTGTTCGGCAAGCCCGGGATCGTCGACGCCACCCTGGAATCGGGGCGGGTCCGAGTGGTCACCCGGGACGCGGAATTGCCGCGGGCCCTGTTCGGCGAGGCCGGGGCCCGGGACCCGGAACCGAGCGAGCCCCTGTTCGAGGACGGCTTCATGCTCCTGCTCAACCGCGATACCGGGGCCGCGCCCCCGGCCCTGAACGTGAGCAAGGTGCGCGGCGGCGACGGCACGGCCATCAGCGTGGACGGCCTGGAGCGGCGGTTCGGCGATTTTTACGCGGTCAAGGGGCTGACCTTCTCGGTTCGGCGGGGGGAGATATTCGGCCTGCTCGGCCCCAACGGGGCGGGCAAGTCGACCACCTTCCGCATGCTCTGCGGCCTGCTGCCCGCCACGGGCGGGACCCTGGAGGTGGGCGGGCTGAACCTGCGCCGGGCCGCGGCCAAGGCGCGCAAGAACCTGGGCTACATGGCCCAGAAGTTCTCCTTGTACGGCCAGCTCTCGGTGCTCGAGAACCTGAATTTCTTCAGCAAGGTCTACGGATTGCACGGATCGCACCGGGAAGAGCGGGTGCAATGGGCGCTCGACGACCTGGACCTGGCCGACCAGGCCGGGACCACGTCCGGAGAGCTGCCCTTCGGCTTTCGCCAGCGGCTGTCCCTTGCCTGCGCCCTGATGCACGAGCCGGACATCCTCTTTCTGGACGAGCCCACCTCCGGGGTCGATCCCCTGGCCCGGCGGCAGTTTTGGGCCCGGATCAACTCCCTGGCCGAGCGGGGCGTGACCGTGGTGGTCACCACCCACTTCATGGAGGAGGCCGAATACTGCGACCGCATGCTGATCATGATGGCCGGGGAGCTGCTGGCCCAGGGCACCCCGGACGAAATCCGGGAGTTCGCCGGAACCGACGGCGACGCGACCATCGAGAAGGCGTTCATCAAGCTGGTGGAAGACCACCGGGCGCAAAGGAAGGAGGCCTGACCGTGCGCGACAGACTCGACTTCAACCGCCTGCGCGCCCTGCTGGTCAAGGAATGGCTCCAGATCGTCCGCGACCCCTCGAGCATCGCCCTGGCCTTCGTCATTCCCATCGTCATGCTCCTGCTCTTCGGCTACGGCATCAGCCTGGACCCCAAGAAGCTGCCCGTGGCCTTTGTCATGGACAAGCCCGACCCAACGGCCTCGACCCTGCTGGCCCGCTTCCGCCACTCGGAGTATTTCGGCCCGGTGCCCACGACCTCCTGGGCCGAGGCCGAGCGGATGCTCCTGGACCGGCAGGTGGACGCGGTCATCCGTCTGCAGTCGGATTTCACCCGCCGCCTGATGACCGGCGGCCAGGCCCCGGTTCAACTGGTGGTCAACGGGGTGGACTCCAACCGGGCCCTGCAGATTCTCGGCTATGTGACCATGACTTGGAACCGCTGGCTGGCCACGGTCTCGCAGACCCTGCCCGGGGCCAGGGGGATGACCCGGGTCGGCCTGGTGGACCTCGACCAGCGCATCTGGTTCAACGAGGCCATCCGCAGCGAGAATTTCCTGGTGCCCGGGCTGATGGCCATCATCATGACCCTGATCGGCACGCTGCTGACCGCCATGGTCATGGCCAGGGAGTGGGAGCGGGGGACCATGGAGGCCTTGCTGGTCACCCCGGTCAGCCGGCTGGAGATCGTCCTGGGCAAGCTGATCCCCTATTTCATGCTCGGCATGGGCGGCGTGATCCTGTGCATCGTCATGGCCGTGTTCCTGTTCAACGTCCCGTTCCGGGGTTCCCTGGCCCTACTCCTGTCGCTTGGCGGCGTGTTCATGGTCGGCACCCTGGGGCTCGGGCTGTTCATCTCGTCCACGGCCAAGAACCAGTTCGTGGCCGGGCAGATCGCCCTGCTGGCCGCCTTTCTGCCGTCGTTTTTCCTGTCCGGGTTCATCTTCGAGCTGTCCAGCACCCCGCTGTTCATCCAGGTGCTCGCCTACGTCGTTCCGGCCAATTATTTCGTCAACATCGTCCAGACGCTGTTTCTGGCGGGCGACGTGGCCTCGGTCCTGCTGCCCAACCTCGCGGGCATGACCGTCCTGGCCCTGGTGTTCATGACCCTGGCCTTCCGCAAGACCCGCAAGAGCCTGGAGTGAGCCCATGGAAAGCGTCCGCCGCATCATCGCCCTGATCATCAAGGAGTTTTTGACCCTGCTCAAGGACCCCAAGAGCCGCACCGTGGTCATCGGCCCGCCGATCATCCAGCTGATCCTGTTCGGCTACGCGGCCACCTTCGATCTGACCGACATCCCCTACGCCTTCGAGGACCTGAGCCGGTCGATCGAGTCCAGGGAATTCCTGGCCGGGGTGTCCGGGTCCCCGTACTTCCACCTGGTGGGCGAGGTCCGGGGCGAGCCCGTCATCCGGGAGATGATCGACAGCCGGAGGGTGCGCTTCGTCCTGCGCATCGGCCGGAATTTCGCCAAGGACCTCAAGGCGGGCCGCGGCGCCCCGGTCCAGGTGCTGCTGGACGGGCGCAACTCCAACACCGCCGGGATCATCGGCAACTACCTGAGCAACGTGGTCGGCCAATACAACACCCTGCGCCTGACGCGGGCGGGCCGGGCCAGCCCGTCCCTCCTGGTTTCGCGCATCTACTACAACGAAAACGCGCTGAGCCGGCAATTCTTCGTGCCCGGCATCGTCGGGGTCATCGCCATGGTGGTGACCCTGCTGGTGACCGCCCTGTCTGTGGCCCGCGAGCGCGAGCACGGGACCTTCGACCAGTTGCTGGTCACCCCCCTGTCGCCCATGGGCATCCTCGTCGGCAAGGCCGCGCCGGGGTTGGTCATCGGCCTGCTGGAGTCCACGCTGATCATGCTGGCCGCGGTCTTCTGGTTCGAGGTTCCCCTGCGCGGCAACCTGGGGCTGCTCTACCTGGGGCTGTTCTTTTTCATCTTCGCGGCGGTGGGCGTGGGGCTGATGGTCTCGTCCCTGTCCGTGACCATGCAGCAGGCCCTGCTCGGCTCCTTCCTGTTCCTGATGCCGTCCGTGCTCCTGTCCGGTTTCGCCACGCCCATCGCCAACATGACCGAGGTGGTCCAGTGGATTACCCTGGTCAACCCATTGCGCTACGTCCTGGTCCTGATCCGGGGCGTGTTCATCGAAAACTCCCCGACCTACGTGCTGCTCATGCAGGTCTGGCCCCTGGCCCTGATCGGGCTGGCCTGCATGGCCCTGGCCGTGGTCATGTTCCGCAACCGCATCTATTGATCCCGCCGCGGCCGATCGGCAACGCGGCGAAAAGGCCCCGGCTCCATGCGGAGCCGGGGCCTTCGTGTGCAATCGGGGCCGGGAAACGCTAACGCGTGACCCCGCCTTCCCAGACGTAGCAGAAGCCCGCGCGGGGAGGCAGGATGAAGCTCGCGTCCACGCCGAGCAGGCTCGGCTTGAACGGCTCGGCGGCGTCCATGGTGTTGTACGGGTTGTCGTCCGGGTACAGGTCGCGGCGGTAGGTGACCACCGTGCAGTCCGGGGCCAGCCCGGCCAGGGAGCGGGCCTTGGCGAAGGCGTCCTGGACATAGCCGATCTGGTCGACGAGGCCGATGGTCAAAGCCTGGTTCGCGGTGAAGACCCGCGCCGTCTTGACGGTTTCCAGGTTGGCCGGGGTCAGGTGGCGGTGGGCCTGGACCAGGGAATAGAAGCGCGCGGCCATGTCGTCTATGATGCCCTGGAACAAGGCTTTTTCCTCTTCGGTGGTGGGCCTGAACGGCGAGCCCATGTCCTTGTCGCGGCCGGACTTGGAGACCTCCACGCCCACGCCGACCTTGTCCATCAGGCCGTTCAGTTTGGGCCGCATGAAGACCACGCCCACCGATCCGGTGATGGTCGTGGGGTGGGCCACGATCCAGTCGGCGGGCAGGGCCGCGTAGTACCCGCCCGAGGCGGCCACGTCGAACATGGCCACGACCACGGGCTTGCCCGTGCGTTTCTTGAAGTCGGTCAGTTCGTGGTAGAGCACGTCCGAGGCGGTGGCGGTCCCGCCGGGCGAGTCGATGGCCACTACAACGGCCCCGACCTCGTCGTCGGCCTCGGCCAGCTTGAGGTTGTTGACCATCTCCTGCACGGCGCTGGGCTGGGAGCGGAGCATGCCCTGGGCCGGTTCGGTGGACAAAAAGCCGCGCAGGTGGATGAGCGCGATCTTGCCCTTGTCCGTGCCGTCGACCACGTACTCCTTGAGGGGCTCGGTGGCCGGGGAGGCGAAAATCTTGATTTTGGGGGCGCAGCCCGGCAGCAGGAACAGGGCGAGCAGCAGGGCGGATATGAACGGGAGTCGTTTGTGCATGAGATCCTCCGGGATGTCGGTTTATGACCGGCATCCTACCGGGGCAGGGGGGGGCTTGCCAAGAAAAGATCGGCCCCGGCACGCATCTCCCTCCTCCCTGAGAGAGACGGTGTCGGGCGGCTAGGACCCGGTCCCGGCCTTGTAGGCCTGGCTGGCCAGCCGCTGGTTCAGGGCCGGGGAGCCCCCGTCCATGCCGTCGAACAGGGCCTGGAGGCTCTGGTCGCCCTGTCGGAAGGCCTGCATCAGCTCGTCCAGGGTGACCACACCGTCCTCGTTGAGGTCGTACTGGTCGTAGTCCTCTTCCGAGGACTCGTCACTGCTTGATCCGGATTGCTGGGCCGAGCCCGAGGCCCCGCCCATGGCCATGCCCTGCGTGCCGGTCGGCGTTTCGGCCGTGCGCGCCTGGGCGTCGGCGCTCAGTTCCTCGGCCGAGATGAAGCCGTCGCCGTCCGCGTCGATCTCGTCGAAGCGGTCCTGGTCCAGGGGCGTTTCGGACAGGTTCAGGAGGCCGTCCCCGTCCTGGTCGTCCTTTTCCACGATGGACGCGGCCATCTCGTCCGGGTCCGGCCGCTCCTGGCGCCGGGCCTGCATCATTTCGGCCAGTCCGAAGGACGAGCCCGAACCGTTCACTGCGGAAATGCTCATGCCGTACTCCTTGGTTGAAGGTTGAGGGGGCAAGAATTGCCCAAGGCAACTCAACCGGGGGGACAGCAAGGCGCGGGCCAGCGACGGCGCGCATTGTGTTAAGAAATATTAAGTTTCATTCACGGGCCGGTCGACGACGGGCTATACGACCAGGGCGAAGCCCAGCCCGGCGGCCAGCTCGCCCAGGATCACGGCGCAGCCCAGAAAGTCGCCGTTGGCCCCGCCGACGCGCTCCGCCAGCCGGTACAGGCCGTACAGGACCAGGGTGACGATGACCGTGGCGGCCAGGGTGGCGGGCAGGCCGGCCATGATCCATCCGGCCGCGAAGGTGAACAGGGCGGCGGCCAGGGCCACGCCCAGGCTGGCCCCGTCGATGTACAGCTTGCCCAGGCCCGGGCGGACCAGATGGCGCACGTGGTAGGCGAGCCAGACCGCGGCCGCCCGGCCCAGAACGAACGCCCAGGCGGCGGCCCAGTACTCGCCGCGCGCGAGCATGGCGTGGAACAGGACCACCTGCCCGGCCAGGGCCATGACCAACCCCATGGCCCCGAAGGCGCCGGTGCGGCTGTCCTTGACCACCTCCCAGAAGCGCACGGGGTCGGTGTGGGTGGTCACCGCGTCGCAGACGTCGGCCAGGCCGTCCATGTGCAGGCCGCGCGTCAGATAGATGGACGCCGCGACCATGAGCCAGGCCTGGACCCACGGGGAGCCGGAGAACAGGCCGAGCCAAAGCGGCAGGACGATGAGCAGGCCGAGGACCAGCCCGGCCGGGGGCATCCAGCGGATGCACCGGTTCATGGCCGATTCCGGGATGACCCGCGCCGGGGCCAGGCGGGTCAGGAAACCGAGGGTATCGAAGAAGTCGCGCAGCACGTCATGCCTCCCAGGCCAGTTCCACGGTGTCGCCCATGGACAGGCCGAATCGTTTCGCGGCGGACCGCTGGTTCACTGCCAGTTCCAGGAATCCCTGGCTGCCTTCGAGCAGGCCGGGCTCGCCCTCGGGCATGTCCGCGTACTTGACCGCGTAGGCCAGGGGGCCGCCGGCCGGGGATTCCATGCGCAATCCGCGCGGCGTGCCCAGGCAGCCCGCCTCCAGGTTGAGCACGCAGTTGCCGAAGCGGTCGATGTGGACCACGTGCCCGCGCGCCCGGCCGAGCGCTATCTCGGGACAGGACCAGGTCCGCGTGACCAGGTCCGAGGGATCGATCTCCCGGCCCACACCCTCGGGCCTGCCGCCCAGGGCGAGCCATGCGGCCAGCGGGGCGAACACGTCCCGGCCGTGGAAGGTGTGCGAGACCTTCTTGGGCGCGTCCATGGCCTTGGACAGGTCGTAGGCGCGCACCTCGGACCAGGCGCGGTTCAGGGCCAGGGTGAGGAGCCCGTTGTCCGGGGCCACCAGCAGCCGGTTGCCGATCTCCAGGCAGGCGATGCGCCGGTCCGTGCCCACGCCCGGGTCGACCACGGCCAGGATGACCGCGTCGCCCGGAAAATGCTCGTAGCTGGCGGCCAGGAAGAACCCGGCCTGGGCCACGTTGAACGGGGCCACGTGGTGGGAGATGTCCACCACCGGGCAGTTGGGCGCCTTGCGGGCCAGGACCGCCCTGACCTGGCCCACGTAGGGGTCGGTCAGGCCGAAGTCGGTGATCAGTCCGATGGTCCGGGGCGGCGGCGTCTCCTTCTTTTCTGCCTTGAACATCTAATAGACCTTCCTCGACGAGAACCCCTGGCCCTGGACGTGGAAGCCCGAGCCCATGATGAGAAACGCGTCCGGGTCGATGGTGTAGACCAGCTCCTCCAGCTCCTTGAGCTGCATGGACGAGATCATGGTCATGACCACCTTGCGCGGCTGGCCCGAGTATCCGCCCGTGCCCTCCAGGATGGTCACGCCCCGGTCCAGGTCGGTCAGGATGGCCGCGTTGACCGCCGCGTGGTGGTCCGAGACGATCATGACCATCTTGCGTTCGGAGAACATGCCGAGCACGTACTCGATGCCGAAGGCGATGACGAAGGTCATGGCGATGGAGTAGAGGACGATGTTCATGTCCAGGTAGACGAAACCGGCCACGAAGCCGAGCATGTTGAACCAGAACTCGAAGGAGCCCATGGACATGTTGAATTTTTCCTTGCAGATCACGGCCAGGATGTCCGACCCGCCCGTGGAGCCGAGCGAGCGCAGGGCGATGCCCACGCCCGCGCCCATGATCCCGCCGCCGGTGATGACCGCCAGCCAGATGTCCTTCATGTGCAGGGCGTAGGGGATGGCGTCGATGAACACGGACGAGATGACCATGCCGTAGAGCGAATAGAAGAAGAACCGTTTGCTGACGAAGACCCAGCCGAGGACGAACACGGGCAGGTTCAGGGCGAAGTACCACTGGCCCGTGGTCAGCCCGCCGAAGGCGTAGTAGCACAAGAGCGCGATGCCGGACATGCCGCCGGTGAGCAGGCCGTGGGGCACGGCGATGGCCTTGACCGAGAAGGCGATGAGAAAGGAGCCCAGGGTGAGCAGGGCGAGGTTCCACGGCACCCCGAAGGTCATGCCGCGCAGCGTGTCTTTGAACGTGTTGGTCATTGTCGATCTCCGCCACATGTTCTAACGGGTTTCAGCCGGGCTGGAAACCAAAATCCGTCCGCCGCATCCCTTGCGCGGGGGCGCGATTCCCGATAAACCGGATGGGGTTTTCCACCCAGAACACCACCCTCGGGAAGGACTTCGCATGACGCTCAAGGATTTGATTTCGGAAGAGGACCTGGCCGCCCTGCAACAGGAGCTGCACGACCGTTTCGGCCTGAACGCGGACATCATGGACGGTGAGGGCCACCGGCTGCTCGGCAACACCTGGGGCAACGACCTGTGCCGGGCCATCCGCAACGACGAGAAGGGGTTCGGGGCCATCTGCGCCACGGCCGGGCAGATGTTCACCCAGCTGCTCAAGAAGGGCGAGCCGTTCGTCGAATACTGCGACGCGGGCATGGTTCGCGTCAGCGTGCCCGTGAAGGTCAAGGGCGAGGTCGTGGGCGCGGTGGGCGGCTGCGGCCTGGTGCCCGCCGACGAGGAGGTGGACGGGTTCACCATCGGCATGATGAGCGGCCTGGACGAGGCGGCCATCGCCGAGCGGATCAGGACCGTGCACGCGGCGGACGAGGCGCGCCTGGCCGAGATTCAGGCGTTCATCACCAAACGGCTGGAGGCGCTGCTGCCCTAGCCGGGGCCCGGAAGTCGTTTCCCAGGCCGCCTCCAGGGCGGCTTTTTTTGTCCGGAAGGCGGTGCGGGCGGAAAAGTAATAATTGCCCGACATGACGGCCTGCGGGTAAGGGAATAGCATCCGGCGGCAACAGGTGGGGGTTGATGATGCTGAAGGTGAATGAGCGGGTTTTCCCGGGCGTCGCGTCCGCGGCCATCCGTGCCGTGCTGGCGGCGCTTTTCGTCCTCTGCCTCGCGGCGCCCGCCCGTGCCGCACGGGGCGTGGCTTCGGCCTGGGCGGCGCAGGCCTGGGCCGGTCCGCAGGTCCTGTTGATCAGTTCCTACCACCCCGGCTTTCCGACATTCTTCCGCCAGATCGAGGGCATCGAGTCGGTTCTCGAACCGGCGGGCGTGGACCTGGACGTGGAGTACATGGATTCCAAGCGGTTCAACTCGCCCGAGGACGTCCGCGACTTCCGCCACATGCTCGCCGACAAGCTGGCCCGGCTGCCCCGCTACGATCTCATCCTGACCGCCGACGACAACGCCCTGCGCTTCGCCCTGGACAACCGCGGGATCCTGTTTCCGGATACCCCGGTGGTATTCTTCGGGGTCAACGACCAGCCTCTGGCCCATTCCATGAATGACGACGACCGCGTCACCGGAGTCATCGAGGCGGTCTCCATGGAGGAAACCCTGCGGGCCGCCTTCACGCTCCAGCCCGGTCTGCGGACCGTGTACGCCCTGGTGGACGGAACCACCAGCGCAAGGGCGGACCTGCTGACCTACCTGTCCATGCGGTCCGCGTTCCCGGACCGGAACCTGGCCGTGCTCTCCCTGACCGACCTGACCTGGGCCGGGCTGGCCGAGCGGACCCGCGCCCTGGGCCCGGCGGACGCCATCCTTCTGCTCTCGGCCTACCGGGACGCAGCGGGCGCGACCGTGTCCTTCGACGAAGGGCTCAAGCGCATCCTGACCAACACGCGGGTCCCGGTCTACGATCTGTGGGAGCACGGCCTGAACCTGGGCGCCATCGGCGGCAAGATCATCTCCCACTTCGAGCAGGGCCGCATGGCCGCGCGCATGGGGCTGGCCATCCTCGGCGGCACGCCGGTCCGCCACCTGCCGGTGATCGAGGGCAACGAGGCCAACCGGTACATCTTCGACTACCGCGTGCTCGCGCGGTTCGGCATCGATCCGGACGCTCTGCCCGAGGGCAGCCGGGTCCTGAATTCCCCGGATTCCCTGTGGAGCGCACACACGGTGGAGCTCTCCCTGGCCGCGGGCGCGATGGTCGCCATGACCGTGCTGGTCCTTTTGCTCCTGGCCTACGTGTCGCGCCTGCGCCGGGCCCGCATCGGCCTGCGCGAGAGCGAGGAGCGGCTGCAGATGTCCCTGGAGGCCACCAGCGACGGCCTGTGGGACTGGTGCATGGACCCGGAAAAGGTCTATTTCAGCCCCGGCTACTTCACCATGCTCGGCTATGAGGTCGATGCCTTCCCGCACGCCGTCGCATCCTGGCTTGAACTGCTTCATCCCGACGACAGGGAGGCGGCCCGCGACGTGGTGACCGCCCACGCGGAGTCCGGCCGGGAGTTCCGCACCGAGTTCCGGCTGCGCAACGCGAGCGGGGGCTGGACCTGGGTCATGGCCCGGGGCAAGACCATCGACTGGACCCGGGACGGCCGCCCCCGGCGCGTGGTCGGCACGCACACGGACATCACCGACCGCAAGCGGTTCGAGGAGCGGCTGGTTCAGGCCAAGGAGGCGGCCGAGGCGGCCAACCGGGTCAAGGACGAGTTCATCGCCAACATCAGCCACGAGGTGCGCACCCCGCTCAACGGGGTCATGGGCATGCTCCAGCTGTTGCAGACCGCGGGCCTGAACGCCGAGCAGCGGGAGCTCGTGGACACGGCCCTGCATTCCTCGCGCAACCTGTTGCGCGTGCTCAACGACCTCCTGGACTTCAGCAAGATCCAGGCGGGCAAGCTGGACATCCGCGAGGCCCCCTTCGACCTGACCGGGCTGGTGGCCGAAAGCCTCGATTTCTTCAAGCTCCAGGCGGTCGACAAGGACCTGAAGCTCACGGCGGACATCGATCCCTCGGCCCGGAAAAACTACCTGGGCGACGCCGGGCGCATCCGCCAGATCCTCTTCAACCTGGTGGGCAACGCGGTCAAGTTCACGGACAAGGGGGCCATCACCGTGGAGGTCTGCGAGCTGTGGCATCCCGAGCCCGGCCGCAAGCGGCTGCTCGTCACCGTGCGCGACACCGGCATCGGCATCGCCGAAAAGGACCTGTCGCGCATCTTCGCTCCGTTCTCGCAGGTGGACGGCTCCCTGACCCGGGCCTACCAGGGCACGGGGCTGGGCCTGCCCATCGTCAGCAAGCTGGTCCGGCTCATGGGCGGCAACTGCGAGGTGGACAGCGAGCCGGGCAAGGGCACGGCCATCCGCTTCTTCCTGTCCGTGGGGGACGCCGGTGGGGCCGAGGCCGAGAACGCGTCCGCCCCGGGGCCGGACGCCGACCGCCCCCTGCGCCTGCTCCTGGTGGAGGACGAGCGCGTCAACCGGGTCATGGCCCGCCGCCTGCTGGAGCGCATGGGCCACACCGTGGCCGAGGCCGAAAACGGCCGGGACTGCCTGACCCGGCTGCGCGACCACCCCTTCGACGCCGTGCTCATGGACGTCCAGATGCCCTTTCTCAACGGCCTGGACGCCACCCGCGCCATCCGCACGGCCCCGGAACTCGCCCACGTCTCGACCATCCCCGTCATCGGCCTCTCGGCCCACGCCGCCCGCCACGACCGCACCCGCGCCCTGGAGGCGGGCATGAACGAGTATTTGGTCAAGCCGTTTGAGAAGTCGGACTTGGAGCGGGCGTTGCGGAAAGTGGTGAAAGCCAGCTGAAATAACAATAAATAACTATGGTTAGGGTGCGTTGTTATTTCAAATTCATCATAGGCAACCTGTCTGGAACCTAGCTAGGAGCATTCGTAAAAAAAGGTCAGGCTTGAAGTGTTGCTTTTTCTCATGGAATAGCAAATGCTAAATTATGTTCGAGTCATCCGGACTGAATAAAGGCGATAAAGCCTACTTATTCCTCTGTGCCAAGGCTGTGCCTTATGTTCCCTTTGCAGCCATTCGTAAGCTTTTTTCATGTACTCTTGTGATTGCTCGTCGCCATATTTATCATTATATTTAAGAGCAAAATCAGCAAAAGTGAGTGCATGATAAACTTTTCTTTTGTCACTTAGGTAGCATTCAGATAAAATTTCCATGCTTTGATTTAGAGTTGATCTAACTGTTTTTGAGTCATCGTCAATATTGATGTTTGCTTTAAATAGTATGACGGCATGTGTGTTTCTAATGGAAAAAATTTTATTTTTGCTAAGTACTAAAGCATCGTCAATCCATGAAAATGATTCTTTGAATTTATTTTTATTAGATAGGTATAGTGCGCCCTGCTGTAAAACAAATGGTGATTCATCTCTAGAATTGATGTTAATGTAGAAATCTCTTCCTTCGATCCAGTTGTTAAAGGCTCGTGAAATGAGATTGGCATCATATGCTCGCCTTTTAAAAATATCATACCTGCAAATCCTGTATGGCGTGACCTCTGTGTGAAATCGCGTGATTACGGATTTTAGGTCGTTGGAGCTGATTATAGCAAGTATCGTATTGGAAAATATAGAAGACCTGGGGATGAAGTGATCTTGCTCGCCATCTCTGAGCTGGTATTCGCCAGAAAAGTCAATAACAAGGGACCCGATTGAGTCTAGTAGTGAGTATACCTCTTGGTATCCTGTAACGTAATCTCTTAAAAATGAGTACGCCATATCGAAGGAAACGGGGGTCCGACATGAATGAACATAGCAGCACATAACGAGTAGGTCGTGCAACTTTTTTTGAGAGGATAGATCCTTTAGCATGTTGGAAAATCTCTCTCTAACAACAGGGAAGATAGTGTTGCTTTCAACTACTTCAAAAATTGATGGGTCAACTCCATCTTCGACACGAGGTAATTTATACTGGTCCATCCTAACATTATCTGGAATATTATTATAGATAGCCTGCATGTCGAATTCGTTAAGTGGGGTTGCATTAATTATTTTAAATTGTCGTTGATCAATTCTATGTGATACGATGTCAAAGTTGTAGTCTCTGTCAGCAGCTACTAATTGGATGTTGCGCGCTTTAGAGAAGATATCAATCGCGTTCATGTCGTCTGAAAAATTGTCTATAAATATTAAAGCAGGTGCACCGTTTAGCTTTCTTAATACAAGCTTTGCCTTTTCTTCTGATATGGAATCATAAAAAAGTTTTTTGCAGTTTGTTTGAAATGAACTAGCAACTTGCATGAGAAGTGTGGTTTTCCCACTAACAGGTATTCCCAAAATTATAACGTTTCTTTTTGCTATAATATTGTCAACTATGGTGTCGTAGTGCTTTGTCTTACAAATTTTACCTGAAAAAATATCTGCCCATAGTGGTGCAGCTCCAAGGTAAAATTCTTTAATTGGGCGGACGGGAACTTCATCTGGGTGCGGGATTTCTTCTTTAAAAACTATATCGGTGGCTCCAATGGCCAATTCAGGCGAATCTTTAATATCAATTTCCTGAAGAAATTCAAAAAAATTCTCCAAATCTCCTTTAATCACTTTAAAGCCCAATGCTTCAAAATACAGTTCTTCTTGGTCGAACTCATCACTGTCTTGTAACAGAATCCACCTATCTTTAAGTTCTCTACCCCTTACGGTCTCAGGAGTTAAGGCTTCAAGTACGCCAGCATCGTTCATTCCATAACCAATAAACAATGTTGGATGCCGTTGCAGTGCTTCTGTAAAGAAATGCCATTTATCACGATCAGTGCTAAAGTCTGATGCAAGATCAAATGGGTTAAAAACTAATTTTGAGTCCCTTGTGATTGAGCCATGAAGTGGTATATAATCAATAGCATTTTTATCTGAAATGCTAGGCCCCTGAATCGTCACGTCGTTGATATAGTGTTTTGTGTCGTCTTCAAAAAGTTTGTTTATAAGATTGTCAATATTTGTCGTGAAAATTCTCTTTATTGTAACCTTTTTAATTAACTCATATCTTGTGTCTATGGTACTTACATCAAATCTTCTTCTCAAAAATTTAATTAAGGCGGCCCTATTTGATGATTCTAATATCTTGCAAACACGACTTAAATCCATTCCTTCTAATTTTTTTTGATTAAAATGTACAAGAAGCTCTTCGCAAAGAGGTTTCCCTGTTGGTAGAGGAGTTCCGTTGCCATCTTTTGCATATATTGAGAAGCCAGAACCTAAAAAAAGATTAATTCCCATTTGTAGGTGCTGCTTCAAGATGTTAACATTTACAGTTTTGATATTCATCTGAGTTCCTTTGATAAATTTTAAATTTATTGGTATTCTGTTTTTTTATTTGTGCAACCTGTTTTGGGGATTTGCGCTCAAGTGATACTGGATTATAGCGCACTGCGAACATCGAAATATTTTAGAACGAACTGATTTGAACGTGTGCGCCAGTTGTTTTTTGGGTCCTACTCCTACCCCCACCGGCACTCCGGCTGCTGCCGCCCGATGGGCGAGAACACGAACTGCCACAGTTGGATGTCCCTGGCCCGGAAGGCTCCGGCGCAGGATTGCAGGTAGTACTCCCACATGCGCTTGAAGCGGTCGCCGTACTTGTCGCGAAGGCTCGGCCAGGCGTGGCGGAAGTTGCGCAGCCAGCTCATCAGGGTGCGGTCGTAGTAGGGGCCGAAGTTGTGCAGGTCCTCCATGACGAAGTGCTTTTCAGCGGCCTTGGAGACCTCGGCGATGGACGGGAGGCAGCCGTTGGGAAAGATGTAGGTGGCGATCCACGGGTCCAGGCCCGGGCCCGAGGTGTTGCTGCCGATGGTGTGTAGCAGGAACAGGCCATCCGGCTTCAGGCAGCGGTCCACGGTGCGCATGAAGGCCGGGTAGTTCTTGGGGCCCACGTGCTCGAACATGCCCACGGACACGATCTTGTCGAAGGTCTCGTCCAGGCGCCGGTAGTCCGTTTCGCGGATTTCCACCGGGAGGCCCGCGCAGAACCGGCGCCCGAAGGCGATCTGCTGTTTGGAGATGTTCACGCCCACCACGGAGCAGCCGCGCTCCTCGGCCATGAATTTGGCCAGCCCGCCCCAGCCGCAGCCGATGTCCAGGACCCGGTCGCCGGGCTCAAGCTCCAGCTTGTCGCAGATCAGCCGCATCTTGGCCTCCTGCGCCCGTTCCAGGTCGCGGGAGACCTCCTCGTCGGTCTGGTCTTCGGGGCAGCCGTTCATGCCCTTGTAATAGGCGCAGCTGTACTGCAGGTGGGGGTCCAGGAACCCCTGGAACAGGTCGTTGCCCAGGTCGTAGTGGCGCTGGGCCACGATCCTGGCCCGCGACAGGCTTTGCAGGTTGCAGACCAGGGCGGGCAGCGCCTTGACGATCAGCCGCCAGGAGTCCCGCACCCGGTTTTCCGCGCCGGTCTTGAGCACGCGGCAGATGAACTCGTCCACCCGCTCGCAGTTCCACCAGCCGCGCATGTATCCCTCACCCAGGCCCAGGTTCTTCCTGAGCAGGATGTCATGAAAAAGTCGTTCGTCCTGGACCCGGATATCCCATGGGTCGTTTCCGTTCACGGCCACGCCGGCCTCGGCCAGCAGGTCGGATAAAATAGCTCTGCTTGCAGACATCTTGAAGACTCCTTGCACATGATGCCCGGAGCCTTGCCTCCCACGCCCCGGGCATGGTTTTTACGTTTATGAATTACGTACCACTTCGCCCGACCTGGAACAAGAGACGGTGTCTGGAAAAGACGAATACTCTTCAAGATGCCTGAAAAGACACAATACTTGTGGTTTCCGTTCCGGCCGGTCCGGGGCAATCCGGAGGGGTGGGGCGGTCGGCGGAGCCGCCGCTGCCCGATCCGGGCGGGGAGCGTGCGCGGCGTGCGCCCGGCTTTGCGGCCCCTGCCGGCGGGCCATATATATTGGACAGGCGGTGGCAAATGCCTTACAAGACCATTCCGGCGCCCGGTGGACGGGGTCTTGTCCCTTGCCCGGCGGAAAATTCCCATTACGAATGGAAATCATGAGCAAGATCGATAAAATACGCAATTTCAGCATCATCGCCCACATCGACCACGGCAAGTCGACCCTGGCCGATCGCATTCTCGAGCTCACCGGCATGGTCGGCGACCGCGAGAAAAAGGACCAGTACCTGGACAAGATGGAGCTGGAGCGTGAGCGCGGCATCACCATCAAGGCGCAGACCGTGCGCATCCCGTACACCGACCACGACGGGTCGAAATACATCCTCAACCTGATCGACACGCCGGGCCACGTGGACTTCTCCTATGAGGTCTCGCGCTCCCTGGCCGCCTGCGAGGGCGCGCTCCTGGTGGTGGACTCCACCCAGGGGGTCGAGGCCCAGACCCTGGCCAACGTGTATCTGGCCCTGGACAACGACCTCGAGGTCATCCCGGTGCTGAACAAGATCGACCTGCCCAGCGCCGATCCCGAGCGCATAAGCCGCGAGATCGAGGAGGTCATCGGCCTGGACTGCTCCAACCCGATCATGGTCTCGGCCAAGACCGGGCTGAACGTGCAGGAGGTCCTGGACGCGGTCATCCACCTGCTGCCGCCGCCCAAGGGCGACCCGGACGCGCCGCTCAAGGCGCTCATCTTCGACTCCTGGTACGACTCCTACCAGGGCGTGGTGGTCCTCTTCCGGATCATCGACGGCACCCTGAAAAAGGGCAACCGGATCAGGATATTCTCGAGCGGCAAGGCCTTCGAGGTCACCCGGCTGGGCGCGTTCATGCCCGAGGCCAAGGACATCAAGGAAATGGGCCCGGGCGAGGTCGGCTTTTTGTGCGCCTCCATGAAGGAACTCGGCGACGCGCCCGTGGGCGACACCATCACCCTGGCCGACAATCCGGTGGCCGTGCCGTACCCCGGCTTCAAGCCGGTCAAGCCCATGGTCTTCTCCGGCCTGTACCCGGTGGAGCCCGCCGAATACGAGACCCTCAAGCAGGCGCTCGAAAAGCTCCAGCTCAACGACGCGGCCTTCACCTACGAGCCCGAGACCTCCCAGGCGCTGGGCTTCGGCTTCCGCTGCGGCTTCCTGGGCCTGCTGCACATCGAGATCATCCAGGAACGCCTCGAGCGCGAGTTCGAGGCCCGGCTGATCACCACGGCCCCGTCGGTCATCTACAAGGTCACCACCGTGACCGGCGAGGACCTGATCATCGACAACCCGTCCAAGCTGCCGGACCCGACCCGCATCAAGGCGATCCGCGAGCCGTTCGTGCGCCTGGAGGTGCACGTGCCCAACGAGTACGTGGGCGCGGTCCTGGCCCTGTGCGAGGAGAAGCGGGGCATCCAGAAGAACATCGCCTACATCACCTCCACGCGCGTGGTCATCACCTACGAGATTCCGTTCGCCGAGGTCATGTACGACTTCTTCGACAAGCTGAAATCCTCCACCAAGGGGTACGCCTCCCTCGACTACGAGGTCATCGACTACCGCGAGGCGGACCTGGTCCGGCTGGACATCCTGATCAACGGCGACCCCGTGGACGCCTTCTCCTGCATCGTGCACCGCGAGAACTCCGCCCGCATCGGCCGCTCGCTCGCGCTCAAGCTCAAGCGCAGCATCCCGCGCCAGATGTTCGAGGTGGTCATCCAGGCCGCCATCGGCAACAAGATCGTTGCCAAGGAACGCAACGCCCCCTTCCGCAAGGACGTCACCGCCAAGTGCTACGGCGGCGACATCACCCGGAAGCGCAAGTTGTTGGAAAAGCAGAAAGAGGGAAAGAAGCGCATGCGCCGCATGGGCAACGTGGAAATCCCCCAGGAAGCGTTCCTGTCCGTACTGAAAGCCGACGAGGATTAGTCGGCCCTGCCAACAAGGAATCCCATGACTCAAAGCTCTCTCAAATCGTTTCGTGATACATTGGAAGCCATCGTGGTGGCCCTGCTCCTGGCCTTCGTCATCCGCGCCTTCATCGTCCAGGCCTTCAAGATCCCGTCCGGGTCCATGCTCGAGACGCTTCAGATCGGCGACCATCTGCTGGTCTCCAAGTTCGCCTACGACGTGCGCCTGCCGTCCGACATCTGGCTCGACACCACGGACGGCAAGGTCCTGATGAAGACCGGCGACCCGCAGCGCGGCGATATCGTCGTCTTCCTGTTCCCGGAGGACGAGTCCAAGGACTTCATCAAGCGTGTCATCGGCCTGCCGGGCGAAACCCTGGAGGTGCGCGACAAAGTGGTCTACATCAACGGCCAGCCCCTGGACGAGCCGTATGTGATGCACACCAAGGCCGACACCCTGCCCGTGCGCGACAACTTCGGCCCGGTGGTCGTCCCCGAGGGCGAGTACTTCGTCATGGGCGACAACCGCGAGGGCTCCTACGACTCCCGCTGGTGGGGCCCGGTCAAGCGCTCCAAGATCGTGGGCAAGGCCCTGGTCATCTACTGGTCCTGGGGCTCGCTTACAGATATCCGCTTCAACCGCATCGGCACGTTGCTGAACTAGCCGACTGTGAAGTGTGAATTCCAAAGCTGATCGCTACTGGCCACATCGATAATCCCGACAGGCTGGCCATGGAAACAAGAACTCCCCGCATCCTGAGTTTTTCTCAGGATGCGGGGAGTTCTTCATTGGTGTTAATTCCATAACCATGCGCAACGGTAACAGCAATGCGGGCTAATGCCGTATTGTACAATGCCACCTGAAACGGCATGCCCGCACCCGACGAATCGAGCCTGGCTATGATTTCAAGAGAATGGAATATTTTCGCAATGTTTCCAGCAGGGAGTCATTGTCGACGGGCTTGGGGATATAGTCATCCATTCCGGCCTCGTTGAAGCTCTTCCTGTCCGAGTCCATGGCGTAGGCTGTCATGGCGATGATAGGTATGCTGCGGCACCATTCTCCGGCCTCGCCGTTGCGGATGGCCCTGGTTGACTCCAGGCCGTTCATGACCGGCATCTGGATGTCCATGACCACGAGGTCGAAGTGGTCGCCTTTCAGGATGTCGAGAGCTTCCCGGCCATCTCTGGCGCAGGTAACGTGACAGCCGCTCTTGCTCAATATCCGTTCGGCCACCATTCTGCTGACCTGGTCGTCTTCGGCCAGGAGGATCGCCATGTCGTAATAGTGCTGGGTCTCCTCAGGCCGCGTGCCGGGAATTGCGGCCATGTCGCCCGGGACGAGGTCGAACGTCAGGCTGCAGTATATCTCCGTGCCTTGGCCCAATTGGCTGCTGACCGATATGGAACCGCCAATGGCATCCACCAACCGGGAACAGATGGCCAAACCGAGCCCGGCCCCCTGGTAATTTCGCGTGTATCCTTCGGACGCCTGGGCAAAGGGGGAGAAGATGTGCGTGATTTTGTCGTCCGGTATGCCTTCTCCGGTGTCGCCGACCACGAAAAGCAGTCTGCATTGGCCCGGAGGAGAGTGTTTCAGGTTGTGGATTGTCAACCGGACGTGGCCTTCGGGTGTAAATTTTATGGCATTCCCGACCAGATTGGTGAGAAGCTGTTGGAGGCGGGTCGGGTCGCTCATGACGCGTTGTGGTACATCCGGGTCCACGGATAAAACGAGGTCGATGCCTGTCTGTTTGGCTGCGACTGTGAACAGATTCCGGATGGAGTCGACCAAGGAGGCAATCTCCACCGGTTCATGGCGGAACGCGAGAACCCCTTTTTCTATCATGGAAAGGTCGAGGATGTCCGAGAGCAGGAATGTCAGCCTTTGGCTTGATTGGAGGGCCGCATCCACATATTCCGATTGCTCCGCGGTTAAGGGTGTCGACTTGAAAAGCTGCAGCATCCCCATGATGCCGTTGAGCGGCGTCCGGATTTCGTGGCTCATGTTCGCAAGGAAGACGGACTTGGCCGAGTTGGCCGATTCCGCATTCGTCTTGGCTGTTTCAAGGTTGCGGGTAAGGATGTCCCGTTCCCGGAGGTTCCGGGCGAGGAGCGAGGAGCCGAAAAGGACGAGGCAGACGCCGAAAAACCAGAGCCCGGAAACGACAAGGCCCGACTTGAATTTGAGGTCGGCCTGAGCCGCGAGGAAGGGGGCCATGGGAACGCTTACGCTCACGCCGCCTCGGACATCGCCGACTTTATAGCCTTGGTGGGCATGGCACTTGAGGCATCCTCGGGTTACTTCCATGGGCTGCATCAGGCGGGCAAATCGTTCCCCGCCTTTATTCTGGATCGCATAGACTTCATCAGCGCCGTTTTCGAACTTGAGGAGAGCCGCTCTTTCCCACGCGTCCGGGGCATTCTCCGGGCGCAACGGGTTGAGACTCGTGATATGCCCTTGGGCGCCGTAAAGGGAACCGAAGGACTCATTGAGTTGCCTGACCATGTAAGCCGGATTCATGAGGGTCAGTTCCCGGCCGGAAGGCGTGGAGATGTCTCGCTCTTTCACCTGCGAAAGGTATTTGTTGGGGGGCGTCTTCTCCGTTATGGGAACATAAACGCCTCCGTGCATGGTGGCCCAGAAGCGGAAGGATTGATCTTTGTTGAAGGCCTCCTGCGCCTTGGTGTGGACCTGCGCCAAAGTGGAGTCTTCGAGGAGATGAAAAGTGTAGACGACAAAAAAGATACTGATACATGTCCAGCAGACAAGAATGAGAAAGGTCCATCGTTTGACCGGCAGAGTAAGTTCATTAAGCGGAGGCATGCCCCTCGTCACTTAATTAATGGTAATAAATACAGCGAGATGGCTTAAAACTCCATATTTTATAAAAATAACAGCATATGTTGCAGCTTCTGTCTAGGCGTTTAGATGGGAAAATGCCTACTTTGCAACGGACCGCAGTTTTCGGAAGCCATGCAGCCACATCGGAGGTCGCTGCTTTTATTCTCCGCGGATCATGGTCGGGAGCATCTTGAATCTTTGCTCTGCCTGAAGCGCATGGAGGATGTTCGCGGGCATGATGGTCATCCCGCCTTTGTCGGCAGCGTGGAATTCCCCGCCAATGGATATCCTGGCTTGGCCGTCCAGGATGTGAACGACAGCATCAAACGGGACGGTGTGTTCGCTCAGGCCTTGCCCCTCGTCAAAGGCGAAAGGAGTGATTGTTCCCGTGTCCTTGTTCAGCAGGGTCTGGCTTGCGGCGGAGTCGCCGGCATTCGTGATTGATTCCTCAACAGGGAAAGAGACGCCGATCTTCTTGTCCTTACTCCTGGTACTTCCTGTATGGCTTATACGTTTGCCGTACGCTGTGGGCCAGCTTTCAGGAGGAGGTCTCTTTACGTTCGCGATATCTTTTCCGCTGCGGGGCTACGGGCCGGTCACCAACTGGTCTTGCGCCCGAAGAACGGCTTGCCGTCCAGCCAGTCGGCGGAGCGGTCCATGACCCCCTTTTCCGGGTCGTCCGAAAGGAGCAGGGCCGTGGCGCGGGCCATGAGCAGGTAGCCCGCCTCCAGGCCGAGGGAGCTTGCGCCGCGCAGCAGGCCGGTCTGGATGCCATCCGCGATCTCCCGCACGATGGGGTGGTTCTCGATGGGGGTCAGGGCATCCTCGGACAGGTTGCTGAGCAGGCACATCCGCTCGTCCACCGAGTTCCAGCCCCGGCAGGCCAGGGGGCGGGCAGGGTAGACCGAGCAGCCGCCGTCCTCCAGGAACAGGCAGGGCAGCCGGTGGCGGATCATGCCGATTTCCTGCCAGCTCTTGCCCTTGAGCCCGTCGGCCAGGGCCTGCGCCCGGTCCGCCAGGCCGCGCAGCCGCTCCGGGGAGCGCGTCCCCAGCAGGTGCAGCCCCAGGAACAGGGCCTCGGGTTCGGTCAGGGCGACCTGGTTGTAGCAGCAGTGGATGCAGCCGCGCTTGCAGGCCAGCGGCGGGTCCGGCTGGAGCTCGTCCAGCAGGGCGTCGCACGCGGCATAGGCCTCCCGCACGGCGTCGTGCAGCGCCTTGAACGGGTGGTCGGTCTCTCCCTGCGGGCGCAGGGCCGCCTGGAACGCCTCCGCGCGTTCTTGCGAGAGACGGTCGGCCAGGGCCTCCCGCTGCGCCGACGGGGACGCCAGGGGCAGTGCGAGGTTGTTGCGGGCCGGACGCCGGGGCGAACGCTTTGCCTTGCCGATCTTGGAACGGGAACGGGCGACCATGGATCACCTCTGGAATGGTCGATGGGTTGCGGAGGGCTTCCCTCCATAACCTCCTTCGGGCCGGAGGGGCCGGGTTGTCAAGACATAGTTGGGGCGGGGCGATTTATCCCGGTACGGCCTTCCACGGAGAAGCGGGCTTGCCAACCGGCCGTTCATGCCTTACTTCGTCCTTGCGTGCCCCGTACGCGGGAATGATTATGAACAACATCATACGGACCATATTGGTGGACGACGAGCCCCCGGCCCAGGACGAGCTGCACTACCTGCTCTCGTCCCACGGCGACATCGACGTGGTCGGCACGGCGGGCAATGCGGCGGACGCGGTCAAGGCCATCGCGGCCAAACGGCCGGACCTGGTCTTCCTGGACATTCAGATGCCGGGCAAGGACGGGTTCTCCGTGCTCCAGGAGGTCATGGCCATGGAGAGCCAGCCCCTGGTCGTCTTTGTCACCGCCTTCGACGAATACGCCATCCGCGCCTTCGAGCAGAACGCGGTGGACTACCTGCTCAAGCCCGTGGACCCCAGGCGGCTGGCCGACAGCCTGGACCGGGTGCGCAGGCGGCTGGCCGCCAGCGAGAACCGGGAGTCGAGCGAGGTCCTGCGCAAGCTGCTGGCGGGCGCGGGCATCAAACCGGGCGTGACGCGCATCAGCGTGGAGCACTCGGGCCGCAACATCCTGCTGAGCCCCCAGGAAATTGTCTACTTCGACTGCGTGAACCGCCGGATTCATGCCAAAACACGTGAAGCCCTCTACCCATGCGCCAGCGACGTGACCCTGGACCGTCTCGAAGAGCGCCTGGAGGGATTTCCCTTTTTCCGGGCCAACCGCTCCCAGCTGGTCAACCTGGCGCTGGTGCGGACCTACGCCCCCTGGTTCAACGGCAAATACGTGCTGACCATGCGCGACGAGGCCGAGACCGAGATCACGGTCAGCAAGGCCCGGGTGCGCCCGTTCAAGGACGCCATGGAGTTGTAGGAGGGCGTGATGAATACGTATGAAATCATCCTGACCCTGGCCGAGCGGTTCGGCCTCATGGTGGGCGTGGTCTTCCTGTTCATGACCATCATGCCCGTGCGGCGTCTGCATTTCACCCGGGAAAGCTCGCGGCCGCGAACGGTCCTGGTGACCATTCTCTTCGGCATCCTCGGCATTCTCGGCACCTACACCGGCAACGCGGTCTTCGACTCGGTGGCCAACCTGCGCGCCATGGTGGTCATCTCCGGCGGCCTGTTCGGCGGACCGGTGGTCGGCATCGGGGCCGGGCTCATCGCCGGGGTGCACCGCATCGCCTTCGACCTGCACGGCTTCAGCGCCTACCCCTGCGGCATCGCCACGGCCGCCGAGGGCTTTGTCGCGGGCATGATCGCCTGGAAATACGGCGACAAGGCCATGAACTGGCGGGTGGCCGCGACCCTGGCCCTGGTGGGCGAGAACATGCACATGGGGCTGCTCCTGCTCCTGTCCAAGCCGTTTCCCGAGGCCTGGGAACTGGTCAAGCTCATCGCCCCGCCCATGGTCCTGGTCAACGCCTTCGGCGCGGCCCTGTTCGTGGAGGTCATCAATCTGTTTTCCCGCGACCGGGAACGGCGCGAGTCCCTGCACGCCCAGATCATCCTGGACATCGCCAACATGGCGGTCAGCTACCTGCGCCTGGGGCTGTCGCTGGAGACCGCCGCGGCCACGGCCGAGATCATCTACGCCCGGGTGGGCGTGGCCGCCGTGGCCATGACCGACACCCACAACGTGCTCGCCCACGTCGGCGCGGGCGACGACCACCATCTGGCCGGGCGCGAAATCCGCACCGACGCCACCCGTGAAGTCATCCGCACGGGCAGGCCCACCTTTCTGCACAGCGCCGACGCCATCGGCTGCAACCAGGCCGACTGCCCCATGACCTCGGCCATCATCGTGCCCCTGAAGAAGAACGACGAGATCGTGGGCACGCTCAAGTTCTACGGCAGCCGCGAACGGCCGCTGAACACCACCCTGTTCGAGGTGGCCAACGGGTTGGCCAATCTCTTTTCCACCCAAGTGGAGCTGGAGGACATCCAGATCAAGGAGCAGATGCTGGCCCACGCGGAGATCCGCCGCCTGCACGCCCAGATCAACCCGCATTTCCTGTTCAACTCCCTGAACACCATCGCCTCGTTCTGCCGGACCAACTCCGAGCGCGCCCGCGAACTGCTCATGGACCTGTCCCTGTACATGCGCCGCAACCTGGACCTGAGCCGGGGGTTCATTCCCTTGAGCGAGGAACTGGAGCAGGTCCGCTCCTACCTGGCCATCGAGCAGGCCCGCTTCGGCGCCCGCATCCAGGTGGAATCCGAAGTCGAGGCCGGGTGCGAGAACTGGCCCATCCCGCCGCTGACCATCCAGCCCCTGGTGGAGAACGCCATCCGCCACGGCGTGCTCGGCCGCGAGCAGGGCGGCACGGTCCGGCTCTCCGCCCGGCGCGAGAACGGCTGCCTCGAGGTCCGGGTGGCTGACGACGGCGTGGGTATGGACCGGGAGACCCTCGACCGCGTCCTGAACACGGAGTGCGCCGACTCCGTGACCGGCGGCATCGGCATGCGCAACTGCTTAAGCCGCATGGAACACATTTACGGTCGCCAATACGCCCCCAGCGTGGACAGCACCCCGGGCCTGGGCACGACCATCGTGCTCCATGTGCCGGGTCGTGCCTGACCGCTCAATCAACCGATCCGGTTCTTCGGGCCGGAAAAAAGTCGGTTCGGACGAAAACCGTCGCACTCCCGTCACGAAACCTCCTATAGATGAGTCGCCGCCCGGCGGCGTAACATTCATCGGAGGTTGTGAAACATGCTATTTTTCTTCGGCTGCATAGCCCTTCTCATCGCGGGATATTTCATCTACGGCACGTTCGTGGACCGTATCTTCGGTTCGGATGAGAACCGCGTCACCCCGGCCGTCGCCATGGCCGACGGCATCGACTACATGGTCATGCCCAAGTGGAAGCTCATCTTCATCCAGGTGCTCGACATCGCGGGCATCGGCCCCATCTTCGGCCCCATCCTGGGCGCCCTGTACGGTCCGGTGGCCATGATCTGGATCGTCATCGGCTGTATTTTCGGCGGCGCGGTGCACGACTACTTCTCCGGCATGCTCTCGGTGCGCAACAACGGCGCGTCCATTCCCGAGGTGGTCGGCGAATACCTCGGCATGCCCGCGCGCCAGGTCATGCGCCTGTTCTCGTTCGTCCTGCTCATGCTCGTGGGCGTGGTCTTCGTGCTCTCCCCGGCCAAGCTCCTGAACGGCCTGACCGGCATCAACACCGGCCTGCTGGTGGCCTGCATCTTCGGCTACTACTTCCTGGCCACCATCCTGCCCATCGACAAGATCATCGGGCGCATCTACCCGCTGCTCGGCTTTCTGCTCCTGGCCATGACCACGGCCCTGTTCATCGCGCTGATGTTCTCCAGCCACCAGGTGCTGCCCGACCTGAGCTTCAGCAACATGCACCCCGGTGAAAAGCCCATCTGGCCGCTGCTCTTCATCACCATCTCGTGCAGCGCCATCTCCGGCTTCCACTCCACCCAGTCCCCGCTCATGGCCCGCTGTGTCGAGAATGAGCGCCAGGGCCGCGCCGTGTTCTACGGCTCCATGATCATCGAAGGAATCATCGGCCTGATCTGGTGCGCGCTGGGCGTGTCCTTCTACGACAACCCGCAGGCCCTGTCCGCGGTCATCGCCGCCGGCTCCCCGTCCGCGGTCGTGGCCGAGGTCTCCAACTCCCTGCTCGGCTCCATCGGCGGCGGCCTGGCCATCCTGGCCGTCATCGTCCTGCCGATCACCAGCGGCGACACCGCGTTCCGGTCCACCCGCCTGATCGTGGCCGAGACCTTCAAGATGAAGCAGGAGGCGGTCAGCAAGCGGTTGATCATCTCCGTGCCGCTGTTCGTCATCGGTTTCATCATCTCCACCCAGAACTTCTCGACCATCTGGCGGTACTTCGGCTTCTCCAACCAGTGCCTGAGCGCCCTGGTCCTGTGGGCGTCCGCCGCCTACCTGGCCCAGCGCGGCAAGCTGCACTGGATCGCCACCCTGCCCGCCGTGTTCATGACCGCGGTCTGCGTGACCTTCATCGCCAACGCCAAGATCGGCTTCGGCCTGGGATACGACACCTCCGTAATCATCGGCCTCATCGGTGCGGCGGTCGTGTTCGCCATCTTCCTGTTCAAGTACGTCTTCTCCGGAAAGACCGCTGTGGAAACCTCCGCCTAGCCAGCCGCAACGGGCTCGACAGGCATTGCAATAAGAAGAGGCCCGCTCCGAAAGGAGCGGGCCTCTTCGCGCGCGGCGGGGCTAGGCCCGGGCCGGGAGGGCCTGTTCAAGGACATGCCTGGCGAACTCCGTTCCCCTGGCCTTGGTCTCGGCGGTCATGTCGCCGGGCTCCAGGCATTCGCCTATGTGCAGTTCTCCGACAAGCCGGGCCTGCAAGGCCGCGGCCGTCTTGCGGAAGGCCTTGAAGACAAGCTCGTTGTTCTCGTAAATCCCCCCGCCGGTCGCCAGCAGGGCGAACCCCTTCCCCCGGACGAGGGATGTCTGCTCCGGCTCCCCGTACCGCGTGATGAGTGAATTGGTCCGGTCCACCAACGCCTTGAGTTGGGCGGTCATGCCCCAGTAATATACTGGTGTCGCGAACAGGATCACATCCGCCCCGATCATGCTTTCCAGGGTTTCGATCGCATCGTCCCGCTGTACGCATGCGATCCGGTCGGAAGCCGTCCTGCATTTGTTGCACCCGAGGCATCCCCTGATCCGCTGGCGGGCGACGTGAATCCGGCGCACGCAGTGTCCCTGCTCCCTGAATTCCGATTCCGCCTTTTCCAATATCGTGGCCGTATTCCCCCTGGCTCTGGGGCTGCCGAGCAACGTCAGTATGTCCATTTTCGCTCCTTGTCGTTTCGCGGTTGGTGGTGATGGAGATTGACGGCAACGCTAAGCCCGCATAAATGATATGTGAAATGAATTGTTTTCTTTAAAACGATGAATAGGACTCATTGAATGCAGTTGCCGACCGAATACTTGCGGACCTTCCTGGCCGTGGCCGCCACCCGGAGTTTCACCAAGGCGGGCGAGCAGGTGAACCGCTCGCAATCGGCCGTGAGCGTGCAGATCAGACGGCTCGAGGACGAGGTGGGCCGCCCATTGTTCGTGCGGAGCGGGAAGACGGCCAGACTCACCCCGGACGGGAAGCTGTTGATCACCCATGCGCGGGATATCGTGCAGCGGCATGACGCCGCCGTGCTGGCGCTCTCGGACGCGCGGCCGGAGGGGGTTGTCCGATTCGGTTCGCCCGAACACTACACCACGGGGCTATTGCCGAGACTGCTTGCCGGATTCGCGCAGGACAATCCGGGCGTGTTCGTGGAGGTGCACTGCCGCACGAGCGACGTGGTCAAAAAGGGGCTGGACGAGGGGAAGCTGGATATCGGCCTGTGCACAGACGACTATGAGGGCGGGCAGGTGATTTGCCGGGACAGGCTGGTTTGGGCGGCACGCCCCGGCTTTGACCTGAACCGGGTTCTCCCCCTGGCGGTGGAGGAAGGGTGCCTTTTCCATGAATGGGCGCAGCGGGCGTTGGCGGATGCCGGGCGCGCCTACCGGATCGTCTACGTGAGCAGGGGGCTGTCCGGCGTTCTTGACGCGGCCCGCGCGGGGCTGGCGATAACGCCGGCCATCGGACGCACCTTGCCGCACGACCTGGCGGCCTATGACGTACAGCACGGCTTGCCCGCGCTGCCGCCGTCAAGCGTCGTTCTGCATGTCGGGGGCAAAGCCGCATCCGAACACGTCGCCCGCTTCAGGGAGCATCTTGTCACCGCCTTTCACGAAGAGGACGAATCTTCGCGGTAAGCGGAAGGCGGTGGACGGAAGCGCCCGCGTATCGTTCGGTCTACCGCTGGATGTCCAGCTCCCGTTTCTTGGTGTAGATGAAGCGGACCATCTCGTACTCAAAGGGCGAGCCGGTGGAGTGGTAGCTGAAGGCGGTGTTGGCGCGGATGTTCAGGCCGCGCAGGACCAGATCGGCCAGGTCCAGGGGGCGGCTGTCGTCCATGCCCGCGGCCAGGTAGATCATCTCCATCTCCACGTACAGGACCAGGATGTCGCCGCCGAAGCCCACGGTGTCGCGCACGTTGGACGGGCCCATGACCGGCATGACGAAGTACGGTCCCGGGCCGAGGCCCCAGTAGCCCAGGGTCTGGCCCACGTCCTCGTTCTGGCGCGGGAGCTTCTCGTTGCGCGAGGCCAGGTCGCGCACGCCGAGCAGGCCGAAGGTGGAGTTGATCAAAAAGCGCGAGAACGAGATGGCCACCTTCTTGAAACGGCCCTGGAGCAGGCTGTTGAACGCGGTGGGCAGCTCGTTGAGGTTGGCGAAGAAGTTCTTCACTCCGGAGCGGACCGGGGCCGGGAGCACGAGCCGGTAGGCGTTGGCCGCCGGGAGCATGACGTACTTGTCCAGGGTGGCGTTGATCTCGTACAGGTTGCGGTTCATGGGCTCCCACGGGTCATAGATGTCCAGGAAGCGCAGGGACTGCGAGTCGGCCTGGGGCCAGTGGTGCGTCGTGGCCCGGAACCCGGTGGGCGCGAGCCCGGCCTGCGGGTCGGTCACGTCCACCACCTTGGGGCCGCACCCGCCAAGGAGCAGCAGGGCCAGCA
This sequence comes from Pseudodesulfovibrio hydrargyri, assembly GCF_001874525.1. Classification (NCBI taxonomy): domain Bacteria; kingdom Pseudomonadati; phylum Thermodesulfobacteriota; class Desulfovibrionia; order Desulfovibrionales; family Desulfovibrionaceae; genus Pseudodesulfovibrio; species Pseudodesulfovibrio hydrargyri. The sequence goes on along the minus strand of NZ_LKAQ01000004.1, from coordinate 407,653 downwards.
CGGCCGCGACGAGCAGGGGACGCACGCTCACGGCCGCACCAAATCCTTCATCGCCCGGACGAACGCCGGGTGCATCATGTTCCCGCAGTGCCCGCCGTGCTCGAAGAGGTGCGCCCGGTCGCCGAAGACCGTCTCCAGGAAACGCAGGTCCTGCGCATCCAGGATGACGTCGTCCCTGGTCCCGACCACCTCGACCTTGTCCGCCTTTTCAAGCCAGTCCCGGATGGACTCCAGGCTGGACCGCCAGAGCGCCCCGGCCCGGGTGACGGTCGGGTCGTTGTAGCGCAGGTAGGGCAGCAGGTACTCGTCCAGGTAGCCCTGAAACGGGATGTCGAAGGCCTGTCGGGCGTAGGGCAGCAGCGGACTGGACGTCTCGAGCGGGTAGTGGCTCGGCGGGACCAGGTACTCGGCCCGCAGGCAGACGTCGGAACTGAAGATCATGGACGCGGACGAGACCCTGAACGCGGCTCCGATCAAGGTCTTGAGATCGCGCTCGTCCAGGTGGAAGTCCGTGATCATGTCGTACATGAAATCGTCGTCCAGGTCGGTCACCTCGGCGTGCAGGTAATAGTCGGAAAAGCGGTCGATGAACTTTTCGATCTCCTGGTGCACCGTGGTCCGCCCCAGATTCTCCCCGGTCACCCAGGAGTCCAGGCGGGTCACCGAGCGGTACAGGGACACGGGCGGGTTGATCATCAGCACGTGCTTGAAGCCGAACTCGTGCGTCTCGTCGTCCCGCTTGGCCAGAAAGGCCGCGTGCAGCCCGCCCAGGCTGTACCCGGCCACGCTGTATCCGGTGATCTCGCACTCCTTGGCCAGCTCCTCGCGGACCCAGCCCATGACCCGGTCCAGGTCGGCCACATCAAAGGGCACGTAGCCCGGCACCCGGTGTTCCGAGGCGCTGATGACGAAGTTCATGTGCGTGGGCGAGGACAGGGCGGCCACGTGATAGCCCGCCTCGTGAAAGACCTGGGTCAGGAAGGCCATCTTGCCCGAATTGTGTTCCGCGCCCGTGCCCGCGATGACGAACATGAGCGGGGCCGGGTGGTTCTGCAGGGCGGTGGTGAAGAACATGTCCCGGCTGTAGGAGAAGACCTCGGGCACCTGGCGGCCCTCGATGCGGATGGCCCGGACGTCCGGGCGGACCGGATCCTCGAACCGGTAGCGTAGCTTGGCGGGCGTGCCCAGCACCGTGGCCCGGTACGGGTCCGCGAAGGGATAGGGCAGATCCTCCGCCGCCGGGACGGCCGCGGGCAGGAGCAGCAGGAAAAGGATGATGACTAGAGCCGTTCGCATGGTCTCTCGGGTAAAAAAACAACCGGTTCGGGCCAAAAATGCTCGACCTTACTAGCCCGAGGCGGGAGGAAAAGCAACGAAATCGAGCGATACTCCTGGTTCTCGACGGATTTCGACAACCTAGAGGGGATAGGTGATTATTTGCTCCGCAGATGCTGCCAGAACGGACACAATGTGTTATGTAGGCGGTAATCGGAATGTCCGGGCGTCCTGGCGCTCCATCCCCAACCCGTCAAACCACCGGAGGGAACATGATTGTCATCAACGTCAACGGCAAGGATCATCGGGTCGACGTGGACCCCGACACCCCGCTGCTGTGGGTCCTGCGCGACGACATCGGCGTGACCAGCGTCAAATACGGCTGCGGCGAGGGCATGTGCGGCGTCTGCACCGTGCTCATCGACGGCGCGGCCGAGCGGTCCTGCGTGACCCCGGTCTCCAGCGTGGGCGAGAGCAAGGTGGTGACCATCGAGGGGCTGCCCGAGGACCACCCCGTGAAACAGGCCTGGATCGAGCACCAGGTGCCCCAGTGCGGCTACTGCCAGCCCGGCATGATGCTGCAGGCCGTGGACGTGCTGTCGGGCGGCAAGGCCATGTCCGACGCGGACCTGGCCACGGCCATGGACGACTTCACTTGCCGCTGCGGCACCCATCCCAGGGTCCTTCCGGCCATGAAGCAGGCCGCGCAAACCATGAAGAAGGGGGGCAAGTCATGACCAAGGAAATGACCCGGCGCCGATTCCTGCAAAAGGGCTGCCTGGCCCTGGCCGTTGTGGCCGTGCCCGGCGGCATGACCCTCGTCAATCTTTCCCCGGCCGTTGCCGCGGACACGACCTTCAAGCCCCACGCCTTTCTGGAGATAGCCCCGGACGGCGGGATCACCGTGTGGGTCGGCCAGACCAACCTGGGCCAGGGCACGCATACCTGCATCGCCATGATCGTGGCCGACGAGCTGGACGCGGACTGGAGCAGGGTGGGCGTGCGCATGGCCCTGGCCGCCGACGTGTTCAAGGACCCGGTCTGGGGCGTCCAGCTGACAGCCGGGAGCACCAGCATCCGGCGCCGCTGGGACCTGTTGCGCTCCGTGGGCGCGGCGGCCCGGCTCATGCTGATCCGCGCGGCAGCCGAACAATGGGGCGTGGACCCGGCCCGCTGCAAGGCCGAATCCAGCCGGGTGACCGGCCCGGACGGGCGCAGCCTGGGCTACGGCGAGTTGGTCGGCGCGGCCGCGAAGCAGCCGGTCCCGGACAAGCCGCCGCTCAAGGCGCGCGAGGACTATTCCATCATGGGCACCTACCGGCAGCGGCTGGACATGGTCGACAAGGTCCAGGGGACCGCCAAATTCGGCCTGGACGTCAAGGTCCCGGACATGCTCATCGCGGTCATGGACCGCCCGCCGCGCTACGGGGCCAAGCCCCTGTCCTATGACGAGAAGGCGGCCATGGCGGTCAAGGGCGTGGAAAAGGTCCTGCGCCAGGACGACAAGATCGCCGTGTTCGCGGCCAACACCTACGCCGCGCTCAAGGGGCGCGAGGCCCTGGCCACCCAGTGGTCCAAGGGGGCCGTGCCCGAGTTGAGCGACGACTACATCGCCGATCTCTTCAAGCGCAAGATGGCCGGGCCAGGCGCCATAAAGAGCCGGGGCGACGCGGACAAGGCCCTGGCCGGGTCCGCGACGACCATCGAGGCCGTCTACTCCGTGCCGTTCATGGCCCATGCCCAGCTCGAACCGTCCAACTGCACGGCCTTTGTCGAAAAGGACCGCTGCCGCATCTGGGTCCCGATCCAGGGCCAGACCGCCTCGGTCATGGCCGCGGCCGAGGTCACCGGACTGCCCCAGGACAAGATCGAGCTGATGACCACCTATTGCGGCGGCGGGTTCGGCAGGCGCATCGAGTCCGACGTGGTCGCCGAGACCGTGGCCCTGTCCAAGGCCGTGTCCAGGCCGGTCAAGCTCATGTGGACCCGCGAGGACGAGTTCGGCGACGACGTCTACCGCCCGGCCAGCGTCTGCCGGACCCGGGGCGGGCTGGACGCCAAGGGCAATCTCACGGCCCTGCGGCACAAGATCGCCTCCCCCTCCATTCTGTCCCGGGTGCAGCCCGACGCGGTCAAGGACGGCATGGACTCCTCGTCCATCCAGGGGCTCGACGACATGCCCTACAAGCTCGACAACCTCCTCGTCGACTACGCGCTCGTGGACCTGCCCATGCGCGTCGGCTGGCTGCGCTCCATCGCCTATTCCAACAACGTCTTCCCCGTGGAATCCTTCATGGACGAACTGGCCCACAAGGCGGGCCGCGACCCGGTCGAGTTCCGGCTGTCCATGCTCGAACCCGGCTCCCGCGCCCACAAGGCCCTGAGCCTGCTGGCGGAGAAGTCCGGTTGGAGCACCCCGGCTCCGGAAGGCGTGGGGCGCGGCGTGGCTATGACCGAGTGCTTCGAAACCGTGGTCGCGCACATGGCCGAGGTGACGGTGGACCGCAGTTCCGGCGCGGTCACCGTGCAGCGCATCGTCGGCGTGGTGGACAGCGGCATCTCGGTCAATCCGGACGCGCTCACGGCCCAGATGGAGGGCGGCGCGGTCATGGGCCTGTCCATGACCTTCAGCGAGGCCATGCGCTTTGCCGATGGCGGCGCGCAGACCGAGAACTACAGCGGCTACCCCATCCTGAGCATGACCCAGGTGCCCAAGATGGAGTTCCACCTGGCCGACAGCGGGGCCAAGGCGGGCGGCATCGGCGAACCGAGCGTCCCCTCCGTGCCCCCGGCCGTGGCCAACGCCATCTTCAACGCCACCGGCGTCCGCCTCCGCGACCTCCCCCTGGACACCTCCAAGCTGAAAAAGGCCTAGCCAGGCTCAATCTGAGGATAATCAAAAAGCCGCCCACGGGCGGCTTTTTGATTGCCTCCGGCGGCCGGGGGAAGGGGGAAAGGAAACCCTTTGAAAAGGGCTTTCCTTTCCCCCTTCCCCGGACCCCCATCCCCTTTTCCTTCCTAAACTTTTCTTATCCGCTTCGCGGCGAGAGCACCAAATGGCCCCCGGCTCATACTCGAGTCAGGGGCCGATACTTCTTTATCCCTATGGAGCGATTCGGGTGCGCAGTACCCTACAGCGGCTCTCTCCCCGCGCTAGCACAAGGCTTTCGAGAGTGGTGCAGCTGTGCATTTTCTTCCGGGGGGCTTTCACCGCAGCGTAGCCGTCTACGTGAGGATTGGCGCGGCCGGAAAAAATGTGCAGATGGCCCGCTATCGGAAGCCGCCCCCCCCTCTAGCCGACAGGCTCAACCTCCACTTTGTTGCAGTGGAAGGCGCAGGTGTTGCCCATGTCGGTCAGCCTTTGGCTGGTCAGTTGGTTGGAGCCCTCACCGGGCTTTTGGTTGGGCCAGTGCAGCCCCTCGGCCACGAGCAGGTCCGGGCGGGTGTCCTCGGTGACCTCGGCCCGGGCGGTGTTCTGGCCGCGCCCGTTGAACACGCGCACGGTCATGCCCTGGGCGATGCCCCGCGCGGACGCGGTGTCGGGATGGATGAGCACCCGGGGGCCGCCGGTCCGTTCGCGGATGGACTCGACCTCGTTGAAGGCGGAGTTGAGCAACAGGGGATGAGGCGGGGTGAGGTATTCGAGCGGGTAGGCGTCGCCGCCCTCGGGGTCGCGCACCGGGGTGCCGTCGGGCAGGGGATCGAGACCCTGGTCGGCCATGGCCTGGGAAAAGAACTCGACCTTGCCGGACGGGGTCTTGAAGCCCTCGGCAAAGGGGTTGGCCGGGATGTTCAACCGGACCGGTTCGCCCCGGCGCAGGGCGTCGAGGTCCACGCCTTTAAGATACGGGGAACCGGCGGACTCGGCCAGGACGCGCTCGATGCACTGCTCTTCGGTCAGGGAGAAGACCTCCTCGGTGAAGCCCAACCGCTTGGCCAAGCCCTGGAAGATGTCCAGGGTGGACCGGCTGTCGCCCACGGGCTCGATGGCGGGCCGTCCGATCTGGACGTAGTTGTGGCCGTAGCAGCGGTACAGGTCGCCCGTCTCGAGAAAGCTTGCCCCGGGCAGGATGACGTCCGCGAACTTGGCGGTGTCGGTCATGTACATCTCCTGGACCACGGTGAACAGATCCTCGCGGGCCAGCCCGGCCATGACCTGGGCGGACTGCGGGGCCACGGCCGCCGGGTTGGACAGGTAGTTGTAGAGCAGCTTGACCGGCGGATCGGCCAGCTCGGTCAGGGCGTGGCCCAGGTGGACCATGTTCACGGTGCGCGTGCCCGCCGGGCGCAGGTCGTCGCGGATCAGGGACGGGGCCGTGCCGGGCGCGCCGCCCAGCGAACGGGTGATGCCCCCGCCGGGCTTGGCAAAGGCGTTGACCAGGGCCGGGAGCAGGCAGAGGGTCCGCATGGCCATGCCGCCCGCCAGCTGCCGGGCCGGTCCCCATCCCGTGCGGATGTACGGGGCGCGGGCCGTGCCATAGGCGCGGGCGAACTCGACGATTTCGGCCTCGGACAGGCCGCAGACCTCGGCGGCGCGGGACGGCGGCCACTCTCCCGCGCGCTCCTTGAGTTGGTCGAAGCCGATGGTCTGCGCCGCGATGAAACCGTGATCGATCATATCCTCTTCGATGAGCACGTGCATGACGGCCAGGGCCAGGGCCGCGTCCGTGCCGGGCCGGAGCATGAGGTGGACGTCCGCCTCGCGGGCCGTGTGGTTGCGGTAGGGATCGATGACCACGATCTTCGCGCCGTCCTTGCGGGCCTTGGTGAAGTGCGGCCAGGCGTGGACGTTGGTGACCAGGGTGTTGCTGCCCCAGATGACGATGAGGTCGGCCCCGGCCGCCTCCTGAATCTCGGTGCTCGGCCCGGAGCCGAGGGAGGCGTTGAATCCGGCGATGGCCGCCGCGCTGCATATGGTGTAGTCGAGGCGGCTCGCGCCGAGCTTGTTGAAGAAGGCGTGGCCCGCGAAGCGGTGGACCACACCCATGTGCCCGGCATAGGAATAGGGCAGGACGGCTTCGGGCCCGAATTCGTCGGCCACGCGCCGGATGTTGGCGGCCACCTCGTCCAGGGCCTCGTCCCAGGTGATCGGCGCGAACTCGCCGCTCCCCTTGGGCCCGGTGCGCTTAAGCGGCGTGGTCAGCCGCGCCGCGCCGTGCACGTGTTCCGGGAACCGCGCCCCCTTCTTGCAGATGAACCCCTGGGTGTAGGGGTGTTCCGGGTCGCCCTTGACCTTGGTGATTGTCCCGTCCTCGACCTTGACCAGCAGCCCGCAGGTGTCCGGGCAGTCCTTGGTGCACACCGCACGCTTCCACATGATGCTATCCGCCTTGGCATTAAGTAATGTCATGAACCGCGCCCCGCCGAACAAGGGTGACAAGGCGCCAGCGCAGGGTCGCACAAACCCGGGGTGATTGCCAATCGGATTTGCGAATGATCGGATGCCTACTTGCGTCCCGCGAACAGGCGGGGATCGAAATGAATAGGCAGGGGGGGAAGGGGATTGACGGCTTTGAAGCCGGGATGCCCCGGGTTCAGAAGCAGGTTGTTTTCCATGGGGACGACGGCGCTCGGTACGAGCAGGCCAACGCTGTCCGCCGCATCGAGCCAGGCGTCACCCAGTCTCTTGCACTCCGCATTTTCCGGAGACTTCCAATCTTCGGGCAGCAGCGAGAGGTCCAGGGGAATCACGAGTTCGTCCGGCACGTCGACCTCCATGATGCTGAAGGGCAACAACGTGAGGTCGGTGCCGGGCATGTGGACCAGGATTTCAAGGTGGCAAAGGGCTATGTTCGTCCCGGTGTAGGTGACCGGTTTCCCTTTGGAGTTCCAGCGCCCTCCGGCCCTTCTGGCCCCCTCGCCATCAAGGCAGGTCGCCACACGCCTGGTCTGGACGATGCGGAAAGCCCGCATCAGGAGAAGACCCCATTCTCAAGCCGATCGATCAGGTCGAGCACGAACTGCGCTCCCGGTTCGGTGTCGGAATAGGAAATGGGCGATTCCCCGTTGAGCACGGGCAGCGGCGTCTTGATCCATTGCTGCATGGCCATGACATTCCCGTCAAAGAGGTCCAAGGCCGCGCTGGTGAGCTTTTGCAATCGGAAAAGGCGGTCGCTCTTCTCCGGGGACAACCTCTTTTTTTCCTTGAGATTCCGTTGCAAAGTGCGCGTCGAAAGACCGAGTTTTTCCGTCAGGTCTCGCTGCGTCAGGCCGGTCAACTGTGTCGTGAAGTCGACTTCCTCCGGCAGGAAACCCTTTCTGATGTAGCCCTGGATCGTCGAGGGAGTCTTTTCGTGTAAACGCAACAAGGCGGATTCATGAGTGAAAATCGCCTGGCACTCCAGCCACGTACGAATGGCTTCCTCCCGTATGGAAGGGCTGCCGCTCCCCGCGTCCGTGGCCCCGTGAAACTGTTCATTCGCGTTTGGAACGCAGTCCACGTTGAAGGCCCCAGGGATATTCCTTTCCCCAATGTTGTTCTTGTCTCTTGCGGCAGGCATCGCTCTCTCCTGTCGGTTGGACCGCAACTTGCGCCGCGGGGATATATGTGATGCGTCACTTGTCATAAAGATAGCGACAAATGTCGCATAGTCAAGTTTTTCATCCCCCGCCACCCCGAAGTGGACACCCGCACGCTTTGCGCGTATTCCACGAAAAGTCTCGAATTTCTCTACAGTTGATGCGCTGATATCGGGGGCACATGGATAAGCAGAATCTTTTCGCGGGGATACCCGAGGTCTTGGACGAACGGAAGTTCGCCCATGGGGGGAACCGCAGGCGCATGGCCGAAACAGCCGGGTGCGCGGTGGAGGATATCCTCGACTTTTCGGCCAACGTGAACCCGCTGGGGCCGCCGCCGTGGCTCGGCCAGGTGGTCGGCCAGGCGTTGCAGGAGGTGGACGCCTACCCGGACCCGGAGTGCACCCGGTTGATCATGGCCGCGTCCGAGCGCTACAAGGTCTGGCCCACCCAGGTCACGGCGGGCAACGGCGCGTCCGAGCTGCTCTTCGCCATCGCCGGGCTCAAGGGGTTCCGCCGGGCGGTCATCCCCTCGCCCACCTACGTGGACTACGCCCGGTCCTGCCGGGTCCACCGTCTGCCCGTGGTCGAGCCGCCGCTGACCGACGATTTCACGGTGGATTTCCCGTCCATGGGCACGCTCCTGGCCACGCCCTCCCTGGTCTTTCTGTGCTCGCCCAACAACCCCACCGGTACCGTGGTGTCGGCCAACGACCTGCGCGAGGTGGCGGCCATGTTCCCCCAGTCCACCTTTGTGGTGGACGAGTCCTTTGCCGAATTTCTGCCCGAAGACGCGGACCGGCTGACCCGCGACCGGCCGTCCAACGTGATCACCGTCCTGTCCCTGACCAAGTCCTACGCCATCCCAGGTCTGCGCTTGGGGCTGGCCTTCGCCGATCCGGACGTGATCCTGCGCATCCGCCAGAACATGGCCGCCTGGTCCGTGAACACCCTGGCCCAGAAGGTGGGCGAGCGCTGCCTGAAGGACGACGCCTACCTGGCCGAGACCCGCGAGCAGACCCGGCTTCTGCGCGAATCCCTGGCCTCGGGCCTCAGGCAGGTCCCGGGCATCAAGGTCCTGCCCGGCGCGGCCAACTACCTGCTCTGCCGCATGGACCGCGTGGGCCGGGACGCGATCTTTCTGCAGGAGCGGCTGCTCATGGAGCACCGCATAGGCATCCGGCTGTGCGGCAACTACACCGGCCTGGACGACAAGTGGTTTCGGGTGGCCGTGCGCGGCCGCGAGGACAACGAGCGCCTCATCCGGGCCATGGAGGAGGTGGCGGGCACGGCGCGCGGTCCGGTGGTCCGGCGCACGCGCAAAACCCCGGCCCTGATGATCCAGGGGACCAGTTCCAACGCGGGCAAGTCCGTGCTGGCGGCGGCCTTCTGCCGGATCATGCTCCAGGACGGGTTCGACGTGGCCCCGTTCAAGGCCCAGAACATGTCGCTCAACTCCTACGTCACGGACCAGGGCGGCGAGATGGGCCGCGCCCAGGTGACCCAGGCCATGGCCTGCCGCCTGAATCCGGACGTGCGCATGAACCCGGTGCTGCTCAAGCCCGGGTCGGACACCGGCTCCCAGGTCATCGTCATGGGGCGGCCGGTGGGCAACATGAACGTGCGCGAGTACGTGGAGTTCAAGCCGCGCGCCTTCGACGCGGTCAAGGCGGCCTACGACTCCCTGGCCAACGAGCACGACGTCATGGTCCTGGAAGGGGCGGGCAGCCCGGCCGAGGTCAACCTCAAGCACCACGACATCGTCAACATGGCCATGGCCGAGTACGCCAAGGCCCGGGTCCTGCTCACCGGCGACATCGACCGGGGCGGGGTCTTCGCCTCCATCGTCGGGACCATGAGCCTGCTCACGCCGAAGGAGCGCAACCTGGTGGAGGGGTACGTCATCAACCGCTTCCGGGGCGACGCCTCGCTGCTTGACCCGGCCTTCGGCCAGATGTTCGAGCGCACGGGCAAGCCGGTGCTCGGCACCGTGCCGTACATCCACGGCCTGGGGCTGCCCGAGGAGGACTCGGTCTCGTTCAAGGAGGGCTTCCGGCCCGAGGCGGACAAGCTGCCCGAGGACCAGTGCGTGGACGTGGTCGTCCTGGACCTGCCGCGCATCTCGAATTTCAACGACATCGACCCGCTGTACAACGAGCCGGACGTGCGCGTGCGCGTGGCGGCCGACGCCCGCGACGTGGGCACGCCGGACGCGGTGATCATCCCGGGCTCCAAGTCCACGGTGCCGGACATGCGCGCCCTCAAGGGCACGGGCATGGCCGCGGTCCTGCGCGGGCTGGCCGAGGGCCGCACCCGCATCGTCGGCATCTGCGGCGGGTTCCAGATGCTCGGCCGCATCGTGGACGATCCCTACGGGCTGGAGTCCGAAACCACCCGGGTGGAGGGCTTCGACCTCCTACCGGTCCAGACCACCCTGGCCCCGGAAAAGACCCTGACCCGCACGTTTGGCACGCACTCTGCCTCGGGCCGCAGCGTGCATGGCTATGAAATCCATCACGGCCGCACCGAGCCGTTGTCCGACGACCTGCGCGTGGCCCTGCGCGACAGCGCGGGCGAGCCGCTCGGCTACATGCGCCCGGACGGGCGGGTGCTCGGCACCTACCTGCACGGGCTGTTCGACGCGGACGCGTTCCGCCGCTGGTTCATCGACCAGTTGCGCATGGACAAGGGGTTGTCGCCGCTGGAGACCGTCCAGTCCACCTTCGGTCTGGAGGACGCCCTGGACCACCTGGCCTCGGTGGTCCGCGAGGCCGTGGACATGGACGCGGTCTACCGCGCGCTGGGGCTGTCGGGCTGCTGCGCCCAGGCCCCGCTGTTCAGGCGCATGGGCGGCTAGGGGGCGTCGGCCGTTCGCGCGGCCATGGTGCAGGTGTTCCTGCCCTTGTTCTTGGAGACGTACATGGCCTGATCCGCCTTCTGGATCAGGAGATCGGCGGACGCCCCGTGCTCCGGATACACGGACACGCCCACGCTGGCGCCTATGGTCGCCGGGCCTTCCCTGAGGGTAATGGGCGCGCGCAGGGCCGAGACGAGCTTCTCGCCCACCAGGACCGCGTCGCCCACGTTGGTTATCTCGTTGAGCATGACGATGAACTCGTCGCCGCCCAGCCGGGCAACGGTGTCGGACCGGCGCACCGAGCCGGTCAGCAGCGCGCCGACCCGCTTGAGCAGTTCGTCGCCCGCCTCGTGCCCCAGTGTGTCATTGACCTCCTTGAAGCCGTCCAGCTCGATGTGCAGCAGGGCCAGTCTGCGCTCGTATCGGGCGGACAGGTTCATGGATTCGTTCAGCCGGTCATAAAAGAGCTCGCGGTTGGGCAGTCCTGTCAGGGCGTCGAACATGGCCACCTCGAAGAGTTCGCCCTCGAACTGTCTGCGCCGGGCCACGGCCAGGGCCAGGTGCCACGCGCCGAAAGCGACCAGCGCGAGAAGCACGGCTCCGCCCGCGAACAGCTTGAGGAGCAGGGCGTCGTTGCCGCTGTCCGGGATATTGGGAACGCCTCCCGTGGCCTGAGCTCGCAAGGCCGGAAAGCGGCCCGCGCCGTCCGGAAAGGAGCCGGAACCTAGGGCCGCTTGCCGCTGATAGAGGGATTTGCCCTCCATGGTTCCGAATCCGGTCAGGTATTGCCCGCCATCGAGCTGTCGCGCAATGGCGCTTCCCGCCGTGAGCAGGGGGCTCATGGTCAGGGCGAGAATGATGAAGATGGGCAGGCCGGCACGGACGGCCTGACGGTTGCCCGTGGACGTCTTGACGAAGACGGTTTGATTTTTCCGTTTGAAAAACATGGATCGGTCCCCCCTGGCGCGAGCCTCGTTTCCCCGTCGCGCGGCGGCCGGGTTTCCCCCGTAAAATAATGCCTTGAAAGCGGAAAAAGTCAAGAACCGAAGCGGACTGGTCCGGCCGTTGCCCTCCCGGAGCGGATTCCCGGCCCCTGTCAGTTGGGCGGGAAAGTGTTACCCGGACAAACGTTTGGGCGTCGGCCTGCCGCTGGAAAACGGGCCTTCGGGGACAAGGCCCGGGGGCCGCGCCGCGTACGGTTGGAATTGCGCCGCCCAATGAAAACGTGTATCCAACCGGAACGAATCCATGCCATTTACAGAACCCAGAGCACGCGCTGCCCTGCCAAGGAGGAATACATGTACGTCGGACTGAAGATGCTTCGCGACTTCGTCAAGGTCACCCCCCAGACGCTGGTCAAGGACGCCCAGAAACAGCTTGAGGACAACAAGCTCTGGATGCTCCTGGTGGTGGACGACGAGGGCAGGCTGGTCGGCTACGTGCGCAAGGAAGACATCTCGGCCGCCTTGCCCAGCATCATGACTTCCCTGGAAAAACACGAGATCAACTACCTGATGAGCAAGCTCACGGTGGAGAAGATCTACCGCACGGACATCAAGACCGTGGCTCCGGAGACCGAGATCGAGGGCGCGGCCGACATGATGTACGAGATGAACCTGGCCGGCCTGGCCGTGGTCGGCGAGACCGGCGAGCTCATCGGCTACATCAACCGCAACGTCATGCTCGACGTCCTGGCCGAGGAGATGGGATACCGCGAGGGCGGCAGCCGCCTGACGCTTGAGGTGGAGGACCGTTCCGGCGTGCTCTACGAGGTCGCCGGGGTTATCGCCAACATGAAGATCTCGATCATCTCCACCGGCACCTTCTTTTACAGCGGACGCCGCATCGTGGTCGTGCGCATGGATACCGAAGACCCGTCCTCGGTCGCGGCCGCGCTTGAGGACCGGGGCTACAAACTGGTCGCTCCAGAGGATTTCGCCGAGGCATGGGCATAGGCCCGGCCGCTTATCCGGCAACATAGCATATACCCGGACGGCGTGAATCCGCCGACGGGCCGTACGGACGCCGCGAGGACCCGAAGGGTCCGGGACCATAATGGAACGATTATGGCCTGTCGCGGCGTCCGCGACGTTGCGTCCGCCTTCACATACATCGCCGTGCCCGTGGGCGTGTCTTTTCCCATGAAACATGGCGGCATCGCGTTCCGTTCTTCCTGCCCCGCGCATAAGCCCACACTTTCTCCCGTCCTGGAAAGAGGGGGGAGGGGAGAGTTGTGGCAAAAAAACGGCATCTGTCGTAGGCTCCAATACAAAAGGGTCGGCAGGTTCCTCCGCCCTGGGCGGAGCGGTGACGACGACCGGGACGGGCTTCCGGAGGCATGCATCCATGTACTACACCGAGTATGAGACGGAGCCGCGCGACAAGCGGATGAAGCGCAAATGGAAGGGCGTGAAGGAGGTGCTCCTGGCGGCCGAGCGGGCCTCGGGCGAGTTTCAGGCGCGCTTGCGGGACCTGGGGGCGTGCGCCAGGGATTTCAAGGACTGGGACGACTACGCCAGGATACCGCCCCTGCGCAGGCGGGACATCGTCAAATGGCAGCAAGAGCACGGCATCGGCTGGTTCCTGGCCGCCAGGTCGGGCGAACTGTCGCGCATCTACCGGTCGCCCGGGCCGATCTATGCTCCCGAGGGGCGCGGACCGGACTACTGGGCGTGGTCCGAGGGTTTCTTCGCCGCCGGGTTCCGGCCCGGCGACCTGGCCCAGATGACCTTCTCCTACCACATGGCCCCGGCCGGGCTGATGTTCGAGGAGCCTCTGCGGGACATAGGCTGCGCGGTCATTCCGGCCGGTCCGGACAACACGGAAAAACAGATCGAGTTTCTGGCCGAACTGCCGGTTAACGCCTTCGTCGGCATGGCCAGCCACCTCAAGGCCATCGGCGAGAAGGCCCGGGCCATGGGGCTCGACCCGCTGGAGGATTTTCATCTGGAAAAGGCGTACGTAGCGGCCGAGCCGCTGCCCGAATCCCTGCGCGCCGAAGTGGAGGAGATGTTCGGCATCTCCGTGCGCCAGGGGTACGGCACGGCCGACGTGGGCTGCATCGCCTACGAGTGCCGGGAGCTGGGCGGTATGCATCTGTCCAACTACCGCCACGTGGAGATCTGCGACCCGGTCACCGGTCTGCCCGTGCCCGACGGCGAAGTGGGCGAGGTGGTGGTCACCCCGTTCTTCACCGACTACCCGCTGGTCCGGCTGGCTACGGGCGACCTGTCGTCCATGGACCTGAGCCGGTGCGCGTGCGGGCGCACGGCCAGAAAGCTTTCTGGATGGAAAGGCAGGGCCGACGATATGGTCTAGGTCAAGGGCCGGGCCATCCACCCGGGCCAGGCCGGCACGGCTTTTTCGGGATTTTCGGCCATTTCCGGCTGGCAGATTCGTGTAAAACATGTTAGTGGCAGGGACGTACTCGTGGTGGTGGCCGAAACGGCCCAGCCTTTCGATACGGAAAGTTTCAAGGTCGGCTTCCAGGCCTTGATGAAATTGCGACCAATCGCCGAGACCTGCGCCCCCGGCACCCTGCCGGATGATGCGCCCCGTCTCGTCGATGAGAGAAAGTTCGATTAAACCCGGCTGTCAGGGCCGGGATTGCGGTCCTAATCGAATGGGCGGTGCCAAGCGAGCACCGCCCTTTTTTTGGTGTCCCCGAGCGCGGCTTGCTCTCCCAAGCCTGATGCCGAGGGGCGCGGGAGGGCATCCCCGTGACCGAAGTGCCCTGTGCGGAATTGCGTGCGGGGGGTGAGAGCCGCTGTTCGGGTGCAGGGGCACCCGAAGGCGCTCCAAGGGGGAGGACGGTTCTATCCGTTTGGGTGGTCTAAGGGACCGATTGGTTGCATTTCCCGAACGCGGGCGGTCCTGACGCTCTCTGCCTGATTTCCATGGCGGGAGACGGGCTGGGCCGCGAAAAGAGTTGAGCGCGCGAGGCGCAAGAAAAAAGGCCCGGGACCGAAGCGTATCTCGATACGCGAGGGTCCGGGCCTTTTTGCTGCAGCGAAGCGGATCGCCGCTTGTCGTCGGCTAGCAGCCGCAGGAGCCGGTGCCGCAGGAGGAGCACCCGCAGCCTCCGCCGCCCATCTCGTTCTCGGAAGAGACCTGGAAGCCGTAGGGGGTCATGTCGATGGACACGGCACCCGAGGCCTGGGCCAGTTCCTCGTTGATCAGAAAGGTGAAGTCTCCCTGGTCAAAGGATTTGTCGCCGTCGCGCAGCTCGTCCAGGGCCAGGGACAGGCGGGGCCCGGCGCAACCGCCGTCGGCCAGGTGCACGCGGATGGGCTGTACGTCCTTGTCCGCAAAATATTTGGTCAGTTCGTTCTGGGCCGATTCGGTAACAGTGATCATAATTACTCTCCTGGATTGGTTTCGTTCTCCAAAACAATAAGGATCATCTATCCGATGTAAAGGGAAAAACGATCACCGCTCTCGGCAAAACAGTCCAATGCGATGGAATCACAGGTGAAAAAATCTGATCCGAGCCCCCCGGGGGTACCCGCAATCCCTGCCGGGTCCCGCTCCTTCGGCGGCAGGTGGGCGGACGCAGGCATGGAGGCGCCTGCCCGATTCATATATAAAGAGGCAGAACCCGAGCGGGATTTCACCGCAACGCCATGGCGGCAGACGGGTGGGAGGCGGCGAGCCGCGAGGCGCAAAAAAGGCCCGGACCCTCGCGAATTGGGATACGCGTCGGTCCGGGCCTTTTGCGGCTCACCTAGGATATTGTACGGCTCGAAGATTCGCCTACAATTCCAGCGAAGCGGATCGCCGCTGTCGTCGGCTAGCAGCCGCAGCCGCCGGAGCCGGCGGAACCGCAGGAACCGGCCGAGGAGCAGTCGCAGCTGGAGCCGCCTCCGCCCACGGGGTTCTCGGATTCCACGACGAATCCGTAATAGGTCATGTCGATCTTGATGTTGCCGGCCTGGGCCAGCAGGTCCTTTTCCACGAGGAAGGTGAATCCACCGGCCTCGGACACGTCATCCTTATCGTTAGGCTCATCCAGAGCCAGGGTCAGGCGCGGGCCCGCTCAACCGCCGGCCGCGAGATACACGCGGACCGGGGACGTTTCCTTGTCCTGGAAGTAGCCTTCCAGCTGCTTCTGGGCAGCTTCGGTGACTTCGATCATTATAATGCCTCCTAATTTGGGTCGGGAGAAGAAGAGGTAAGATCAATAACACCCTTTGTCAAATCGAAAGAAGGCGCAGGCCGGGGGCGGAGTTGACCACCCCTTGGCGATGGGCTAATTTCCTATGTTCCTTCAACCGCTAAGCCATGCGAGGCCGAGATGATGAAAGACTGCGGCACCATATTGTCCGACAAGGAGATGAGCCGGACCCTGGAGCGGCTGGCCGTCGAGATTTACGAGCGCCGGGGCGACGACGAGTCCCTGGCCATTCTGGGCATCCAGCGCCGGGGCGCGGACCTGGCCGAGCGGCTGAAACTGCTCCTGGACGAGCGCCTGGGCCGCAAGGTCCCGCTGGGCAAGCTCGACATCAACCTGTACCGCGACGACTGGACCACCAACCTGGAGCTGGCCCCGACCATCAACTGTTCGGAGATCGGCTTCGAGGTGGAGGGCAAATCCATCGTGCTGGTGGACGACGTGCTCTATTCCGGCCGCACGGTGCGCGCCGCGCTGGAGGCCATCCTCGACTACGGCCGCCCCAAACGGGTGGAGCTGCTTGTCCTGGTGGACCGGGGCCACCGCGAGCTGCCCATTCAGGCGGACTACGTGGGCAAGAAGCTGGACACCCTGGGCGACGAGCACGTCAACGTGCTGGTCAACGAGCGCGACGGCGAGGACCGGGTCTGCCTGGTCCGGGGCGAGTAGGCATGGCCTTCACGCCGATCAAGCGGGAAGCGGTCAGCCAGCCGTGCGTCACCCTGGTGGGCATGGCCGGGGCGGGCAAGTCCACCCTGGGCGGGCTGCTGGCCAAACGGCTCGGCTGGGGCCAGCTGGACACGGACCGCTACATGGAGTCCTATTACGGACTGAGCCTCCAGGCGATCATGGACACCTACGGGCTGGACGATTTCCTGCGCATCGAGGAGGGGCTGGTCTCGGATTTGAACCTGACGCGCACGGTCATCTCCACGGGCGGCTCGGTCATCTACGGCCCCAGGGCCGTGAAGCGGCTCAAGCGACTCGGCCCGGTGGTCCTGCTGGACATCGACGAGGCCACCTTCATCGAGCGCGTGGGCGACGGCGAGAACCGGGGGCTGGCCATCGGCCCGGGCAAGACCATGCGCGACCTTTACAGCGAGCGGTTGCCGTTGTACCGCGAGGCCGCCGACCTGACGGTCCGCACGGACCAGTGCGCGCCCGACGAGTGCGTGGACATCATCCTTCAACACCTCGACATCGCATGAACAAACTGACCCCCAAGGCCGCCTTCCGCAAGTTGGCCGCCATATACGACAAGATGGTCGCCCGCTACGACGAGGCGGCCGGCCCCATCGGCATGACCTGCGAGGGCTGCACCGACAATTGTTGCCTGTCCTTTTTTCAGCACCACACCTATGTGGAGTGGGCCTACATGTGGGAGGGCTTGAACAAGCTCCCGGCCGACCGGCTCGAAGAGATCAAGGACCGGGCGCGCGACTACGTGGCCCAGGCCCAGGCAGCCCTGTCGCGCGGCGAGCGCCCGCATGTCATGTGCCCGCTGAACATCGACGAGAAGCAGGGCGTCTGCGGCCTGTACGAGCACCGGCTGATGATCTGCCGCATGCATGGCGTGCCCAACCTGCTGACCCGCCACACGGGCCAGGAGGTCCGCTTCCCGGGCTGCTACCGCTGCCAGGAATTGACCGAGGGCATGGAGGACGTGCCCACCGTGGACCGCACTCCCATGTACAAGGACTTGGTCTTGCTCGAGATGCAGTTCGTGGGCAAGAACCTGCGCGCGCTCCCCAAGGTGGACCACACCATCGCCGAGATGATCGTGCTCGGCCCGCCGAGACTGAAATAGCATAGGGAAGAAGCGCAAAAAGGCCGCCGGAAGCAGTTCCGGCGGCCTTTTTGCGCGGTCTGGATTTTTCCTCTTTCCGGGAGTAGGAGGGAGGCATGAAAAAGCTGTATGTCTGTGCGCTCTTTCTGCTCCTGCTGGCCGCAGGGTCGGCGGCCGGTGAACGGTCAGCGGTCCGGGGCGAACCGCTGACCGTGGCCGCGGCCGAATATCACGGCAACCGCAATTCGCACATCTTTCACCGGCCGGGCTGCCGCTACTACAACTGTAAGAACTGCGTGGTGTACTTCGCCACGCGGCAGGCGGCCCTGAAGGCCGGGTTCCGACCATGCAAGATTTGCAAGCCGTAGTCCCTAGACCGACAGCGCGAACCCCGCCTTGGCAAAGGTGAACTGGCCCGCCTGGAGCAGGGATATCTCGTTTTCGCGGGCCGATATCTGCATGTGCTTTTCGTGGTCGGGCAGGGCCGAGCCCCAGATCTGGGCGATCTCGGCGCGGACGGTGTTGATGCGCGCCTCCAGCCGCTCCAGGGTGAAGGTCCCGTTCTTGATCGGCTCGATGGCCGCCTCGCGGAAGGCCTTGACCGCCTCCTCGGAGATGTCCACGACGTCGCCGGGCCAGTGCATGGCCCGCTCCCGCGCGTCCTCCTCGGGCAGCGGCCCGAAGACCGATCCGCCCTCGACCTGTGTGGTGTCCATTCGTATGTACATGACCTTCCTCCGTGATGGTCGCGTACACTCCCTATCGGACACCCCTTAATAAAACTTAATAATCGATCCCTGCGCCGCAGGCGCAAAAAAGGGATGCAAGGGTGCGAACCCTATCGCTGCTGTCGCCATATCTAAGGCTCGAAGAATCGCCAAGATCTGCCGCTGCCCGCCGACAAATCCGCAGGACAGCGGATTTGGACGCCGGGTTTCCCGGCGCCCCGAAGGGGTGAGCCCCAGGACGGGGCGAATCAAGGCGAAATCACCAAAATGCCGCGAAGCGGCTTTCCTAGCCTGATTTGATGTCGTCAGAAAGTGGGCGCTACCCCTCGGCCCCTTGCAGGAACCCGATGAAGTCGGTCACGCCGTGCTGGCGGGCGTGGACGTAGTTGGCGGTCCAGGCGGCGAAGGACAGCTTGCGGCCGTAGACCTCGTAGCGGCGGTCCGGCCCGGCGAAGTCCCAGCCGAAGAAGGCGGCCACGGACGGGTGGATGGGCTGCTCGAAGTCCGGGAACGGGTCGCCCAGCGCGGACAGGGCGGCCTCGTCCGGCCCGGGCAGGCCGAGTTCGCGCAGCACGCCGCGCGCGGCGTGGTCCATGAGCGGCGCGCCCGGATGGTTGACCGTGTTGAACAGCGGTTCCAGGCCGTGGCGCTCCTCGATGAGGGCCATGTATTTGACCGGGGTGTGCGCCTCCCGCTCGCGCTCGCGTTGCAGGGTGGCCCGCATGAGCGCCTCCAGGTCGAGCTTGGCGGCCAGGTCGGCGCGCAGGTAGAGCAGGATGATCTCGTCCGTGGACAACCCGGCGTCGATGTAGCCGTCGAGCAGCTCGCAGCGGTAGTCGAACCCAGCCCGGCCCGACCAGGTGGGCCAGTACCCCTTGAAGAACATGTTCGGGATGCACAGGGTCCGGGCGTGGTCCGGCAGTTTGCCCATGAGCGATGCCGAGGCCAGCTCGCCCCAGTTGGGGCCCAGGTGCTGGTACAGGAACAGGTCGCAACGGGCCAGGTCCGCCTCCGGGACAGGTTCGCGCACGTAGTTGGTGTACAGGCGGCACTCGTACCGGTCGCGGAACGCGGGGCAGCGGTTCAGCCGCTTGAGCAGCGGCTCGCCCTGGCAGTTGGCGTGGATGAGACAGCGTTCCCGGTTCATGGCCCTATCCTGATTGCGAAGAAAATTGGCAAGTGTTTCCGTGCGTATAGCACGGGAAGCCCGCTGCCGCAACGACCTTGCCGGGTTTACATTCCCCGGGCTCGCGGTGTATGCCTCCCGGACCGAAAATCATCAGTAAGGAACGCACAATGGAAACAGCATTCAAGCGCATACTCGACGAAATTTCCCCTGTGGACCGTACGCCCGAGGCCGAGGGCCAGGCCCATCTCGACAACCTGACCAAGCCCGTGGGCAGCCTCGGCCGCCTCGAGGCGCTGGCCCTGCAGCTTTTCCTCATCCAGGGCGGGAAGCCGCCCCAGGCCGACCCCATGCGGATATACACCGTGGCCGGGGATCACGGCGTCAACGCCGAGGGCGTGTCGCCCTATCCCCAGGAGGTCACCCGCCAGATGGTCCTCAATTTCCTGGCCGACGGCGCGGGCATCAACGTCCTGGCCAAGACCGTGGGGGCCGAGCTCTTCGTGGTGGACGCGGGCTGCTGCGGCGGGACGTTCGACGAGCACCCGGCCCTGATCCAGGCCAAGGTCGCGCCCGGCACGGCCAACCTGGCCGAGGGTCCGGCCATGACCCGCGAACAATGCCTGGAGGCGCTCATGCTCGGCGTGTCCCTGGCCGACCGCGCCCACAAGGACGGCGTCAAGGTGCTCGGCACCGGCGAGATGGGCATCTCCAACACCACGCCGTCCACGGCCCTGTACGCCGCGCACCTCGGCCTCGATCCCGCCGGGCTGACCGGTCCGGGCGCGGGGTTGCCCGAAGGCAGCCTGGCGGCCAAGACCGCCGTCATCCGGCGCGGCCTTGAGGCCAACAACCAGGTTGTCGAGTCCGGCGATCCCGTCGATATCCTCGCCGCGCTGGGCGGCCTGGAGATCGCCGCCCTGGCCGGGCTGATCCTGGGCGGGGCCAAAAACCGCCAGCTCGTCTGCGTGGACGGTTTCATCTCCACCGCCGCCTACCTGGCCGCCTGGAAGATCCACCCCGCGGTCAAGGACTACTGCCTGCTCAGTCACGCCTCGGCCGAACCCGGTTACAGCGCCGTGGTCCAGGCCATGGGGCTCACTCCCTACCTCCACCTCGGCTTCCGCCTCGGCGAAGGCACCGGCGCGGCCTGCGCCATGTTCCTCGTCCGCGCCGCCGCCAACATTTATAACCAGATGGCCACCTTCGCCTCCGCCGGCGTGTCGGAAAGCAGGTAGCCTCCGGCGGCCGGGGGAAGGGGAAGGAAAACCCTTTGAAAAGGGCTTTTCCTTCCCCTTCCCCCGGACCCCCATCCCCATCCTTTCCTAAACTTTTTCTATCCGCTTCGCGGGGCGGGAGCGCAACAAAAAAGGCCCCCCGACTTAGCGGGGAGGTATCCATTCTTGATTTCCTGGAGCGATTCGGGTGCACGGCATCCGACAGCGGCTCAGTCCCCCGCGCTCGGAAGCCGCCCGCCACTTCGCCAACTCACCCGAAAAGTAAGGGCCGATCAGATTGCTGATCGGCCCTTACTTTTCGGGTGAGTTGGCGCGCACGTCTAAGCATCCCCCAAGTCTGTGGATACCGCCTGGACGAGATCGCCCTTGGCGTTGTAGGTGCCCGTGGACTGGACCTTGACGAGTTCACGCGCCATTTCGGGATTCTCCAGCACCTCGCGCTGGAGACGAACCTTGCGGATCGACTTGATCTGCTCGGCCATGTTGGAACCTTGTACTTCAAAACCGGCAACTTCCATGATTCGTACCTCCTTCCATGGAGTGTTGAACATATTCCTTGCCGTCTTGATCGGTAAATATTGAGAAACCTTTAGGGGGCGGATCGGACCGCGCGGCTGGCGCTCGCCCAACAACTTTATTTTGCTGATCTTTTTCATATAAAGAAATGTATAGTTCCGCCGGAGGGGCAGGCCGGTCGGGCTACTTGGTTTCCCGGGCGTAGACCGCGTCGAGGATGGCCTTGCCGCCCGCTTCCAGGACCTGTCCGGCCAGGATCATGCCCAGGTCCCAGGCGTGCTCGACGCTGCCCTCGACCATGCGACGGATGGGCTTGGACCCGTCCACGTCGGCCACGAAGCCGGTCAGGCGGAGGTGCTCGCCGTCGATCTCGGACCAGGCCGCGATAGGCACCTGGCAGCCGCCGTCCAGCCCGGTCAGGAAGCCGCGTTCGGCCAGGACCTGGTGCCGGGTGTGCTCGTGGTCCAGGAAGGCGAGCAGGTCGCGCACTTCCCGGTTCTCGGAGTGGAATTCGATGCCCAGCGCGCCCTGGGCCACGGCGGGCAGGAAGTCCGGGGGGCCGAGGATTTCCATGTGCGGGGCCTCCATGCCCAGCCGCTTCAATCCGGCGGTGGCCAGGACGATGGCGTCGAACTCGCCGTCGAGCAGCTTCTGCACCCGGGTGCCGACGTTGCCGCGCAGGGACTCGATGCGCAGGTCCGGCCGCAGCGCCTTGAGCTGGGACTGGCGGCGCAGGGAAGAGGTTCCGACCAGCGCGCCCTGGGGCAGTTCCTCGAGCCCGGCGTATTTGACCGAGCACAGGGTGTCGGTGGACGCCTCGCGCTCCGGGATGATGCCGACCTCCAGGCCGTCGGGCAGCTCGGTGGGCACGTCCTTCATGGAGTGGACCGCCAACTGGGCGCGGCCGTCCAGCAGCGCCTCCTCGATTTCCTTGACGAACAGCCCCTTGCCGCCGACCTTGGCCAGCGGCACGTCCAGGATCTTGTCGCCCTTGGTCTTGATCTTGAGCAGGTCCACGGTCAGGCCGGGGTGTTCGGCCTCGAGCAGGTCCTTGATATGGTTGGCCTGCCACAGGGCCAGGGCCGAGCCTCGGGTGGCGATGGTGAGCTTGTTCATGCGGATTCCTATGGTGTGACTTCCACCGTGTGAAGAGGGCGCTCGGGGGTTAGCCGCAGCTGGAGCAGTTGCCGCCGGAACAGCCCGCGCAGCCGGACGAGGGCGCGCTGGGCGCCGGGCTCGAATCGCCGCCCGCGTCGGGCGAGAAGCCGCCGACCTTGGAGCGGACCGCGCTCATGAGCTTGCCGGTCTTCCCGGACTGGCATTTGGGGCAGGGGGGGCATTCGTCGCGGTCGAAGACGAGTTCCTCGAATTCGTTGCCGCATGCATTGCACTTGTATTCGAAAATGGGCATGTCGTGCTCCGAAACGGTGTTGTGATGGGCCGGGCGCTCCCGGCAGAGGGTTTCCATAGCTGAAAAGGACCGGACTGGCAACGTCGCCCCCGGCCCGGACATAAGGTAAGTCCGAACGCCGCCGTGTCCACCCCTGTCCGCCAAATCCGTGCTTTACACCGCCCCCCGCGCCCGGCTAAGGAAAAGCATGAGTACAAGCGGGGCGCTCCGGCTCCGCCCAAAGCCGCAGCCGAGGGTCCATGAACGACGATTTCTTTGCCCTGCATCTTGATAACGGAGAGGAGTCCCTGGCCGGGCCGTCCGGCCGGGTCTTCATGGCGGGCGGCCTGGTCCGCTGCGTCTTTTCCGCCGCCACCCCGGTGAAGATGGGCATGGGCGCGAACAGCCGCACCCACGAGAGCCTGACCTTTCGCTTCGTGGAGCAGACCGGCAAGGACGACTTCGTCAGCCGCCTGCTCGGCGACCGCCACCTACCCATCGGCGAGGCCGAACTGATCTCCCTGGACGACCTGGTCGCGGAGTACTCGCCCGAACTGGCCTACTATGAGGAGCACGTCATTCCGGCCATGCTCGAGCGCGGCACCCCGGAGGACGCCCCGGCCTCGACCATCGACGGCCGCGTGTTCAACGGCCTGTTCGGCCTGGGACTGGTCTACCTGGAGCAGGGCGAGCCCGTCCGGGCCGCCGCCCTGTTCAACGACCTCGCCCGCAGCGGGGCCCACTTCGAGGGCCGTGACCAGTTCCTGTTCAACGACCTGGGAATCGTCCTGCGCAAATGCGGCCTGTTCGACCTGGCCATCGCCTTCTTCCTGCGCGCCCTGGAATACGTTAAGGACGACGAGAACCTCTTCTACAACCTGGCCCGCGCCCACTACGAGAACAAGGACTGGACCCGCTCCCTGGACTACCTGATCCAGTCCCACAAGTTCAATCCCGGCCTGACCGTGACCAACGACCTGCTTGAACTCATGGTCGGCCTGGAGGCGGACGAGCGGCTGCTGGCCCGCTACGACAAGCCGCCCGTGCCGCCCGCCGTGGCCGCCCGCGCCCGGCAGATCCTGGCCGCCGGGTCCGGCAGGCTCAAGCTCGACGACACCCTCGTCGGCCGCCCCGTGGAACCCGGCCGCGCCCGGTCCGGCGGCATCGGCTACGTGCAGTTCAAACGCCATGGGAGCGACGATTAGTCCTATAGAATCAGGGCGTGAAGACCGCTTCGAGGGTTGTCGGGCGCCCGTCCCCGGACATTCCCGTCCAGAGAGTAAAAAGAGGCTCCCGCTCAAAAAATGGGCGGGAGCTTTTTTGCGTTCCTGTCCGGCGAAATGCCGGAAGAAGAGGAGAGCACGACGCGGTGTCAAGTTGGGTATTATGTTATTTACGACTCGACACCCCATGCGGGGGAGGGGTATTCATGGCGCATATCGACCGTCCTGTCCGGTGGGCGGGACCTACCCTATTCACAAGGAGTTTTTATGCTATACCGTATGCTTATCATATTGTTTGCCCTGTTGCTGGTGGCCGCGCCCGCCATGGCCTGCACGGATTTCGTGGTCAAGGCCGGGGACGGGACCATCGTGGGCGGGCGGTCCATGGACTTCGGCATCGACGACCAGGCCAAGGTGACCGTCTACCCCCGGGGGAAACAGTGGTCTTCGGAAGCGCCCGGCAAGAAGCAGGGGATGCGCTGGCGGCAGCACAACGGGTTTGTGGCCTTTTCCGTCCTGGGCCTTGAGGCGTCCACCGACGGCATGAACGAGAAAGGATTGGCCGCCAAGGTGCTGTGGCTCCCGTCGGTCGGCTACCAGGCCGTGCCCAAGGGGAGCGAGGCCAAGGCCCTGGAGGTGACCCTGGTGCCCGACTGGATTCTCGGCACCTTCGAGACCGTGGCCGAGGTCAAGAAGGCGTTGCCCGGCGTGTTCGTCTGGGGCAAGGAACTGGCCGGGCTGGGCGGCATCCCGGTGCTGCATCTGGCCGTGCACGACGCGCAGGGCAACAGCATGGTGGCCGAGTGGATCGACGGCAAGCTGAACGTCTACGACAACCCGCTGGGCGTGATGACCAACGAGCCGCCCCTGCCGGGCCATTGGGCCAACATGCGCAACTATGTCAACCTTTCCAACAGGATACATCCAGCGCTTGAGCTGAATGGCGTGACCTTCAAGGGCACGGGCAACGGCTCGGGCCTGTTCGGCCTGCCCGGCGACTGCACGCCCCCGTCCCGGTTCGTGCGCGCCGCCGTGCTCGGCAATTTCGCCTACCAGCCGAAAAACGCCGAAGAAGCCGTGGTCTTCGCCCGGCACCTGCTCAACCAGGTGGACGTCATGAAGGGCGTCAGCCGGGACAAGACCCCTCAGGGCGAAGTGGCCGACTACACCCAGTGGACGGCCATCGAGGACCTGACCAACCGGGTGCTCTACTTCGCCGACTACGGCGACCAGACCCTGCGGGCCATCGACCTCAAGAAGCTCGACTTCACCCGCTCGGACTACGCGCCCATCCCGGTGTCCATGCCGTCGGGCAACGCCGTCAAGGACGTGACCCCGCGCTAGGCGAAGGCGATCCGCGAAAAGAAACAAGGCCCGGACCAACATGGTCCGGGCCTTTTTCACGGGTATCGGTATGTCGGCTACTTGGCCCTTGCCAGCGGCCAGATCTCGTCCACCTTTTCGATGGTTTTGATGGTGATGCGCCTGCGCAGCTCGTCCGGGATCTCGGCCAGGTCCTTCTTGTTCTGGGCCGGGATGAGGACCTTCTTCATGCCGCGCGACACGGCGGCCAGGATCTTCTCCTTGATGCCGCCCACGGGCAGCACGCGGCCGCGCAGGGATATCTCGCCGGTCATGGCCAGGTCCGGGGAGACCGGGGTGTCGGTCAGGGCGGAGATGAGCGCGGTGACCAGGGTGACGCCTGCGGACGGGCCGTCCTTGGGCGTGGCTCCGGCCGGGACGTGCACGTGGATGTCGCGGTTGTCCGCGAAGTTCGGGTCGATGCCGTAGAGGTCGGCCCTGGCGCGGGCGATGGACAGGGCGGCCTGGGCCGACTCCTTCATCACGTCGCCGAGCTTGCCGGTCAGGGTCAGCTTGCCCTTGCCCGGCATGGTGGTCACCTCGATGTGCAGTATCTCGCCGCCCACCGGGGTCCAGGCCAACCCCACGGCCACGCCCGGAGGCAGGGTCGGCTCCTTTTCGTCGTCCAGAAAACGCGGCGGCCCGAGCAGCTTGTACAGGTTGCCCACCGTGATCTTGAACGGCCCCTTTTCGCCTTCGGCCTTCTTGCGGGCCATCTTGCGGCACAGGGTGCCGATCTCGCGTTCCACGTTGCGCAGGCCCGCCTCGCGGGTGTACTCGCGGACCACCTTGGAGACCAGCTTGTCGGAGATGACCAGCTCGTCGTCGTTCAGGCCGTTCTCACTGATCTGGCGCGGGATGATGTAGCGCCGGGTGATGACCGTCTTTTCCTGCTCGGTGTAGCCGGGAATGCGGATGACCTCCATGCGGTCCATGAGCGGGCCGGGGATGGAGTCGAGCATGTTGGCCGTGCACACGAACATGACCTTGGACAGGTCAAACGGCACGTTCAGGTAGTGGTCCGTGAACGAGAAGTTCTGTTCCGGGTCGAGCACCTCGAGCAGGGCCGAGGACGGGTCGCCCCGAAAGTCCGAGCCGAGCTTGTCGATCTCGTCGAGCATGATCACCGGGTTGCGCGTGCCGCATTGCTTGATGGCCTGGATGATCCGGCCGGGCATGGCCCCGATGTAGGTCCGCCGGTGGCCGCGAATCTCGGCCTCGTCGCGCATGCCGCCGAGCGACATGCGGTGGAACTTGCGCCCCAGCGAGCGGGCGATGGACCGTCCGAGCGAGGTCTTGCCCACGCCCGGAGGCCCCACGAAACAGAGGATCGGGCCCTTCATCTTGGGGTTGAGCTTGCGCACGCTCAGGTATTCGAGGATGCGCTCCTTGACCTTTTCCAGGTCGTAGTGGTCGGCGTTGAGAATTTCCTCGGCCTTCTTGATGTCCAGCCGGTCGCGGGAGAGCTTCTTCCACGGCAGGTCGATCATCCAGTCGAGATAGGTGCGGATGACCGTGGCCTCGCTCGACTCGGCGTGCATGGACTCCAGCCTCCGCAGCTGCTTGAACGCCTCCTTCATGACCTCCTTGGGCATGCCGGACGCGGTCAGCCCCTTGCGCAGCTCCTCCATCTCCTCGGACTCGTCGCCCTCGTCGCCGAGCTCGCGCTTGATGGCCTTGATCTGCTCGCGCAGGTAGAAGTCGCGCTGGGCCTTGTCCATGCCTTCCTTGGCCATGGTCTGGATCTTGTTCTGCATGGAGGCCACCTCGACCTCCTTGAGCAGCTGCTCGTTGACCAGCTCCAGCCGCCGGAACGGCTCGACGCACTCCAGGATCTTCTGGGCCGCGTCCACCTTCATGCGCAGGTTGGAGGCGATCAGGTCGGCCAGCCTGCCCGGATCGGACACGCTGTTGAGCACGGACATGATGTCCGCGCTGGAGATGCCGCGCAGGGTCAGGATGCGCTCGGACTGCTCGCGCGAGGAGCGCACCAGGGCCTCCTGCTCGGGCGAGAGCGGCCCGGCCTCGGGCTCGATGATCGGGGACAGCTCCGCGATGTGGTACGGGTCGTTGGACGTGAAGCGTTTGACCTTGGCGCGGGCCAGCCCCTGGACCAGAACCTTGAGGCGGCCGTCGGGCATCTTCAGCATGCGCATGATCATGCCCACCGTGCCGGTCATGTACAGGTCGTCCGGGGTCGGGTCCTCCACGCCCTCGTCCTTCTGGGTCAGGATGAGGATGTAGCGGTCGCCCGCCAGGGCCGCGTCCACGGCCTGGACCGACTTGTCGCGGCCCACGAAGAGCGGCAGGATCATGTAGTTGAAGACCACGATGTCGCGCACGGCCAGCACGGGCAGCACCTGCGGGATGTCCGCCGGGTTGTGCCCGGACATGTCCTCGCCGTCGCCGAACAGGGACGCGCCCGGCCCGGCGGTCAGGGCTTCGATGATCTCGGGCAGCTCCTCGCCGTCCTTGCCGTCGTCGGTCGTTTCCGGGGTCTTATCGATCTCGACATCCGACTTCGGCCGCTTGATGCGCGAAGGACGGATGGGGGTGTTCTTTTTTTTCTGGCTCAAGTGGGTATCCTCTGATTTGTGTGCAAACAGATGGTGTTACCCTACATATATCGTCAGATCGAGTTGGCAAGTCCATTATTATGGTAAATTGTTATTCTCGAAGAGGCCTCCGGCGGCCGGTGGACCGCCCCGATTCCCGCCAGGGAACCCTTTAAAAAGGGTTCCCTGGGCCATCCAATTTTTGCGTGCCTTCGGTAGGGGCGTGCGAACGCGCGGAGCCGATTGCACGGCTAAGCGCTCAGAATGAATAGCTGAGCCCGAAGGCGAAGGAATAGGTCGCGTCCTTGTCGACCATGGGGCTGTCGGTGATTTCCTCGCTCAATTTTTTGATTCTGGTGCTCAGGCTGATGTCGATGTCCCGGGTGAGGCCGCATTTCAGGCCGAGTCCCACATAGGGGGAGAACCCGCTCCCGGCGGAGTATTCCCGCATGCCGCTTTTGCTCGACTCCCCGGAGTCCACTCCATAGTAATAGTCGTTGTAGTTTTCGCTGGTCCACTCGACCCCGGCGAACGGCTTGATCCTGAGGAAAGAGAGGCTGAACGGATAGGCGTAGGAGGCATCGGCGACAAAGCCGTTGTTGTTGTCGAGCACGTCGGCGGAGAGGGCCAGCTTGGTCTGGCCCCAGTCGCCCCGCAGGCTGTATGCGGCCCCGACCATCATGGTCGAATCGCGGTCGTCAAGCAGGCGCATCCGCCTGTCGTCGTTCTCACTGGCGTCGAAGCTCTGCGACAGGTAGGACACGTTCACGGACAACTCGTTGGTCGGGTCCTTGTAAAGGAACGCTCCGGCCGTCAGGCCGTGCACGAAGAGATACTCCCCCTCGTAGTTCAGGAGCGGAACCGGCGAGACCTTGGCGTCCTCACCCTTGTATTCCGACGTGGAAATCTTCACCCCGGCACCGAGGCTCAGGTCGTAACCCTTGTCCCCGTCATCCGCCAGGGCGAGGGCGGGGCAGAAGGCCATGCTGGCGAGCAGGAGCAACAGGATTTTATTTGTGCGGATCATTGCAACCTCGTGATGAGTTTGAGTTGTTGTAATCGTATGATTACTTATTGGGTGCGAATTCCCTATGGGAAATCGGCCGCCCAGCGGGGCGGACCCGAAACCGTCGACGCGTCAAAGTATGTATACAGGTGATTACTTTTGCGGGACAAAAAAGGGTGGATCACCCCCCCCCGTTGTTTGCCGTCGGGAGTCCGACTCGGACGGCCCGAGGAAGGCTTCCCAGCTATGTAATCAATTGACTACATCTTACTAATGTGGCAATGTCGCTCCTGTCAAGCTCGTTGTAAGGAAAGCCACCCATGCCGACAGCCAAGGAAAAAAATGTTCAGGCTCAGCCCTCCGGGCAATATCCGCGCAACGCGGCCGAAACGAGGCAGCGCATCCTCGCGGCCGCGCGAACACTGTTCTCGCAGGACATCTATAAAAACGTCGGGACGCGCGATATCGCCGCTGCGGCGGGGGTGAACCTCACGCTGATCAACCGCTATTTCGGTTCGAAGAAACAGTTGTTCAGCGAAGTCATCCTTTCCATGAAAAACTTCAAACTGGCATCCGATCCCAAGCAACTCGAACGGGAGGTCCTGGCGGACCTGCTGGCCGAGGAGGACAACCCGAGAAAGCAGAAGCTGCGGCTGCTGCTCCTGGGGGCCATGGACTCCGAGGTGTCGGACGTTGTCACGGAATTTTTCCGGCGGAGAAAAGGGCGGGTGCTCGGGACGCGGGAAGACGGCCACGAGACCCGGGCCTTTCTGCAACTCGCCTCGCTGGTCGGCATCTCACTGACCTTTTTCCTCCTCCCCGAAGAGGATCGCGCCCGTCTGGACAAGGACTTCATCCTGGACCACTTCGTCAAGTCGCTCGAGGAGGGGTAGTCGGGGAGGCCAAGCGCCTACATTGGGCGGACGTCTTGGATGCGGCCGGCCCACCTGCGTCCGGGAAAGCGTCCGGGAAAGTCCCTATCAGGGGCTTTTCTCTTTTCGTTTAGCTGGATTGGCCGTCGGTCGATCGCGTCTGGCCGAGACCCCGCCTTAGCGGCGCACGCTGAAATCGGGCAGGGGGGCGTCGGTGTCGGCGCGGCGGGATTCGATGGCGGTGACGCGGGCCAGCGGCGGGCCTTGCCAGAGGGCTGCTTCGAGTTGGTCGAGCTGTGCGTCGGTGCCGTGGGCCAGGATTTCCACGGTCCCGTCGGGCAGGTTGCGCACCCAGCCGGTGGCGCCTATGGCGCGGGCGGTTTCGCGGGTCCAGCCCCGGAACCAGACCCCCTGCACCCTGCCCCGGACGATGGCCGCCATCTCACGCATCTAGAGCCTCCCGAATTCGTTGAAGCTGTAGTAGTCGTGATCGGTGACGATGATGTGGTCGCGCACGTTTATGTCGAGGCTGGCGCACGCCTCGGCCACCTTGGCTGTGAGCCGGATGTCTTCGGAGGACGGTTCGCTGCCGCCGCCGGGGTGGTTGTGCACCAGGATGATGTTGGTGGCCTCCAGGCGCAGGGCGGCCGCCGCGATCTCGCGCGGGAAGATGGCGGTGGCGTTGGTGGTGCCCTTGCTCATCCGTTCCCAGGCGATGATCCGGTTCTTGGTGTCCATGAAGACCGTCCAGAACTCCTCGGTGTCCTTGTGTCCAAGCCGGGCCATGGCCGCCTTGGCCAGGGTGTCGGGGGCGCTGACGGTCTGGCCGCGCCGGGCTCCGGCCTCGCCCAGGCGGGCGTAGAGTTCCTGGAGCAGCGCCCATTGGGCCTGGACGGCCGGGCCGAGCCCCTTGACCATGTCGAGCTGGCTGGGCCGGACGAAACACGCGTCCTTGAGGGAGCCGAAGCGGTCGAGGAGTTCCTTGGCCATGGGCTTGGTGTCGCGGCGGGGCAGGACCATGGCGAGCATCAGTTCGAGTAGTTCGTAGTCGGCCAGGCCGCGCGGGTTGTTTTCGAGCCGCTCCCTGAGGCGTTGGCGATGGCCGAGGTAATGGGGCGCGTTCTTGTGCATGTCAGTACCGTCGGGGTTGTGCCTTGGGCTGGAACAGGTCGATGAGTCCGGCCATGAGCATGTCCAGGGCCTCTTCGTATTTGCGTTCACCGGTCTTGAGCGAGAGTTCGGCCTCCATGGCCAGATCGATCATCCGGGCGATACCCCGCGCGCCGAGGCGCTTGGCCAGGGGGGCCTTCTTCTTGAGCATGAACGGGCTGCCCGCGGCCTTGCCGCCGTGGGCCAGGAGCCAGTACATGCGCGCCTGGCTGGCCAGAAAGCCGATCAGGTTGAAAAGCATCTGGTCCTTGGCTGATTTGGAGTGGTCGTCGATGACCCGCTTCCAGACCGAGGCCTCGGCCCCTGGCTGGGCCAGGGCGTCCATGAGGTCGAAAAAAGGCATCTCGCCGGTCCGGGCCACCAGGGAGACGTGCTCCTTGCGCACGACCCGCTCGTCGCCCGCGGCCAGCTCGATCTTGTCCAGTTCCAGGCGGGCGGCCACGGCGTCCGTGGGCAGGGCCATGGTCAGGGCCTGGCCCGCGCCCGGCTCGAAGGTCAGCCCGGCCTTGGCGGCCCAGCCCTTGACGAAGTCGGTCAGGGAGCGCTGGTCCAGGCCCGGGGATTCCCAGACCCAGCCCGCGTCGCGGGCCTTCTTGTACAGCCCGCGCCGGGACAGGGCCGGGGGGATCGAGGGCTTCTTGCCCTTCCATTCCCCTTCGAGGCAGAAGATCGGGTAGATGTCGTTTCCCAGCCCCTTGACCGAGGCGTCGAGTTTGTCCCACTGGTCCGCCTTGAGCGCGTGGGCACGGCGCAGGACCAGGGCCTTGGGCTGGGGAAAGAGCGACTTGATGGTCAGGTCGGTCCAGAAGGCCGGGGGCAGGGGATCGTCGTCGTCGCCCCAGAACGGCTTGATCTCCCAGCCGTCCTGGCCCGAGGCTTTCAGCCGTTCGTCCACCTGGGCCTTGATCAGTTGGGGATCGGGGCAGATGAGAAAGAGGTATCTGGGGCGGTTGGCCATGGTCCTTCCGGGTCTAGTAGTCCTGGGTCATGCGATCGGCCAGCACCTGGATGCCGCGCCGGGTGACCTCCATGTCCGCTTCCTGTCCGCTGCCGTAGTCGAAGGGCCAGTTCTCGGATATCTCGCCCGAATCCCAGATCACGGAGTTGTCCGTGGCCGAGCGGATGGTCGCGTGGAACCGGAAGATGGCCTCGGACAGCAAGGTCCGTTCGTCGGCGTCCTCCACCGCCGTGGGGCGGTAGTACCGGTCGATGTCGATGGTGATCAGGGCGTCGGCCCGGTCCTTGTCGTCCACCCAGACGATGGTCCCCCGGTTGTGCAACTCGTCGCGCAAGAGCTTGCGCAGGCGCGATTCGAGCCAGGGCTGGGTGGTCGGGTTCAGGACCTCGTCCACGGCCAGGGTACGGTATTGCGGCTTGAGCACGGAGGTGCCGCCTTCGCCAAAGGAATAGCCGCATCCGGCCAGCAGGGCGAGGAACAGGAAAAGGGCCGTATGTCGAAGCAGGAACATCAGAGACTCCAGGTGTTCAGTGATGAGAAACGATAAAGGGATTCGTCGCAAAGGTCCAGCGGGTCGGCGGAATGATCCGGCGTCCGAGGTTGACGCAGCCGCCGGAATGGTCGAAATACGGGGTTTGGCAATCCACCGCAACACGGAGGGAAAATGTCCGAGACCGTCCTTGTCGTCATCGACGTCCAGAACATCATGTTCGAGACCCCGGGCATGCCCCCGTTCGAAGGCGAACGGGTGCTTGAAACCATTGCCGGGCTCATCGCTTCGGCCCGCGAAAGCGGCGTGCCCGTCCACTACGTCCAGCACACCACCAGGGGCGCGGGCAGCGAGTTCGAGGCCGACAGCCACAACTGGCTCTTCCATCCGGCCATCGCGCCGCGGCCGGGCGACACCGTGTCGCGCAAGCATTCCTACGACGCGTTCTGGAACACCGATTTCACGGCCATTTTGGACAGCCTGGGCGCGAAAAAGCTGGTCTTCTGCGGCCTGCAGACCGAATGCTGCGTGGACACCACCGTGCGCAGCGCCCTGGCCCACGGCTACGAGTCCGTGCTGGTGGGCGACGGCCACACCTCCTACGACAACGGCGTGCTCACCGGCGAACAGATCGTGGCCCACCACAACAAGACCCTGGACCGGCGTTTCTGCAAGGTTGTCATGGCAAAGGATTTCCGTTTCGAGCCGCGGAACTGAGGCGGACGAGGAGGGCGTGCGCCTTTTCGCCTGCGGACAATCCAAAAGAACAAAAGGCCGGGAGGTTGAACCTCCCGGCCTTTTTCATTTCAATGTGTACCCGGTCTAGCCAACCACGATGTTGACCAGCTTGTTGGGGATGACGATGACCTTGCGCACGGTTTTGCCTTCCATGAACTTCTGGACGTTTTCCAGGTCCATGGCCAGCTTTTCGACCGCGTCCTTGGGCGCGTTGTTCGGGGCCTCGAACTTGCCGCGCACCTTGCCGTTGACCTGGACGACCATGGTCACCTCGTCGAGGACCAGGGCCTTTTCGTCATAGGCGGGCCAGGGCTGGCCGGTCAGGTGGACGGTGTGACCCAGTGCGGCCCACAGTTCCTCGCAGATGTGCGGGGCCACCGGGGAGAGCAGGGTCACGGCCGTGGCGATGGCCGAGGACAGGGCCGAGGGATCGTTTTCCTTCAGTTCGTCCTTGACCTGGTAGAGCTCGTTGACCAGCTCCATGATGGCCGCGATGACCGTGTTGAACTGAAACTCGTTCTCGATGTCGCGGGTGGCCCGGCGGATGGTGTCGTGCTCCTTGAAGCGCAGCGACTTGGCCGCCTCGCTCGCGGGCTTGCCGTGGGAGGCCGGGGCCATGGGCGTGAGCACGTCCTCCAGTTCCTCCACCAGCCGCCACAGGCGGGACAGGAAGCGGTACGCCCCGTCGATGCCCTGATCGGACCACTCCAGCTCCTTGACCGGCGGAGAGGCGAAGAGAATGAACAGCCTGGTGGCGTCAGCGCCGTACTGGTTGATCATGGCGCCCGGATCGACCACGTTGCCCTTGGACTTGGACATCTTGCCGCCGTCCTTGAGGACCATGCCCTGGGTCAGCAGGTTGGCGAAGGGCTCGGCGTTCCTGACGTACCCGCAGTCGCGCAGGGCCTTGGTGAAGAACCGGGAGTAGAGCAGGTGCAGGATGGCGTGCTCGATGCCGCCGATGTACTGGTCCACGTTCATCCAGTAGTCCAGGTGCTCGGCGCCCAGGGGCCGGTCCTCGTTGCGCGGGTCGCAGTAGCGCATGTAGTACCAGGAGGATTCGAAAAAGGTGTCGAAGGTGTCGGTCTCGCGCCGGGCGGGCTTGCCGCACTTGGGACAGGCGCAGTTGACGAACTCCTCCATGGCCGGCAGGGGCGACTTGCCGTCCTTGCGCACCTGGGCGTTCTCGGGCAGCAGGACCGGCAGGTCCTTTTCGGGCACCGGAACCGCGCCGCAGTCGTCGCAATAGATGATCGGGATGGGCGCGCCCCAGAACCGCTGGCGGGAGACGTTCCAGTCCCTGAGCCGGTAGTTGACGGCCATCTTGCCCTTGCCGGACTGGTCCAGGTGCTCGACGATGGCCTTCTTGGCGTCCTCGTTGGGCATGCCGTCGAAGTCGCCGGAGTGGATCAGGAAGCCGGGGGCGGAGTAAGCCTCGGTCAGGTTGGCCGCGTCGAGTTTCTCGCCCTTTTCGTGCAGCTCGGGCGGATTGATGACCGCCTGCTTGGGCAGATTGTACTTGGTGGCGAACTCGAAATCGCGCTGGTCGTGGGCGGGCACGGCCATGACCGCGCCGGTGCCGTAGCCCATGAGCACGAAATTGGCGACGTAAATGGGGATGTCCTTGCCGGTCACCGGGTTGACGCAGTACTTGCCGGTGAACACGCCTTCCTTCTCCAGATCTTCGGCTCCGCGCTTGATGCGGTCCATGTTCCGGATGTTGGTCACGAAGGCTTCGATCTCACCCTTGTTCGGGGCGTCGGCAATCAGCTTCTCGACAATGGGATGCTCGGCGGCCACGGACATGAAGGTCGCGCCGAACAACGTGTCGGGACGGGTGGTGAAGACGTCGATGGTCGCGTTCTCGCCGCCGATGGGGTCCTTGACCTGGAACGTCAGTTCCGCGCCGTAGGACTTGCCGATCCAGTTGCGCTGCATGGTCAGCACGCGCTCGGGCCAGCCGCCCTCCAGGGAGCCGAGGTCGTCGAGCAGTTCGTCCGCGTAGTCGGTGATGCGCAGGAACCACTGCTCCATGTCCTTCTGCTCCACCTCGGTGTCGCAGCGCCAGCACAAACCGTCCTCCACCTGCTCGTTGGCCAGCACGGTGTTGCAGGTCGGGCACCAGTTCTGCGGGGAGTCCTTGCGGTAGGCCAAGCCCTTTTCCAGGAACTTGAGGAAGAACAGCTGCTCCCACTTGTAGTACTCGGGGCGGCAGGTGGCCAGTTCGCGCCGCCAGTCGTAGGAGTAGCCCAGCCGCTGCAACTGCTCGCGCATCTCGGAAATGTTCTGGTAGGTCCAGGTGGCCGGATGGGTCTCGTTCTTGATGGCCGCGTTCTCGGCGGGCAGGCCGAAGGCGTCCCAGCCCATGGGGTGCAGGACGTTGAAGCCCTGCATGGTCTTGAAGCGCGCCACCACGTCGCCGATGGAGTAGTTGCGCACGTGGCCCATGTGGATCTTGCCGGACGGGTAGGGGAACATCTCCAGCACGTAGTACTTGGGCTTGGACGGGTCGGTCTCGACCTGGAAGCAGCCGGACTCCTGCCAGATCGCCTGCCATTTCTTCTCGATGTCCTCGGGGGAGTATTTGCCTAATGCCATGATGGTGTATCCTAAGATGTGGTCGTTTCGCGTGGCCCGGGGCCGGGGATCAGGAGCGGTTCAGGGTCTTGGCCACGCCGTCCAGGATGCCGTTCACAAAGGAGCGGGACTTGTCGTCGCCGAAGGTCTTGGACAGCTCGATGGCCTCGTTGATGGCCGCCTTGACCGGGATGTCAGTGAACAGCATCTCGTACAGGGACAGGCGCAGGATGGACAACTCGACCATGGCGATGCGCTCGATCTTCCAGTGCTGGGAGTGGCCCTCGATGGTCTTGTCGATGTCGTGCAGGTTCACGTTCACGCCCATGACCAGGTCGCGGGCGAACGCGCACGCGGTCTCGGATTCCTGCTCCAGGACCATGGGGTTGCGGTCGAACAGGGTGTCCATGTCCAGGGGATTTTCCTTGTCCAGGAAATGCGTGGAGTAGAGCACCTGAAAGGCCAGGGTGCGTCCCACCCTGCGGATGCCGGGCCTGTTGCCCTTGGATTTCGAGCCCATGAGTTAGATCTGCTCCAGGACCCGGACGGTCTCGAGCAGGGCGGAGGCGGCTTCCACGCCCTTGTTGCCCGCCTTGGCTCCGGCCCGTTCGATGGCCTGGTCCAGGGAGTCGCAGGTCAGCAGTCCGAAGCCCATGGGCACGCCGGACTCCATGGACGCGTGGGCGATGCCCTTGGCGCATTCGCTGCACACGTAGTCGAAGTGCGGGGTGCCGCCGCGGATGACCGCGCCGAGCACGACGATGCCCGCGTACTTGCCGGACCGCGCCAGCTTCTGGGCGGCCAGCGGCAGCTCGAAGGCGCCGGGTAGGCGGATCAGGGTCAGGTCGTCCTCGGACGCGCCGTGCCGGACAAGGTAGTCCACGGCACCGGAGATCAGGCGGTCGACGATGAAATCGTTGAACCGGGCGGCCACGATGGCGATCTTGAGTCCCTTGGCGTCCAGCATCCCTTCGATGGTCTTCACGGACATGGTGTCATCTCCCTACTGTATGAAATATATAGCGGTGTAATATGTTATCGGTTCCCCAAAAGTCAACTTGCCGGGGCCTTAGTCTTTGTCCACTTTGAGCAGGTGGTGCATCTTGTCGCGCTTGGTCTTGAGGTAGCGCTCATTGATCTGGCAGGCGCCCACCTCGATGGGCACGCGCTCGACCATTTCCAGGCCGTAGCCCTCCAGGCCGACCATCTTCTTGGGGTTGTTGGTCATCAGGCGCATCTTGGATACGCCCAGCGCCACCAGGATCTGCGCCCCGGTGCCGTATTCGCGCATGTCCGGCGGGAAGCCGAGCTTGACGTTGGCCTCGACCGTGTCGAGCCCCTGGTCCTGCAGGTGGTAGGCCCGGATCTTGTTGCCCAGGCCGATGCCGCGCCCTTCCTGGCGCATGTAGACCAGTACGCCCTTGCCCTCGTTGCGGATCATGCACATGGCGTCCTGCAACTGGGGGCCGCAGTCGCAGCGAAGGCTGCCGAACACGTCGCCGGTCAGGCACTCGGAGTGGACCCGGACCAGGGTCGGCTCGTCGGGGTGGATGTCGCCCATGTACAGCGCGATATGGGTCTTGCCGTCGGCCTCGGAGTGAAAGGCGGCGGACTCGAAATTGCCCCAGCGGGTGGGCAGATGGGCCTCGCCCACCTTGGTCACGGACTTGCCGTCGAACTTCATGCGGTAGGCGATCAGGTCGGCCACGGAGCAGATCTTGAGCCCGTGCTTCTTGGCGTAAATTTCCAGGTCGGGCATGCGCGCCATGGTTCCGTCCTCGTTCATGACCTCGCAGATGACCGCGGCGGGCTTGAACCCGGCCAGGCGGGCGAGATCGGAACCGCCCTCGGTCTGGCCCGTGCGCACCAGCACGCCGCCGTCCTTGGCCCGCAGGGGGAAAATGTGGCCCGGGGTGACGATGGATTCGGGCCCGGCCCCGTCGGTCACGGCGGCCAGCACGGTGGTGGCCCGGTCCTTGGCCGAGATGCCGGTGGTTACGCCCTCGCGCGCCTCGATGGAAACCGTGAAGTTGGTGCCGAAGCCGGACTCGTTCTTCTTGGTCATCAGGTCCAGGCCGAGATTGTCGGCCATTTCGTTGGACATGGGCAGGCAGATCAGCCCGCGGGCGTGCGTGGCCATGAAATTGATGATCTCGGGCGTGACCGCCTCGGCGGCGCAGATCAGATCGCCTTCGTTCTCCCGGTCCTCGTCATCCACCATGATGACCATTTTGCCCTGGCGGATATCCTCAATGGCTTCTTCGATTTTGCAGAGGGGCATGCTTCTACCTCGATGATGGTTTACCCCGTAAGGGGTGCGGAAAATCCTCGCCCGACGCCGTCCGGCGGGGAACCAATGTACTTAGCGTAAATGGCTGCGCTGGGAAAGGGGAAAATTCCCTGGTGAAATCGTATGTATATCAGATGGTTGTAAAAAGATGGAACGGGAAGGGCGATCCGGACCGTTCCGTCCGCTCCCCGCAAGTATAGTCATTGGCCGCCCGTTGGCAACGGGTGCGGGCGGATGTCGGTCAGACCAGGGTGAGCTGGCGCTCGTGTTCGGCCGCGTGCACGAGCACCTGGTTGCGGCCGTTCTGCTTGGCCCGGTGCATGGCACGGTCCGCGGCCACCACCAGTGCGTCGCGCCGCGAGCCCCGCCGCGGGTGGATCGAGGCGAGGTCGGCCACGCCGCAGGAGATGGTCACCTTGATCTCCGGGCCTTCCAGGCTGATGTCGTTGACCTCCACGACCACGCGCAGCTTTTCGGCGGCCCGGGCGGCCCGTTCCGCGTCGGTCTCGGGCAGGATGATCATGAACTCCTCGCCGCCGTATCGGGCGACCACGTCCGATGTGCGGATGTTGGCGGCCAGCAGCCGGGCCACCTCGGCCAGGGCCAGGTCGCCCAGCGGGTGGCCGAAGGAGTCGTTGACCGCCCGGAAACGGTCCAGGTCGACCATGACCAGGGAGAGCTTGTTGCCGTAGCGCTCGGCCCGGTCGATCTCCTCGTCCAGCCGGTCGAAGAACCAGCTCCGGTTGGGCAGGCCGGTCAGCTCGTCGTGGGTGGTCAGGGCGGCGATCCTGTCGTGGGCCCCGTCGAGCAGATGCATGAGCCGGGTCCCGCAGAACGCGGTGATGCCCAGGAGCAGGACGGCGGCCAGGAACGGGGCGGCCATGGTGTAGCTTGGGTCGTGCAGCAAAGTGGCGGGAAGCAGAGCGAAAACGACGACGGTCAGGGACAGGCCGCATTGGAGCACGAAAATCCGCCAGGCCTGTTGTCGTAGGCGGCCTTTGAGGGTCTGGGACATGCTGACTTCCTTTTTTCGCTGATAGGCTTTCCGGTATCGTACCCGGATCGGGAAAAAAAGGAAAGAGGGCGCACCCCTACGCCCCCCGGCCGGGTGGCCGGAGGGCGCGGGAGGGCCTGTCTGCGCGAGGGCGCTAGGCCAGGGCCAGGCTCGGGGCGCGCCGCGCCGCGGGTCGGGCAAGCGGCGTGCCGCGTTCACCCACGAGTCCGTCGAGCAGGGCCTTCTGCCGCGCGGACAGGGCCGCGTGGTCCAGGCTGCGCCCGGCGTCGAAGATGCCGACCACGTCCTCGATGACGGTCACGCTGCGTGCCCGCCGGTGCCAGTCCGCCATGTTCCGCTGGCAGGAGTCGAACTCGCCCCGGAAGCGCCAGCCGCCGCAGCGGTCCACCACCAGCCTGCGCGACAGGCACAGGCAGAGCAGGTCCAGGTTGCCGGGCCGGACCAGCGGCCCGTCGTCGAAGACCGGCAGCCAGGGCTGGCCCAGGGCCAGCTGGGCGTCGATGCGCCCGATGACCATTTCGGCGTCCCGGTGGTGCAGGTAGCGGCTCAGGGAACACGGCTTGAGCACGTTGTCGTCGTCCAGGAAGAGGATTTTTTCCCCGCCCGAGAGCTTGAGCAGGGTGTTGCGGACCCCGTGTCCCTGGTCGTGGTCCCCGGGCAGGCTGAAGGTCCGTACAGGGAAGTCGCAGGCAGGAGCCTTTCCCCTGGCCCCGTCGAACCCGATGAGAATTTCCAGTTGGTTGCGCTCCAGTCCGGCGAACCGGGCCGCCCGCTCCACGGATGCGACCGCGTTTTGCAGGGCGTTCGGCCGATTCCCGGCCGAGGGCGTGATGATCGAAAACAGAATATCGCCGTCCATGGCCATACCGTTGTCTCCCTCCCGCGTCCATGCGGGTTTGGCGGGGCCAGCTTGCCCCTTGTGATGCTCTTTGCAAGGCCGGGAAGGTCCCGGCGCTTCCTTATACGTATCGGCGGTGAAATCGTTATGTTTAGGGTGAGCCGGGGAATTTGTTCATTTCCGCGGGATATCGACGATTTTGAGTTTATTCGGAATGCCGAACTGATAGGGTGTGGATAACTTGTATGCGGGTTGCATGCTCCTTCGGGCGGCGAAGAGCGTGCCTGCGGCACGCGAGAGCCGCCGTGCGGGCTGCGCCCGCACGATGCTCCATGCCCTCCCGGCGGGGTCCATTTTTTTGCTGGCCCAAAAAAATAGACGAAAAAAAGGGCCTGGGGGGTGGGGCGGCCGCCCGGAGAGCGGGAGGCAAGAAGCTGATCCGCTCGGGTCGACTCCCGAATCGAGGCTCGCCGCGCTCGCTCCGATCCGAAGAGCCGCCGTCCCTCGCGGTCAGCTTCTAACCTCCCGTTCAAGGGCTGATTTGGGTGAAGGGAAGAGGTATGACGGGACGCGGGAGGGTGTGCTGCGACTCGTAAGTGGGAGAGTCGCTGTCGGACGCAAGCGTCCGAGTCGCTTCACGGTTGTCGAAGCGCGCTCCTGCCGAGTCTTACGCCAAGCGAGACGCCCCGGCCCGATACACTCATGCGTAGGCCAGCAATCGGCAGCGGACCCTAGAGCCCGTCTCCGGCGGCGAAGCGCATACCGGATCGAGTCTGCGCAGCAGGCATCTATCCGGGCAGCGAAAGCCGCCTACGGGCTCTTGGGTCCGTTGCCGCCGCGCTCGCACCACAGCGCCGTTTTTGCTTCCTTTTTTCTGCGCCAGCAAAAAAGGAAGTCGCCGTAAAGGCGAAAAACAATGTAAGGTAAACAGCCAAAAGCCCGGACGCGGATGCGCGGACGCTCCTCCGGGCACAAAAAAGCACGCCCGAAGGCGTGCTTCTCTTTCCCGCATTTTAGAGGGGACCAAGGAACGGCGCGTCTAGAAGCCGTTCTTCCGCAGGTACTCCATGGTGATGCCGCCGGGTTCGGCGGCTTCCGGACCGCCGGTCCACGGCTGGACCATCCGCTCCACGTACTTGCCGATGACGTCGGTTTCCATGTTGACCCTGGTGCCCGGGGTCCAGCCGGAGATGGTCGTGACCTTCTGGGTTTCGGGGATGATGTTCACCTCGAGCCAGGTGGGGGCGCAGTCGTTGACCGTCAGGCTGATGCCGTCCAGGGTGACCGACCCCTTGGGGATGACGTAGCGGCCGTGGGCCGCGTCGAAGGACAGGCGGTATATCCTCGATTCGCCCGCCGGGCGCACCTCGGCCACTTCGGCCATGCAGTCCACGTGCCCGGCCACGATGTGGCCGCCGAAGCGATCGCCCATGGCCATGGCCCGTTCCAGGTTGGCGGTGCTGCCAGGCCGCAGGGAGCCCAGGCTGGTCACGGACAGGGTCTCGCGGCTGGCGTAACAGGTGAACCAGCCGTCGGCAAAGGTCTCCACGGTCAGGCAGGCGCCGTTCACGGCGATGGATTCGCCCAGTTCGATGTCGGCCATCTCGAACAGGGGGCGGATGCGGAAGCGCGTCTCGGAACCCCTGGCCTCGACGGCCTCGATGCGGCCCATGCCCATGATCAGTCCGGTGAACATACAAAATACCTCGTTTCAGGCGTTGGATGCGGCCGTTGTAGCAGGCCGGGGAGCGGGTGTAAATCGGCGGCTAGCGCAGGTAGGCGTCGAGCAGTTTCCGGTAGCCGGGCCTTGCCTTGACCTTGTCCAGGGCGGCCTGGAACGCGTCCACCAGCTCGGGCGGCGTATCCGGGTGGAAGGCGAAATAGACCGGCGTTTCCCGCAGGACGTACACGGTTTCGAAACCGTCCGGGTCCAGCCCCTCCCGGGCCGTGATCTTGCGCCAGCTCCCTTCCTCGTAGGCCACCAGGTCCAGCCGTCCGGTCATCAGCTTGTCGATGTTCTGGCGCATGCGGGCCACGGGCTGGATGCTGGCCCGGGTCTTGTACCCGGCGAGCAGGGTGTCCAGGACGTCCTCGCGCAGGGTGCCGACGGACAATCCCTGGAGGTCGTCCAGGGATCGCAGGCGGATGTGCCGGTCCTTGCGGGCGATGAGCACGAAGCGGACCGAGGCGATGGGGCCGGCCCAGCGGAAGGCGCGTTCACGCTCCGGGGTCCGGGCCATGCAGAAGAGCACCGTGGCGGGTTCGTGTCTCAGCCGCGCGTAGGCCCTGGCCCAGGGCAGGGACTCCACGGGCTGCTCGGGCGTGCCGAGCTCG
Organism: Pseudodesulfovibrio hydrargyri; assembly: GCF_001874525.1. Classification (NCBI taxonomy): domain Bacteria; kingdom Pseudomonadati; phylum Thermodesulfobacteriota; class Desulfovibrionia; order Desulfovibrionales; family Desulfovibrionaceae; genus Pseudodesulfovibrio; species Pseudodesulfovibrio hydrargyri. The sequence goes on along the minus strand of NZ_LKAQ01000004.1, from coordinate 365,620 downwards.
GCCCAGACCAGGCGCAGCAAATCCACGGCCACCCCCTTCATGACCCCGTTCTCCTCGTAGTTGAACGGGTAGTACTCTTCGGTCAGCCAGGTGTAGCCCGCCAGCCGGTCGGCCGGACACGCGCCGCCCATGGCGACGGCCGGGAGGAACGGCGGGAAGAGCAGCAGGAGGAGGGCCAGGGCGAACGCCGTTCCGGCGGTGGCGGGTATCGGGCTGTGGAGCGGACGGAACGGCATGTTCGACCGTAGCAGGAGAACCCGTAGCTGTAAATCTATGGCGTCAGTTCAGGTACTTGTCGAGCAGCGTCCGGTAGCCGGGCCTGTGGGTGACGGCGTCCAGGGCTCTCTGGAAGCGTCGGATCAGGGCGTCCGGCGTGTCCCGGCTGAAGGCGAAATAGAGCGGGTCGGTGCACAGGGTCATGACCGGCTTGAATTCGCCCGTGGGGCAGCCCAGCCGGGCGGCGAAGTGGTGGAACTGCATGGCGTCCATGGCCACGGCGTCCACCCGGTCGCGGGTCAGCATCTTGATGGCCGTGTCCGGGGAGCCGGAACCGGTGTACGGCAGGCCCGCGTCGCGCAGGATATTGGCAGAGGCCACTTCGCGCACCGCGGTAAGCCGCCAGCCGGCGAGGTCCCTGAGGGAGCGCGCGCCCAGGTGCCGGGAGCGCAGGGTGAAGACCTCGGTCTTGCCCCGGACGATGGGGCCGACCCACTTGAAGTCCGGGTCCCGTCCCTTGGTCCGGTACATGGAGAAGAGCACGGTCCGGGGATCGACGTGGCCCATGTCGTAGGCCCTGGGCCACGGGAACAGCTGGATGGGCTGTTCCGGCACACCCATCTCCCGCCACATGCGCCTGAGCAGTTCCACGGCCAGCCCGGTGAGCCGCCCGTCTCGGGTGTAGTTCATGGGCCAGTACTGCTCGGTCATGTAGGTCAGGTGCGTGGCCGGGTCGGTGAGCGCGCCGGTCCGGGCCGGCACGGCCGCGAGCAGGACAAAGGCGATCAGGAGGAACAGCGGAAGGATACGGCGCATCGTCACGGGGTAGTCGACGGCGGGAGGAAAGACAAGCGGGAAAAGGGACGCGGACTGCGGCAGCGCGGTTTTACAAGCCCTGGTCCGCGTAGAAAGTGAGCAGGGCTCGGTAAACCGGGCGCTTGGTGACCGCATCCAGGGCCCGTTGGAACCGGTCGATCAGGGTGTCTTCGGCATCCGGGCTGAAAGCGTAATAAAGGGGATCCTCGCTCAGGATCAGGGCGGTCTCGAAATCCTTTGCGGAGAACCCCATGGCGGCGATGGTGCGCCTGAAGCGGGTTTCATCCAGGGCGATGGCGTCCACGCGTCCCGATCGAAGGAGTTGGACGGCATGCTCGGCATTGGCTGCGTAGGTCGGGATGATTCCGGCCTGAAGGACCTTGGAGGTCGAGGCCGTGTCCCGCAGGGAGGCGATTCCCAGGCCGGTCATGTCGCCGGGAGACCTCATCTCGAGGCCCCGCGAGCACAGGCAAAAGAGGCCCTGCCGCCCCTTGGCGATGGGGCCGACCCATTTGAAGAGTTTTTCCCGTTCCTTGGTCCGATAGACGGAGAAGATCGCGACGTGCCTGTTCCATTGGCCGCTCTCGTAGATGCGTGGCCACGGCATGACCTCGATGGGCTGCTCCGGAACGTTCATCTCCTGCCAAAGCAGCTTGAGCAGGTCCACGGCCAGGCCAACGGGCCTGCCCTTGTCCATATAGATGAACGGCCTGTACACCTCGGCCAGATACGTGATTCCCGCAGCGGGGTCGTTCGAAACCTGCGCAAAGCCCGGTGAGGCCAGGAACAGGCCGACGAACAGCGGCGCGGCAATGAGCCTTGCAAGCCACATGCGATATTTTTACCCGAGCGACAAGGTTAAGACAAGGTTAAGGTTCGGCCGGGGCGGCGGTAACGGGAGGGACAAGCTCGAAGTGGAGTGAGGAGACGGGGTCAGTATACGTAGAAGTTGAGCAGGTTGCGGTAGACCGGCCGCTTGACGATCGCGTCCAGGGCCCGCTGGAACCGGGCCACCAGATCGTCCGGGGCGTCCCGGCTGAAGGCGTAGTACAGGGAGTCCTCGCTCAGGACCAGGGCCGTCTCGAAGGCGTCGGGCGAGGCGTCCATGTTCGCCAGGGTCTGCCGGAACTTGAATTCGTCCAGGGCGATGGCGTCCACGCGGCCCGATTCAAGGAGCTGGAAGGCGTGTTGGGCACTGGAGGTGTAGACCAGGGGGAAACCGGCCCCGAGCATCTTGGAGGCCGCCGCGATGTCGCGCAGGGAGGCGATCCTCAGGCCGACCATGTCCTTGAGCGATTTGGCCTCGAGGTGCCGGGAGCGCAGGGCGAACAGGGACAGCCTGCCCTTGACGATGGGCCCGACCCATTTGAAGCCGTCCGCCCGCTCGGCGGTCCGGTACATGGAGAAGATGACCACACGGTGGTCCAGCCGGGCGCTGTTGTAGATGCGTGGCCAGGGCATGACCTGGATGGGTTGTTCCGGGACGCGCATTTCCTGCCAGATCAGCTTGAGCAGAGCCACGGACAGCCCGGCGGGCCTGCCGTTTTCCGTATAGTTCAGGGGTCTGAACTCCTCGGTCAGATAGGTGAGTCCCTCGGCGGGATCGCCCGTTTCATGCGCCAGTCCCGGCGATGCCAGGACCAGGCAGACGAACAGCGGCACGGCGATGAGGCTGGTTACCATCATGACATAATAGTAGCCAAGCGGCGAGGATATGGCAAGCTTCGCCCCTTTGGGGGGCGGCCCGTCAGCGGCTGCGCAGGGTGAGCATCAGGTCCGTGCCCACGGGCTCCAGGTCGGCGATGCGGAAATCCAGGGCCTGGGCCATGGACGGGGCCTCGCGGCCGGAGTAGGCGGCGGGGGCCTCGTCGTCGCCGAGGATGCGCGGGGCCACGAAATGGACGATCTCGTCGGCCAGCCCCTGTTCGATGAGGGCCATGGCGAACCGGCCGCCGCCCTCGCACAGGGTGTAGTGGCAGGCGCAGTCGTAGCGCAGCCGCTCGAAGCCGCAGGACAGGACCAGGGCTCCGGCCCGGCCGGGCAAGGGCCAGACCGAGGTGCCGCGCCGCCGCAGGACGTCGGCCTGGGGGCTGTGGGCGGCGGTCCTGGAGGTCATGAAGATGGTTCGTTCGGGCCGTTCGCGCAGCAGGGTGAAGCGGCTCGGGTCCTCGGGCAGCCGGGAGGTGACCACCACGCCCCAGGGCTGGACGAAGTCGGTGGGCAGGCCCTCCTTGCGGCAGGTCAGGCTGGGGTTGTCGGCGTAGAAGGTGTTGCCGCCGACGATGACCGCGCCCACTCTCGAGCGCAGGTCGTGGACCCGGGCGAAGGATTCGGCGCAGGAGACCGCTTCTGGCCTGCGGGTCCTGGCCGCGATCCTGCCGTCCAGGGTGGCCGCCATTTTCAGGATGTTGTAGGGCGAATGGGTGTTCTGCCAGAGCAGGAAGTCGTCGATGAGGTCCCGGCATGTCTGTTCGAGCACGCCCACGGTGACCTCGATGCCATGGCTGCGGAGCTTTTCCACGCCGCCGGCCGCCACCGGGTTGGGGTCGCGGACGCCGACCACCACCTCGGCCACGCCCGCCTCGATCAGGGCCTCGGTGCACGGCGGGGTCTTGCCGTGGTGGTTGCACGGCTCCAGGGTGACGAACATGGTCGCCCCGCGTGGGTCCACGCCCTTGCTGCGGGCGTCGGCCAGACATTCGCGCTCGGCGTGGAGCTTGCCGAACTTCGTGTGCCAGCCTTCGGCCACGACGGCGCCGTCGCGGACCAGCACGGCCCCGACGCACGGGTTCGGGGCGGTGGGCCCCCGGCCGAGCCGGGCCAGGCGCACGGCCCGCTCCATGAACGTTTCGCTAGCGGAAGTCGCCTGCCATGAAGACATGGTTCACTCCGGCCTCTTCGAGCATGGCCTCGGACAGCTCGTCGGGGTAGTTTTCGGCGTAATAGATGTTCTGCACGCTGCAGTTGATGAGCATCTTGGTGCACAGGATGCAGGGCTTGGTGGTGCAGTAGATGTCGCACCCCTTGAGGTCCAGGTTGTTGGTGGCGGCCTGGATGATGACGTTCTGTTCGGCGTGCAGCCCCCGGCACAGCTCGTGGCGCTCTCCGGATGGGATGCCGAGCTGGTCGCGCAGGCAGCCGACCTCTTCGCAGTGGGCGATGTTGGTGGGCACGCCGTTGTAGCCGGTGGCCAGGATGCGCTTGTCGCGCACGGCGATGGCCCCCACGGCGCGGCGGGTGCAGGTGGAGCGCTGGGCCACCAGGTGGGCGATGCGCATGAAATATTCCGTCCAGGGCAGTCTGTTGGGCATGGGGTTCCTCGTTCGTTTCGAAGTGGAGGTCGGTCCGGTCCACCTATCACTTCTCGCTCCGAAAGGGAACGCTCGCATACCGTATCCCCCGGCCGCCCGTTCTTCCCCAGAAAACACGACGTACCGGGCCGTTGGCAAGGAACGGCCCCTTGCACTTTGCACAAGATGTGTGCAAAATGCGTGCATATATATGCACAAAAAAGTGCATCGCATGCGATTTGTGCAAAATAAATCGTGCAATTACAAGTTGTTGCAGGAATGGCACAGGCGATGCTCCATGGGTGGCAAGAAGATCACACACACTCTCTTCTTCCTGCCGCATGACGGCATAACTCTAGGAGGCAGCGAAATGTCCAAGAATTCCTTCACAATATCGGCCCTGGCAGCGGTTCTGGTCCTGGGCATGGCCGCGTTCGCGGCGGCAGGTCCCAATGCGGGCCGGGGCTTTGCAGGCCCGTGCGGCGGACCGGGCTTCGGCGCGGCGTACAGCCAGCTGACCCCCGAGAAGCAGGCCGAGGTCAAGGCCGTGGTCGACAAGTACCAGCCCCAGTTCGAGGCCGTCCGCAACCAGATCTGGGCCAAGCGGTCCGTGCTCCAGGCCATGATCAACGGCGGCCAGGCCGACGAGAAGGCCATCACCAAGCTGGTCACCGACATCTCCGGCCTGCGCAACAAGATGCGCGACCTGCGCGGGACCATGTCCGACGAGCTGGTCAAGACCACCGGCATCGCGGCCTTCGGCGCCTGCCCCGGACCGGGGTACGGCCGTGATTTCGACGGCGACGGTCCCTTCCAGGGGCGCGGCATGGGCGGCCAGGGCATGATGGACGGCCACGGCATGTACGGGCACGGCATGGGCCGGGGCATGTACTAGGCCGTTGAACCGGACCGATATTTCCGATAACCCGGAAAACAGGATATTGCGGGATGGGCGGCGTGGGGCCGCCTGTCCCGCAAATGACGATCTGCAGGCGATGGCGGGCGTGCAGGGGATCGGCGGCAACGCTCCATCTTTTTGAGGAGGTCCTTGGATGTTCCGAAAAATCACGTCCCTCACCGCGCTTCTTTCCTTCCTGGTCACGACCCTGACCAGCGTGATCCTGTACGTCGTGCCCGAGGGCCGCGTGGCCTACTGGGCCGATTGGCATCTGCTGGGCATGACCAAGACCCAGTGGGGCGACGTGCATACCACGGTGGGAACCCTGTTCCTCCTGGCCCTGCTCCTGCACATCTGGCTCAACTGGAAGCCGCTGACGCACTACATGAAGAACCGGACGCGCGAGATGGTGGTCATGACCGGCCCCATGATCGTCAGCTTCATCCTGGTCTTCCTGGTCTTCGCGGGCACGCTCATCGGCGTGCCGCCCATGAGCACGCTGCTCGACTACGGCGCGCGGATCAAGGAACAGGCCACCGAGACCTACGGCAACCCGCCGTACGGGCACGCCGAGACCAGTCCGCTCAAGAAGTTCTGCGGCTTCCTCGGCCTGGACGTGGACATGGCCGTGACCACCCTGCACCAGGCCGGGTTCGACTCGTCCATCAACGAGAACTCCCTGATCCAGGACATCGCCCGGTCGCGCGGCGTGAGCCCGCAGCACGTCTACGACATCATCCGCTCCGGGCAGGGGGGCGATCCCTTTTCCATGATGCCCGCCCAGCCGCCCGAAGGCACCGGCAAACTGACGGTCTCCGCCGTGTGCACGACCTACGGCCTGGAACAGGAAGAGGTCCTGGCCAGGCTCGGGCGGGCGGGCATCGAGGCCGGCCCGGCGTCCACCTTCAAGGAACTGGCGGGCGCGTACGACATGTCGCCCAGGGACATCTACCTTATCGTCAAGGGCGAGTAGCCGAATATGGATGTAGTTCACCCGGAAGGCAGGGAGAAGGGGCCCCTGGTCGCCCTGGTCCTGGCGCTCATCGTGCTGGGGCTGGGCAGCCTCTACCTGACCTGGCAGTCCATCGCGCAGCAGCGGCGGATCGTCGAGGACCACATGGTCATGACCGGCAACTCCATCCTGCGCGGCGTGGACAACAACATCTTCCGCATCGCCCGCACCCTGCGCATGGGCAACCAGTCCTCGACCCTGTTCCGGACCATGACCGAGGAGCTCTTCACCGAGCTGGCCAAGTCCGACGACATCGAATTCGTGACCCTGTTCAACCGGGCCGGGCGGCCCATCGTCACCTCGGTCAAGAAGGGCAAGCACCCCATCTTCCAGCTGCCCGAGGCCGTGGCCGAGGACATCGAGCCCGGCCGCGCCTGGCACGTCATGGCCGAGGTGGACAAGACCAGCGTGCTCCTGTCCGGGCTCCAGGTCCGCTCCGGCATCGCGGCCCTGCTCGGCGTGACCGGCCAGGAAGGCGCGCCGAGCCTGGACCAGGGCCGCATGGAGGACATGGGGCCGGGCATGATGTTCGACACCACCCAGTCTCAGGTCTACCTGGTGGTCGGCCTGAACGCGGAAAAGCACATGCGCCAGTTCCGCCAGTACCGACAGGCCGCCACCTACCAGACCGGCTACGTCTTTCTGGCCGCCGTGGTCCTCTGGTCCCTGGCGTTCGCCTACCTGCGCCGCCGTGGGGCCAGCCGCAAGCTGATCCGCCTGGAGCGCTTCCAGAACAAGCTTTTGGACAACATGCCCGACGGCCTGGTCACCCTGGCCGAGGACGGCGAAATCCTGGCCGCCAACCGCTCGGCCCGCCAGCTGCTCGCCCCGGAGCCGGACGAGGAATCCGACGGGGGGGACGCCGAGTCTGGGGCCAGGGGCAATGCCGCGAAAAAGGGCGAGGAAGGGCCGCCGCAGCCGCCCGAGATCGTGGGCGTCTACTGGCAGGACTTCGACTTCGGCCTGCAGACCAACGAGAACCAGCCGTCCGGGCCCGTGGAGTGGGAGCAGTTCGACTACCAGGGCCGCCAGCTGGAGATACTTTTCCTGCCCTTCCAGGAATACGGCGGGAGCGACGGGCCGGACCAGGCCCAGAAGCTGGTGCTCATCCGCGACCGTACCCAGATCCGTTCCCTGGAGGAGGACCTGAACGAGGCCAAGCGTCTGGCCGCCATCGGCTCGCTGGCCGCGGGCGTGGCCCACGAAGTGCGCAACCCGCTGTCCTCCCTGCGCGGCTTCGCCCAGCTCTTCGCCACCAAGCTCAAGGGCCAGGCCCCGCTGGACCAGTACGCGGCGGCCATGGTCCAGGAGGCGGACCGCCTCAACCGCGTGGTCACGGACCTGCTCTACCTGGCCCGGCCGCGCCAGCTGGACCCGTCCTTCATCAACTTGGCCAAGGTCGGCGACTCCCTTCGCCAGCTCATGCGCTTCGACTTCGAGGACAAGCTCATCGAGCCGGAGTTCGACTTCGGGCCCGAGCCGGTCTGGGCCGACCCGGACGCGCTCCGGCAGGTCCTGCTCAATCTCATTTCCAACAGCCTGGACGCCATCCAGGGCTGCGCCGACTGCGACAAGCCCGGCCACGTCCGGCTGGTCTCCATGCGCGGCCACAAAGGCGTCTGGATCATCGTGGCCGACGACGGGCCGGGCATGGACCCGATCATCCGGGACGAGGTGTTCAAGCCCTTCGTCACCGGCAAGAAGACCGGCACCGGGCTGGGGCTGGCCATCGTCCAGAACATCATGCGCGCCCACAAGGGCCGGGTAATCATCGAATCCGAACAGGGCCGGGGGACCGAGATGAAGCTCTTCTTCCCGGATCCGCAGCCTTCGGCAGATAAGGAATAGAAGTCATGAACGAAGAACGTATCGCGCTGATCGTCGACGACGAGCCGGGCCATCGCATGATGGTCCGCGCCGTGCTCGAAGACGACGGCTGGACCGTGCTCGAGGCCGAATCCGGCGAACGCGCCCTGACCGTGCTGGCCGAGGAGGCCGAGTCCGACACCTACCCGGACGTGGCCATGGTGGACATGAAGATGCCCGGCATGGACGGCATGCAGCTGCTCAAGGAGCTCCAGGTCCGGCGGCCCTCCATGCCCGTGGTTCTGCTGACCGCCTTCGGTTCCGTGGGCAGCGCCGTGGACGCCATGAAGCGCGGGGCCTTCGATTACCTGACCAAGCCCGCGGACAACGACGAGCTGACCGCCGTGCTCGGCAAGGCGTTCGAATATCACAAGCTGCTCGACGAGAACGCCCGGCTGCGCGCCGAGGTGGGCAGCGAGCCGGATTTCATCGGGGCCAGCCCCGGCATCGAGCTGGTCCGCAACCTGGTCGGCCAGGCCGGGCCCACCGAGGCCACGGTGCTCATCCTCGGCCCCAGCGGTACCGGCAAGGAACTGGTGGCCGAAGGGCTGCACAAGGCCAGCCTGCGGGCCGACAAGCCCCTCATCAAGGTCAACTGTGCGGCCCTGCCCGACGATCTCCTCGAGTCCGAACTCTTCGGCTACGAAAAGGGCGCCTTCACCGGCGCGGTCAAGGACAAGCCCGGCCGGTTCCAGCTGGCCGACGGCGGCACCCTGTTCCTGGACGAGATCGGCGAAATGCCCGCTCCGCTCCAGGCCAAGCTGCTGCGCGCCCTCCAGGAAAAGACCGTGGAGCCGCTGGGCTCGGTGCGCACCGTCCAGGTGGATACCCGGATCATCGCGGCCACCAACCGCAACCTGAAAAAAGAGGTCGAGGCGGGCCGCTTCCGCGAGGATCTCTACTACCGTCTGGCCGTGCTCGAAATCCGCATTCCGCCCCTTTGCGAACGCAAGGAGGACCTGCCGCTGCTGGTCAGCTTCCTGCTCCGGCGGCTGGGCAACAAGAACAACAAGATCATCCGCACCGTCACCCCGGCCTTCCTCGACGCCCTGTCCGGCTACGACTGGCCCGGCAACGTCCGCGAGCTGGAAAACGTGCTCGAACGCGCCCTGATCCTGTCCCGGTCCGATGCGCTCGGCCCGGACCTCCTGCCGCCCCAGATCACCGGCGCGCGCGAAAACGTCATCGACATGGAATTCAACCACGTCGGCCGCCCCGCGCCCACGCCCGCCAACCTCGAAGAGGCCGAGAAACAGGCCATCATCCAGGCCCTCGAGGAAAACGGCAACCACCGCGAACGCACCGCCGAAGCCCTCGGCATCAGCCGCCGCACCCTGCAGTACAAACTCAAGAAGTACGGCCTCACCCGCCGCTAGCGGCGGGGCAGGCTGCCTCCGGCGGCCGGGGGAAGGGGGAAAGGGAACCCTTTGAAAAGGGCTTCCCTTTCCCCCTTCCCCCGGACCCCCATCCCCCTATCCTTCCTAAACTTTATGTCGCCGCCTCCGGCGGGGCGGGTTACGGTGCTTCAGCTTTTGGAGCCGGAGGCCGTATTGTTGCGTCCGCACGTCCTTGCCGAAGGCATACAAAAAGTTCTGGAGGGGGAGTCCAGAGGGGGGGCCTCTTCCAAGAGGCCCCCCCTCTGGCCGCCGGAGGCATTCTCTTCCCCTGTCAAGTTGCTTTTTTATGCTTATCGGGTGCTTTTGGGCGTCATTCTCCGACAAACCAGGGTGTTGGCGAAAACCGGGGGTATGCTGGTTTGGATTCCCGGGGACGGGCCTCGGGAACGAAGCCAACGGAGGTCGCCGTGACAGCACCTTATCTTTGCCAACTGAGGCGCGGCCCGGACGGGCGCATTGTGGAGAAAATTGAGACGGTCAGGGGGCGCAAGTCCACCTGGGCCTATGCGTTTGACGACAGCGGACGGCTGGCCGAGGCCAAGCTGGACGGGCGGCTGATCTGCCAGTGCTGGTACGGCCGCGAGGGGCGTAGGGTGCGGGATTACCTGCCCGCCACGGCCGGGGCGAATTATCGGGATTACCAGTACACCCCGGACAACCGGCTGATGCGCGCGGGGGGCGGGCAGTATTCGCACGACGAGCGCGGGTTCCGGTCCATCTGGTCGGACAAGGGGGTGTACACTTTGTACGAATACGCGCGGACTACCGGCTGCTCAAGGCCGAAGAGGAGGACCGGGACAAGGCCTTCACCTTTGCCCACGACGAGGACGGGCGGCGGGTTGCCAAATACCTGAACGGCCAACTCGTGGAGGCCTATCAATGGCTCGACTTCGTGCGCCTGGCCGCGTTTTATGACGGGCGGCACCAATACGAGTTCGCCTACCGCGACGGCGAGCGCACGCCCTTCGCCATGCGCCGCGACGACGGCGAGGTGGCCGGGCTGTTCTACGACCAGGTCGGTTCCCTGCGCGTTGTTGCCGACGTGGACGACAACGTGATAAAGGAAGTACTGTACGACCCGTTCGGCGGCATCATCGAGGACACCAACCCGGACCTGCGCCTGCCCATAGGCTTCGCGGGCGGCCTGCACGACCGGGACCTGGGCTTCGTCCGCTTCGGCTGGCGCGACTACGACGTCAGGACCGGCCGATGGACCGCGCCTGATCCGATTGGGGAGAAGGGTGGGGACCCGGACTGGTACGGGTATTGCCTGGATGATCCGGTGAATAAGACTGATCCGCTGGGGTTGTTTGTACCTTTGCTTATAGGTCTTGCGGGGGCGACCGGCATTGCCGGTATAGGAACGACGTTGGCAGGACTTGGGGCCGATGGGCTGGGGGCGCTGGCAGGTAAAAACAAGGATGATCCGTTAAAGGCGACCAAAGGAGCTGCCCGGGGGTATGCCGGTGCCGCTGCGATCAATTCGGCCATGGCGGCTGGAGCGGCCGGCGCTGCCGAAGCCGTCGAGGCTGCACCGGCTGTCATAAGTGCGGCCCCGACACTGATCCGCCAGGGACGCGATGCGGCGAAGGCCGCGGTGAGCAAGGGCGGTGAAATCACCAAGGCCGGTCTTGACTGGGCCAGAACAAACCCGGATAAAATTGATAAGGCCGCAAGGATTGGCAAGGATATTGTTGATCCAAATTTGCCGCCGGAGACACCGGAAGGACAACTGGTTACTGCTGGTAAATTCTTGGCTAAAGAGATCAAAGATCGATATGGAAAACGGAATGATGTAGCCAATGAGCAAAAAGAGAAAAATAAACATATTCCTTCTGGCGTTTGGGGTCGTTAACCTCGCATGGGGTGTCATGACCATCCTTTCCCCTACCGCTTGCTGGTACGGCTACTGTTGGGATCAAAGCGCATACAACATTCCGTTGGGAATTGGCATTTCCCTTCTGGGCTTGGTTATGTTGCTTCTGTCTTGCCGCAAGGGGCAACGGGATTACAAAAAGGTCTTTATTTGTCCCCATTGCGAAACCGCACTGCCTCTTGCCAAAGCAAGGGACGGAATGTGTCCTCGATGCGGTACTCCCATGGAACCTCTGGAAGGCTTCTACGCGCGCCATCCCGAGTTGAAGAAACAAGCATGAAAGTACAGGCCCCGTTTCATATGGGGCCTGTTGTTTTGCGGTGTTTCCCTACCTCCCCGCAATGACCGTGGCACGACCTGCCGTGCCCCGGCAGGCTCAAGGCGTGCGCCCGGATCTCGTCCAGGCGGGCCGGGTAGTCGTCTCGGTGCAGGAGGCCGTTGTCGGTGAAGGCCCCGGCTGTGGGGCGGTGGGTGTCGATGTGGACGACAACGTGATAAAGGAAGTGCTGTACGGCCCGTTCGGCGACATCATCGAGGACACCAACCCGGGCCTGCGCCTGCCCATAGGTTTCGCGGGCGGCCTGCACGATCGGGACCTGGGCTTCGTCCGCTTCGGCTGGCGGGATTACGACGTCAGGACCTGCAGATGGACCGCGCCGGACCCCATCGGGGACAAGGGCGGCGACCCGGATTGGTACGGGTATTGTCTGGACGACCCGGTTAATAGTAACGACCAATTGGGATTGTGGGGGCAATTCGTTGGCCCCTTATTGAGAGCAGCCCCCACAATCAATAAAGCTGGTAGAGAAGTGGCGGATCGTTTTCTCCCCCCAGGCGGAGGCGTGAAGGATGTCCTCATGGAGGCTGGAACACGCATCTGGGAAAATGGTATTGGGAAATACGATGAGCGGATTGAAGAAATACAAGAAGGTCGGTTCGGCAAACGCGGTGAGAAAATAGACGAATACTACAATCAGACATGGAAGAAATGACATGACGGGGTTGGCGGCGAATCCTGTCGTCAGCCCCCTTTTGAGGTGCGTATGTTACAGTTTATCGCTACTCGGTTGTTGAGCAACAGCCGTGTGATATTTTTTGCGGGAATAGTATTCTTTTTCATGGTGGTCATTTTGGAGAAAAAACCTTTCGCGCTGGTCGTATTCGCGTTTTTGGCTTCACCACTTTTGATCGCTATAACCAATGGGGAATCCCCTACGATCCGAGAGTATGTTGGTTCAATGGCTTCTTGGAGAAGCATACGATACTCGCTCTTGTTGTTGCTTGTTTTCCTGACTCTATCCATTCTGTTGGGAATCGCCGCCCATGTGGGACAATCGGCGATTTCTATTCGGGTTTTGGACGTCTTGTTTTTTTCAGGAGCGTATACCGTCTTTTCTCCGCTTCTCGTCAAGGTGGCCACAGGTGAATATCGGAGATTGAAGGGAGCCTGGAAAATCGGTTTCATTGTCTCGGCCATTTCTTTATATGTTCTGTTCAATTATTTGCTGAACATATGGCATTCAACCTCTCCGCTCATGATGGTTTTCACTGCCCTCATTGGCTCTTTTGCACTTCTGTTCGCCTTTTGTGCGGTGACTGCTGCGGCAATAGCGTCTGATTCACCCTAATGACAAGGCGGAGTTGCGGGGGATCTGCTTAATCCGAAACGGGACGGGATGTGTCCTCGATGCGGCACTCCCCCTGGAACCTCTGGAAGGCTTCTACGTCCGCCATCCGGAGCTGAAGAAACAAACATGAAAGTACAGGTCCCGTTTGATACGGGGCTGTTGTTTCGCGGTGTTTTTTCGCTCCTCCCTCGACGGCAGGGGGTGATCCCGCAGTCTAGTGCGTGCGCCGATTTCGTTCGGGTCGGCCAAGTAGTTTGTTCAGTAGAGGGGCGCTTGCCGCCGTCGGCAGGTGGTCGTGGCGAGTGCGCATCGCTTCCCGCTACCCCGGATAACCGCTGACCTGCCCGGCGCTCCGCCAAGAGTTCGCCTTTATCGTGGGAACGACGAGATTTTTTATCCAAGCCATGGTATGGTGTCCTTTCCATTGTTTCCATCGGGAGCGTGAACCCGGGTGGAAGCGCTTTCGCAAACCAAAGGAGATTTGACCATGGCTATATTGCAGACCAAGGACGGCGTGGATATCTATTACAAGGACTGGGGGGCCGAGTCCGCGCAGCCGATCGTGTTCCATCATGGATGGCCTTTGACCGCCGACGAATGGGATTCGCAGATGCTCTACTTCCTGGACAAGGGCTTCCGCGTCGTCGCCTTCGACCGCCGGGGCGACGGCCGTTCCACGCAGGTCGGGGACGGTATCGATATGGACCACTACGCGGCGGATACCGCCGAACTGGTGAACAAGCTGGGGCTGCGCGACACCGTCCAGGTCGGCCATTCCACGGGCGGCGGGGTGGTCGCCCGGTACGTGGCCGGGGCCGACAAGGGCCGGGTAGCCAAGGCCGTCCTGCTCGGCGCGGTGCCCCCGATCATGGTCAAGTCCGACGGCAACCCCGAAGGGACGCCCATCGAGGTGTTCGACGGCTTCCGCGAGCAACTGCTCAAAAACCGGGCGCAGTTCTACCATGACGTCGCTTCCGGGCCGTTCTACGGATTCAACCGCTACAACGTGGAATCGCAACCGGGCGTGGTCCTCAACTGGTGGCGCCAGGGCATGATGGGCGGGGTCAAGGCCCAGTACGACTGCGTCAAGGTCTTTTCGGAAACGGACTTCACCGAGGATCTCAAGAAGATGGACGTTCCCACCCTGGTCATGCACGGAGAGGACGACCAGGTCGTGCCGATCAAGGACTCGGCCATGCGTTCGATCAAGATGCTCAAGAACGGAACGCTCAAGACCTATCCGGGATACCCCCACGGCATGGCCACGATCCATGCGGACGTCATCAACAAGGACATTCTCGAATTCATTCAGGGCAACTGACCCCACGGGCACTGAAACACGCTAAAAGGACCGGTTCGGCGACGCCGAACCGGTCTTTGGCTTTTGCGCGGCTTCCCCCGCCGAATCCGCTAGCTCAAGGCGTGCGCCCGGATCTCGTCCAGGCGGGTGAGATAGTCGGTTCGGTACAGGGGGCCGTTGTCGGTGAAGGCCTCGGCGGCCGGGCGGTGGGTGTCGCAGAAGGTGGCCAGCAGCGGGTTCCTGAAAATACGGCCGTAGGCGCGGACCATGTGCAGGGTGTTGTGGCACACGGGCATGAACTCGCCGGACGCGGCCAAAAGCGGGGTGCGGTCGCGGGAGAGGTCCATGAAGAAGCTGCCCACCGCCTCGGCCCAGGGGTAGTTGCGTTCGCTGGCGAAACGGTCGATGACCGCCTCGTCGTCCAGGATCGTGGGCTGCCATGGCCGGTTCCACTCGGGCACCGCGGTCTCCGCCGCATCGTAGCCGATCTCCCCGGTCTGCATGAAGGCCGCGACTTTGTCGGCCAGCCGGGCCCACAGCGGGCCGATGTGCTCCACGTCCCGCGATGCGCGCAGGCCGACCACGGTTCCGTCGCGCTCTTCCAGCTCGATCTTGAGAAACGGGCAGTGCGCTTCGATGCCCTCGCCGGATTCCCTCCAGATTCCGCCGAACACGCGGTTCACGTCGAACAGGCGCACGCCCAGTTCTCGTTCCCAGGCCGCATAATGGGCTTTGGCCTCGCGGCTCAGGGCGGGCCAACTCTCCAGGTAGGAGTGCGGGGCCGGGCCAAAGGCCGGATAGTGGTTCAGGCGGGTGGCCAGAAGAATGGGCGTGTCCGGCAGCCGCCCGCGGATGTGGGCGAGGAACTGGCCGAACCGTTTCAGATAGGTGGCCGGGTTGGGCGCGATGGGGCGGCAGTTCGTTTCCACCCAGGCGGCCAGGGCCGGATCGGCGCGCCAGGCCGCCGGGTTCATGTGGAAGATGAACCCGTCCCGTTCGTGCAAAAAGAGCGGAACGGTCTCGTGGAACAGGTTCAGGACCAGCAGGGCGGGCGGCTCGTTTTCCTGCCCGGGCAGGCCGAACTGGTCTTCCGGCCGCCGCCCGTTGAAGGCGTCGGCCAGGCCGTGCTCGCGGACCAGCCGGACCAGGGCGGGCGGGATTCCGTCCGGGTGGCTGGCGTGGGTCATGGGCGAGGCCAGCTCGGAGTGTCCGACGGGCAGGCCGAGCCCGGCCACGGACCGGGACAGGAAATCCATTTGACAGTTGCCCAGAAAGTACAGCATTCTTATCCTTGCGAAATCGTTAACGTCATCTCCTGCATACGCGTGGAAACGGAACAGGGCAAGCCATGGCCAGACTGACCATCGAAACCTTCATCCTCGGTCCGGACGAGACCAACTGCTACCTGGTGAGCATGGGCGGCCGCGCCGTGGTCGTGGACGTCGGCCTGGAGCCGGACCGGTTGATCGAGCGCATCGATGCCCTCGGCCTGACCCTGGAGGGCGTGTACCTGACCCATTTCCACATGGACCATATCGGCGGGGTCAAGGAACTGCTTGAGGCCCATCCCGCTCCGGTCCACGCCAGCGGCGAGGACGAATTCCTCAAGGAATTCTCCTTCGAGGCGGGCGGCTGCCGCGAGTTCGCGCGGTTCATCGACTTCCCGTACACACCCGTTGCGCCGGGGCGGCGCACCGCCTTGGGCCAGCCGCTGCTGGTCCTGGACACCCCGGGCCACACGCCGGGCAGCCTGTCCTACTTCTTCCCGGCCGCCGGGTGCGTGTTCGTGGGCGACCTGCTGTTCATGATCGCCGTGGGCCGCACCGACCTGCCGCGCGGCAGCTCCCCGGAACTGCTCGGCTCCATCCGCTCGCGCATCTTCACCCTGCCGGACGACACCCGCGTCTATTCCGGGCACGGGCCCATGACCACGGTGCGCCACGAAAAGGCGAATAATCCGCATTTCATCTTTTGAGGCGTCCATAACAGGCAGATAATGGTTACCTTTTACGCGCGGATGATGTAGCGTGAGCCCATCGCCCGGGGGCCGTCCCCGGCTTTCAGGCTTCAAAGCAAGGAATTCCGCCGTGTCCGCCAAATTTACGCACCCCGTCCCGTGTTGTCTCCTTTCCCTGGTCCTCATTCTGGTTCTCGTCCTGCCGGGCCATGCCGCCGACGAAAAGAAGCCCTCCGAGTGGGGCACCGTCACCGGCCAGACCAGGCTCTATTATTTCACCCAGCGCAACAAGTCCGCCACGGGACAGGAATTCGACAACATCAAGGAGTCCCTGGCCTTTGGCGGCTGGCTCAAGTACGAGACCCCGTGGATCGCCGACCACTTCGGCGCGGGCGCGGCCCTGTACGGGACGGCCCCCCTGACCGGCGAGTTCAACGAGGAGGACCACGGCGGCACCGGCCTGCTCGCCCGGGACAACGAGGGATTCGCGGCCCTGGGCGAGGCGTACCTCAAGGCGCGCTATGCGGGGACCGAGGCCCGCGTCTGGCGGCAGCGCATCGAGACCCCGTTCATCAACAGCAACGACAGCCGCATGCTCCCCCAGACCTTCGAGGCCTACGGCCTGAAATCCTCGGACATCGACAACCTGGAGCTCTCCCTGTTCTGGGTGGACAAGGAAAAGGGCCGCGACACCGAGCTGTTCAAATCCATGAGCTACATGGCCGGGCTCAAGGACTACGATCGGGGCGTGGTCATGGCCGGGGCCGACTGGAAACCCTTCGACTTTCTGCCCACCCGGTTCTGGAACTACTACGCCCCGGACCTGGACAACACCTTCTTCACCCAGTTCAAGTACACCTTCGGCGACCCTGCGGGCGTCCAGTATTCCCTGCTCTTCCAGGGCGTGGACCAGCGCAGCGTGGGCGATCAACTCAGGGGCGACTACAGCACGGGCGAGGCCGGGCTCATGGGCACCCTCCTGTACAGCGGGTTCACCTTCGACCTGGGCGGGACCATCGTGGACGGCTCCGAGGGCATCCGCAATTCCTGGGGCGTCTACCCGTTCTTCAACAACCTGATGGCCTACAACTTCGCGCGGGCCGGGGAAAAGGCGCTGCTGCTCGGCCTGGGCTACGACTTCTCGCACATGGGCTGGGACGGCTACCGGGCCAAGCTCCAGGCCGGGTTCGGCGACACCCCGGATACGGGACGCAACGCCTCCTACGACCGCAGCGAATACGACCTGAACCTCTACTACGATTTCGACGGCGAGCTGAAGGGACTCGGCGTGCTCACCCGCTTCTCCTACCAGGACGAGGATGAGAGCCTGGGCGGCCGGGACGGGTACCAGGTCCGGCTGCGGCTGCAATACAACTTCCAGTTGCTCTAAAAGGCGCGCGGTTCCTGGTTTCCGGCAGAAAGGGCTTTAAATCCTACGTGCTTTCTATTATGTTGCAGACGGCTGGCTTCCATAACCATTAAGGAACGACAGATGGCTGAAGAAAGCGCCCGGGTGAAGGCCGATGACGCGTTCGCGCCCGAGACCCTCGAAGCGGCAAAAAAACTGCTGACCAAGCGGTTCAAGTTCATAAAGAAACCGGATGATTCCCTGAAACGGCTGGCTCGGCTCGGGGTCAGACGTGTGGCCGCGGACATGGCCGCCAACCCGCACCGGTACGAGATGCTCGAGACCGGCGGCGAGCCCCCCGAGGTCCAGGCTCTGGACCCCCTGGACATCCTGCGCCACGACCACCAGCTCCCGGCCCTGCCGCAGGTCTTTCTCGAACTGCAGCAGGCCATCAGTTCCCGGTCCACCTCGGCCGACGACCTGGCCGAGATTATCAGCCAGGACCCCGGCCTGACCGCCTTTCTTCTGCGCATGGTCAACTCCGCCTTCTATTCGCTGCCCATGCAGATCGACACCATCCCGCGGGCCGTCACCGTGGTCGGCGTGAACCAGCTGTCCACCCTGGCCGTGGGCACCTCGGTCATGTCCCTGTTCAAGGACGTGCCCGCCGACGTCATCAACATGGAGCAGTTCTGGAAGCACTCCATCTGCTGCGGCCTCATCGCCCGGCGGCTGTGCCGCATCACCGGCCAGGGCGACCCGGATCGCGCCTTCGTGTCCGGTCTGCTGCACGACATCGGCCAGCTTATCCTGCTCCAGGTGGAGCCGGAGCGGGCCACGGCCGTGCACGCCCACGCCCGGGCCAAGGACGTGGTCCTGTTCGTCGAGGAAAAGGCGCTGCTCGGCTTCGACCACGCCACCCTGGGCGGCATGCTCCTGCGCAAATGGAATTTCCCCTACATCCTGGTTTCGGCCGTGCTCGAACACCACCAGCCCAAGGCCGGGCACAAGGAGGCCGAACCGCTCCTGGTCCACTGCGCCGAAACCATCGCCACCGGCCTGGGCGTCGGCTCCAGCGGCGAGTTCTTTGTCCAGCCCCCGGTCCCGGAGATATGGGATTCCATGCACTTCACCCCGGAGCTGATGGACGAGATGGTCGAGGACCTGGACGAGGAGCTCGACGAGGCCTTCTCCATCCTCATCGACCGCTAGCCGGGCCGCCGGAAAACGGCTAGCCCGAACCCCATGCAACCCCACCGGCCCGCGCGCCGGGTTTGACAACCGGCGCGCCAGGCCGTAGATGTTCCGACCGAACCCGAATTCACGGAGGTTTTGTCATGCGAGAAAAAGTGGAAGCCGTGCTGGACAAGGTCCGTCCCATGCTCCAGGGCGACGGCGGCGACGTGGAACTGGTCGAAGTCACCGATTCCGGCATCGTCAAGGTCCGCCTGACCGGTGCCTGCAAGGGATGTCCCATGTCCCAGATGACCCTCAAAAACGGCATCGAACGGATCATCCTCAAGGAACTCCCCGAAGTGAAAGGCGTCGAAGCCGTGTAGCGGTGAAGATGCCTCCGGCCGCCGGGGGAAGGGGAGAGGGAAACCCTTTGAGAAAAGGGTTTCCCTCTCCCCTTCCCCCGGGACCCCCCATCCCCCACTCCCTTCCTAAACTTTTTTGGGTCGCTTCGCGAGGGGGGCGGGGAAGCCGAGGGCATTGGGACGACGTATTACATACTAGAAACCTCGTCGCGTTCGCACCATCCGCGAAGCGGCGATAAAAAGTTTTGGAGATTCTTAAGAACCTTTTTCAAAAGGTTCTTAAGCCGCCGGAGGCATTCATATGACCAAGATCGTTTCCCGTTTCGCGCCGAGCCCGACCGGGTTTTTGCATATCGGCGGTGCGCGCACCGCGTTGTTTTCCTGGCTGCTGGCCCGGTCGAAGGGCGGCGAGTTCCGCCTGCGCATCGAGGACACGGACCGCGAGCGGTCCACCCAGGAGGCGACGGACGCCATCATCGACTCCATGCGCTGGCTGGGGCTTGAGCACGACGGCGAGATCGTGTTCCAGTCCGAGCGCGCGGACCGGCACAACGAGGTCATCGACCAGCTCATCGCCTCGGGCCACGCCTATTACTGCGACTGCAGCAAGGAGGACGTGGACGCCATGCGCGAGAAGGCCATGAAGGAAGGCCGCAAGCCCAAGTACGACGGCACCTGCCGCGACAAGGGGCTGACCTCGGGCGTGGTCCGGCTCAAGGCCCCGCAGGAAGGCGCCACCGGGTACAAGGACATGGTCAAGGGATACATCTCGGTGGAGAATACGGAGATGGACGACATGATCCTGCGCCGTTCGGACGGCACCCCGACCTACAACCTGGCCGTGGTGGTGGACGACCACGATATGGGCGTGAACCATGTGCTGCGCGGCGACGACCATGTGAACAACACCCCGCGCCAGATCCTGATCTACCGGGCCATGGGCTGGGACGTGCCGGAGTTCGGCCACGTGCCCATGATCCTGGGGCCGGACAAGAAGAAGCTTTCCAAGCGCCACGGCGCGCTGTCGGTCATGGAGTACGAGAAGATGGGCTACCTGCCCGAGGCCGTGACCAACTACCTGGCCCGGCTGGGCTGGTCCCACGGCGACCAGGAGCTGTTCACCATGGACGAGATGGTCGAACTGTTCACTGCGGACGGGCTGGGCAACTCGCCGTCCGTCTTTGACCTGACCAAGTTCGAGTGGGTCAACGGTCAGTACATGCAGAAGGCCGACCCGGACCGGTTGGCCGGGCTGCTCTGCGACTTTCTGGCCCGCGAGGTGGGCGAGGAGGAGGCCAAGGCCGTGACCCGCGAGCGGTTCGCCAGGATCGCGCCCCTGTTGCAGCCCCGGGCCAAGTCCGTGCTCGACATGCTGGAGCAGGCCCGCCCGTTTATCGTGGACGCGGCGTTTTTGCCCTACGACGAAAGTGCGGTGAAGAAGTTTTTGACCGAGGAGACCAAGCCGCTGCTCGCGGAGATCGCCGAGCGCATGGAGGGGCTGGCCGAGTTCACCGAATCCGCCCTGGAGGAAGTGCACAAGCGGTTCATCGAGGACAAGGACATCAAGTTCAAGGTCATCGCCCAGCCCATCCGGGTGGCCATCACCGGCAAGACCCAGTCCCCGGGCCTGTTCGAGACCATGGTCGTGCTCGGCAGGGAACAGACCCTGGCCCGCATCAACAGGGCGGTCGAACTGTAGGCTTTACCGCGTCCGTTGGACGAGGAGGCCCCCGCCGGAAGGAGAGTCCGGCGGGGGCCTTTGCTTGGGGAGGTGTGTATGTCCGTTAGCTGTTGCGAAGCTGATCCTTCATGGCGCGATACGTTTCCCGGTCGATTTCACCGGCCGCGTATCGGCGTTCGAGGACATCCACCGGCGTCTCCGGTCCGGAATGTGTGGCGGGTTTCCGGATCAGGCGCACCGTGAAATATGTCATCATGCCCAGGATGAGGAGTTGGACGATCCCCCCGAAAGGAAGGCCCAGCCCCGTGCCCATGTCGTCGGACCAGCCGCCGAACATGGCGCCGTGCCCGAATCCCGGGCTGGTACACCAGTTTGCGTATGCGGTCAGATCATCCATGAAGCCTCCAGAGCGTGTTTGTCTGAAGAAAGCACGGACCGTGCCAAACTGTTTGTCCTGTTATTCAAGTGACTTGTAGGGACGCTGCTCGGACAGGGGAGGTGCAAGTGTGCAAGCCGTTGCGCGCGGGGCCGGAACGATCCTGCACAAGGGGCGTGTTGAAAAGCAAAGAGGGGGATGCGCGTCCGGTCGAGCGGCGGGGCGGTGTCACCCCCGGGGCATGGGACGCAAAAAAGTTGCCGCCGAGGGATCGGCGGCAACTTTTCGCAAACGAAATGTGCTGCGGCGCTTAGGCTTCGGGCTTCTGCGCGGCCACAGGCTTGACCACGGCACCGTTGCGGATGCAGCGGGTGCAGGCCTTGATGCTGACGACCTGGCCGGACTCCAGCTGATGGCGGACCTTCTGCAGGTTCGGCATGAAGCGGCGCTTGGTCTTGATATGGGAGTGGCTGACGTTGTTGCCGCTCTGGGGACCCTTTCCACAAATATCGCAAACCTGGGACATTGCGACCTCCTGGTGTATTCTAAGGAAATAATTCGTTTTCGCTCGTAAAAGGCCGCCGGATCATGGTAGCTTCTCCAGGCAGCGGGAGAGAATCCTTACCGAGCCCGGCAACAAATGGCAAGGGTTTTTTTCTTGACAGGGGATTTTAATACCATATAGGAAGCACCGGTTGTCCGGCCTCGTGGCCGGGCCTTGCCGGTATGGAAAGGGCCGGGGAAAAACGGAGAGAACCATGGTTGAATTCTGGCTGACTATCAGCGACATTGCCGCAGAGGGCCGAGGCTTCACCTTCGACGACCAGAACTTCTGGCGCGAGGCGTGGCGCGAATTCAAGCTGGACATCCGTCCGGAACGCGACCTGGTGGCCGAATACTCGGTCCTGCCCCAATCCGACGACGGGGCGCTGGTGCGCGGCACCCTCAAGGGGGCGGTCCGGCTGGTCTGCGACCGTTGCGCCGAGCCGTTCGCCTTCGAGATCGACGCGGCCTTCGACGCCTACGAGCAGTTGCCCGGCGGCGAGGAGACCGAGGGCGAGCCGCGCATGCGCCTGGACAACGGCCAGCTGCAGCTCGACATGGGCGCCATCCTCTGGGAGGAATTCGCCCTGGCCCTGCCGTTCAAGCCCCTGTGCGCGGATACGTGCGAGGGGATATGTCCCGGCTGCGGCGCCAACCTCAATACCGGCAAGTGCGCCTGCCAGCCGGATGAGGGCGATGAAAGGCTTGCGGTTTTCCGCGACTTGAAGATAAAGTAACGCCCCTTGCCTGGAGCCCCGCTCCCCGGCAAATGGCTGAGAACAAATCAATACGAGGTATATATCATGGCTGTCCCCAAGAAGAAAACGTCCAAGTCCCGCAAGGGCATGCGCCGTTCCCACGACAAGATCGCCGCTCCCAACGTCATCTACTGCGAGTGCGGTGAGCCCACTCTGCCCCATCGCGCCTGCTCTGTCTGCGGCTCCTACAAGGGACGCCAGGTCATTGACGGCGAAAATGCCTAAGACCGAAGACACCCGCGTTCCACGGATCGCCGTGGACGCCATGGGGGGCGATTTCGGCCCTGGCGTCGTTGTGCCCGGCGCGGTCAACGCCGCGCGCGAAGGCATCTCCATCGTGCTCGTCGGCGACGAGGAAAAGGTTCGGGCCGAGCTGGCCAAGCTCGACACCAAGGGGCTGGACATCGAAATTGTCCACTGCACCCAGGTGGTCGAGATGGACGACAAGCCCGCCGACGCCCTGCGCCGCAAGAAGGACTCCTCCATCCAGGTGGCCTGCCGCCTGGTCAAGGAAGGCAAGGCCAACGGCGTGGTCTCGGCCGGGAATTCCGGCGCGACCGTGGCCTGCGGCATGTTCGTCCTGGGGCGCATTCCGGGCGTGCAGCGACCGGCCCTGGCCGGCATCCTGCCCACCGAGAAGAACCCGGTGGTGCTCATCGACGTGGGTGCCAACGTGGACTCCAAGCCTCAGCACCTGCTCCAGTTCGGCCTCATGGCCGAGGTCCTGGCCCGGCACGTCCTGGGCATCGAGGATCCGTCCGTGGGCATCCTGTCCATCGGCGAGGAGGAGGGCAAGGGCAACGCCGCCGTGCGCGAGGCCTTCGACCTGCTCAAGCGTTCGCAGCTGCGGTTCATCGGCAACGTCGAGGGCCGCGACATCTTCACCGGCGAGGTGGACATCGTGGTCTGCGACGGCTTTGTCGGCAACGTGGCCCTGAAGCTCTCCGAGGGGTTGGCCCGCTCCCTGAGCCGCATCCTCAAGGACGAACTCAAGTCCAGCTGGCTGTCCATGCTCGGCACGCTGCTGTCCTTCGGCGCCTTCAAGCGGTTCAAGAAGATCGTGGACTACGCCGAATACGGCGGAGCGCCGCTGCTCGGCCTGCGCGACATCGTCATCGTGGCCCACGGCAAGTCCAACGAGCTGGCCGTGACCAACTGCATCCGCATGGCCGCCACCAGCGTGCGCAACAATGCCTACGGCCACCTGGCCGAAGGCGTGGCCGCCCACAAGGGGCTGGCCGCCAAGCCCGACAGGGACGCGGCCTGACGCAATGCACATCCCTTACGGGATGTGAAAAATATTGCGCAGCTTGACCGCACCGTACCATTGTCATAAACACCCAATCCATGACTCACTTCATCCTTCGCGGCTTTGGCCTCTACGCTCCCGAAAAGATACTGACCAACGCCGACCTCGAGAAAATCGTCGACACCACGGACGAGTGGATCACCACCCGCACCGGTATCAAGCAAAGGCACCTCGCCGCCGATGACCAGGCCGCTTCCGACCTCGCGCTGGAGGCCTCGAAGCAGGCCCTGGACGAGGCGGGCATCAAGCCCTCCGAGTTGACCCACATCATTTGCGCCACCTTCACGCCGGATTCCATGATCCCGTCCGCCGCCTGTCGGCTGCAGGAGCGGTTCGGCATCACCGGCCAGATGTGCATGGATGTGCAGGCGGCCTGCTCCGGCTTCCTCTACGCCCTGCAGACCGCGCGCGGCCAGGTCTGCCTGGAGCCCGACTCCAAGGTCCTGGTTGTGGCCAGCGAGATCATCAGCCGCCGCATGAACTGGGAGGACCGCGCCACCTGCGTCCTGTTCGGCGACGCCTCGGGCGCGGCGGTCCTGACCGCCGGGCAGCCCGGCGAGGGTCCCGAGGTCCTGGACGTCATGCTCGCCGCCGACGGCTCGCTCGGCGACCTGCTCACGGTCAACGGCGGCGGCTCGGCCTATTCCTACAAGCTGGGCGAACCCGTGGGCCCCGAATATTTCGTCGAGTTCCAGGGCCGCGAGGTCTTCAAGCACGCCGTGCGCAACATGACCGAGATTTCCGAGGCCATCCTTGAGCGCAACGGATTCGTGAAGGACGACGTGGACGTGCTCTTGCCGCACCAGGCCAACTACCGCATCATCGACGCCGTGGGACGCCGTTTCAACATTCCCGAGGAACGCGTCTTCTCCAATATCCACAAGTACGGCAACACCTCCGCCGCCGCCATCCCCGTGGCCCTGACCGAGGCCGTGCACACCGGGTTCATCAAGCCCGGCGACCTGGTCCTCATTCCGGCCTTCGGCGGCGGGTTCACCTGGGGCGCGGCCCTGATCCGGTTCTAGTTTTTTAAAACAGCCGTTTGTTTGCTTTTTGCAGGCAAATGGGGAATAAACTTTTTGGTTACGATCCCGGGGCTGATTTGCAGTCCCCGACCAATTGGTATATTGGGTCCTGACCACAAGAGAACGACAAGAGGGTACCTGATGAGCGATCTTCCCAAAGTCGCCCTGGTGACGGGCGGTTCCCGAGGCATCGGACGCACCGTGGCCGAAAAACTGGCCGCCGACGGGTTCGAGGTCTACCTGACCTTTGTGAGCCGTCCCGAGGCCGCCGACGAAGTGGTGGCGTCCATCGAAAAGGCGGGCGGCAAGGCCCGCGCCTTCCAGCTCGACTCCGCCGACCGCGACGCCATCGCCGCGTTCTTCAAGGACGAGATCAAGGGCAAGGCCGACCTCGAGGTGCTGGTCAACAACGCGGGCATCACCCGCGACGGGCTGATGATGCGCATGAAGGACGAGGACTGGGACAAGGTCATTCACGTCAACCTCACCGGCTGCTTCGCCTTCCTCAAGGAGGCCTCCAAGATTATGGGCAAACAGCGCTCGGGCCGGATCGTCAACATCACCTCCGTGGTCGGCCAGATGGGCAACGCGGGACAGGCCAACTACTGCGCGGCCAAGGCGGGCCTCATCGGCCTGACGAAGTCCGCCGCCCGCGAGCTGGCCGGGCGCAACATCACGGTCAACGCCGTGGCCCCCGGCTTCATCGAGACCGACATGACCGCCGAGCTGCCGGAAAAGGTGGTCGAGGCCATGCTCGAACAAATTCCATTAAAAACCCTCGGGCAGTCCGGGGATATCGCAGCCGCCGTCTCCTTCCTGGCCGGCCCCGGAGCCGGGTACATCACCGGTCAGGTGCTGGGCGTGAATGGCGGCATGTACATGTAATCAAGCAAAAAACTCATTTGTGTAGTGGAGGAAACTATGTCCGACGTAGCAGCGAAAGTGAAAGAGATCATCGTGGATCAGCTGGGCGTGTCCGAAGACGAAGTCATCGAAACCGCCGCGTTTGTCGAAGACCTGGGCGCCGATTCCCTGGACCTGACCGAACTGATCATGGCCATGGAAGAGGAGTTCGACCTGGAAATCGACGACGAAGAAGCCCAGAAGATCCTCAAGGTCGGCGACGCCATCTCGCACATCGAGAAGGCCATCTAAGTTTGACCGAGTAAAAGTACATATATTGTGAGCGTCTTACGCACCTCGGTGGTGTAAGACGCTCCTTTTCGTTACCCCAACCCAGACACATCAACGGGCAGGTATTATGAACAGGGTAGTTGTTACCAGTGTTGCCGCCGTCACGCCGCTTGGCAATGACGTCGAGACCAGCTGGCAGAACCTCCTGGCCGGGAAATCCGGCATCGGCCAGATCACCAAGTTCGACACCTCGGACTATGCCACGACCATCGCCGGCGAGGTCAAGGATTTCGATCCGACCGAGTTCGTCGGCAAGAAGGAAGTGCGCCGCATGGAGACGTTCACCCAGTACGCGGTGGCCGCCGCCAGCATGCTCTTCAAGACCGCCGGCTGGACCATTCCCGAAGACGAGCGGCCCCGGGTCGGCACCATCATCGGCGTCGGGCTGGGCGGCATCCAGACCATCGAGGATTGCCACGAGAAGCTGCTCCATCGCGGGCCCAAAAAGGTCTCGCCCTTCTTCATCCCCATTCTGATCGCCAACATGGCCGCGGGCCAGGTCTCCATCGAGACCGGCGCCATGGGCCCCAACATCTGCACCACCACGGCCTGCGCCTCGGGCACCCACGGCATCGGCACGGCCTACACCGACATCGCCATGGGCCGCGTGGACGCCATGATCTGCGGCGGGTCCGAATCGACCATTTCGCCTCTGGCCGTGGCCGGGTTCAACGCCATGAAGGCCCTGTCCGTGCGCAACGACGAGCCCGAACGGGCCTCCCGGCCGTTCGACAAGGACCGCTCCGGCTTCATCATGGGCGAGGGTTGCGGCCTGCTGCTCCTGGAGAGCCTGGAGCACGCCAAGGCGCGCGGCGCCAACATTCTGGCCGAGGTGGTCGGGTACGGCGCGTCCGGCGACGCCTTCCACATGACCGCACCGCCCGAAGACGGCGCGGGCATGGCCTACGCCATGGCCGCCGCCATCCGCGAGGCCAAGGTCGATCCCTCGAAGATCGACCACATCAACGCCCACGGTACCTCCACCTATCTGAACGACCTCTGCGAGACCCGGGCCATCAAGAAAGTCTTCGGCGACCACGCCTACAACATCAAGATCTGCGCCAACAAGTCCCAGATGGGACATCTGCTCGGCGCGGCGGGCGGCGTCGAAGCGGTCTTCGCCGTCAAGACCCTGGCCGAGGGCATCATCCCCGGCACGCTGAACCGCGAAACGCCCGACCCCGAATGCGACCTCGACGTCAGCGCCGACGGGCCGAGGGAGATACAGGCCGAATACGCCCTGTCCAACTCCTTCGGATTCGGCGGCACCAACGCCTGCGTCCTGTTCAAACGCTTCACCGGGTAAGCGACGATTACAAAACTAAAAGGGCCGCTTGAGCGGCCCTTTTTGTTTGCCTCCGGCAGCCGGGGAAGGGAAGGAACCTTGAAAGGCTCCTTCCCCTTCCCCGGACCCCCATCCCCCTATCCCTCCTAAACTTTTTGTGCGCTTCGCGGGGGGCGAGAAAAAAGTAAATTCGGATTAATGGGGCAAACGTTCTTGCCTTATTGTCCACATGGCGGATACAAGGGGCGGGCGTGAGGGGTAGCGCCGCACCCCGCGAAGCGGCGACAAAAAGTTTTGGAGATTCTTAAGAACCTTTTTCAAAAGGTTCTTAAGCGGGTCCAGGGCAGCGCCCTGGCCGCCGGAGGCATTCCTCCTCATGGCGCAACCGGGACAGCTTGAACGAGTGTTCCGTATTGATATAAGGACGGATCTCCAGTGCACGGGGCACGGCGGGAGTGCCTGCCGGGAGCGGTGAAAAAGCCGTGACCGTCGAGGTGGCGCGAGGATCGCCAACCTCCCCGCTTGGGCTGGGAAGCCATTCGCATCCACATTTTACTTCACGAGGATATCACCATGGAAGAGCTGTTTATCCAGGACCCGGCGGTCGCCTCCGCCATTGCCGACGAGATCGAACGCCAGGTCTCCAAGCTGGAGCTCATCGCCAGCGAGAACTTCGTCTCCACTGCCGTGCGCCAGGCCCAGGGCTCGGTCATGACCCACAAATACGCCGAAGGCTATCCGGGCAAGCGCTGGTACGGCGGCTGCGAGTTCGTGGACGAGGTCGAGGATCTGGCCCGCGACCGCGCCAAGGAGCTGTTCGGCGCGGCCTATGCCAACGTCCAGCCGCACTCCGGCTCCCAGGCCAACATGGCCGTGTACTTCGCGGCCTGCCAGCCCGGCGACACCGTGCTCGGCATGGACCTGTCCCACGGCGGCCACCTGACCCACGGCTCCCCGGTCAACTTTTCGGGCAAGCTCTTCAACATGGTGCACTACGGCGTGGACAAGGACACCCAGACCATCGACTACGACGCGGTCGAAAAGCTGGCCAAGGAGCACAAGCCGACCATGATCATCGCCGGGGCGTCCGCCTATCCGCGCATCATCGACTTCGCCCGGTTCCGGGCCATCGCCGACGAGGTCGGAGCCAAGCTCATGGTCGACATGGCCCACATCGCGGGGTTGATCGCGGCGGGCGAGCACCCGTCCTGCATCGAGCACGCCCACTACACCACGACCACCACCCACAAGACCCTGCGCGGCCCGCGCGGCGGCATGATCCTGAGTTCCGACGACCTGGAGCAGGAACTCAACTCCAACATCTTCCCCGGCATCCAGGGCGGCCCGCTGATGCACGTCATCGCGGCCAAGGCCGTGGCCTTCGGCGAGGCCCTGTCCCCCGGTTTCGTGGAATACCAGCAGCAGGTGGTCAAGAACGCCAAGCAGCTGGCCGCCTCCCTGACCGAGGCGGGCTACAAGCTGGTCTCCGGCGGCACCGACAACCACATGATGCTGCTCGACCTGTCCGACAAGGACTACACCGGCAAGGACGCCCAGATCGCCCTGGACAAGGCGGGCATCACGGCCAACAAGAACACCATCCCGTTCGAGACCAAGTCCCCGTTCCAGACCTCGGGCATCCGCCTGGGCACCCCGGCCCTGACCACCCGCGGCATGATCGAAGAGGACATGATCGTGGTAGCCGAGGCCATCGTGGCCGCTCTGGACAACATGAACGACGACAAGACCCTGGCCAACATCGCCGAGGAAGTGGAGGAGTTCGCCCGCGAATTCCCGCTCTTCGCCTGGTAGGCCGAGCCTGATAAGTTATGATAAGCCGCCCTGCCGACGTTGTCGGCAGGGCGGCTTTTTTTGATGCCTCCGGCGGCCAGAGGGAAAACTTTTGAAAAAGTTTCCCCTCTGGACTCCCCTTCAAAACTTTTTGGCGCCGCTTCGCGGGGTGCGCGAAGGGAGGACGTCCTATTCCACCGGGAAGTCGAAGTAGGTTTCGGGGTAGGGCTCGTCCCTGAGGGTGAAATGCCACCATTCGGCTTCGTAGGGTTTGAAGCCGTGGCCGAGCATGACGGCGCGGAGCAGGGCGCGGTTGGCCCGGACCTGGGGCGGGAAATCGGGGTTCTCGGGCCAGGATTCCGGGCCGAAGAAGTCGAACGGAGTGCCCATGTCCAGCTCCCGGCCGGTGGCCTTGTCCACCAGGGTCAAATCCACGGTGGAGCCGCGCGAGTGCCCGGACCGCGCCGCGATGTACCCGTCGCGGAACAGATTGCGCTTGTCCACGTCCGGATAGTGCGCCGCCTTGGTCCGGGTATCGTCGAGGTCTTCGGCCCAGCGCATGAAGTGATTGACGGCCCTCTGCGGGCGGTAGCCGTCGAAGAGCTTGAGGCACAGCCCGAACCGAGCCACGTCCTCCTGGACCGCCTTCAGGGCCCTGGCGGCCTCCACGGCCACCAGGACCTTGGGGGCCTCGTAGCCGTCCACCCGCGCGCCCACGAAGTTGTCGCCGGTGTAGTACTTGACGTCGTAGACCGCGCCCGGAAGGAACTCGTTGAGCGTGACGAACCCCTCGGGCCGCTGTTCGGCAAACGCCGTGGCCGGGAGCAGCAGGAGGACCAGGAGGACCAGGGGGACGGGACGGAGGGCGAGCGTTGCGCGGCGGTGTTTCATGGCCGTCTATCTAGCCCCTTTTGGCGCGTAACGCCAGAGGGGAGCCCCGGGGAGGCCCCCCCTGAGCAAATGTTGTCGGCAGTTCTGCCTATTTTTCGGGTGCGGTAATCTGTTGGACCAGGTTGAGGGCCATGCCCTGAAGAATGTCCGCCATGCCGCTTGCGAATTCGCCGTACTTCTTGACCAGCGCCGTGTAGTCGTCGAATTCCGTCACCGTGATGTTCAGGACATAGGCCACGTCGTTGGTTTGCCGATCCTTATAATAGTTGACCGGGAACGGCGGGAACCAGGACACGTATTTTGGTTTTTTAGAATCGCCGAATAGGGCGTTAGCCGGGCAATGGCCGTCGATATGGTTCGGCTTCGGGGCTGGCTCCTCCAGGGAGTCCCCCCTGACTGGAACGCCGGGTGCAGGCAGGGCCAGCGCCCCGAGAATGGCGCTTCTCGGGTTGCCCTCCCAATCGAGCCAGAAGCATTGGATGGTGATGTCGATCTTCAGATCGATATAAGGAAAATTGGGTTTTTCCCTTACATTCTCCCTGTGGTCGATCCTGCACTTGGCGTAATGCACCTCGGCCTCTTTCACGGTAAAGGTGAAAGCGCCGTTTTTTTCCTCGTGCACGAGCAGGGTGATCACGCTGGCCTTCTTCCTGTGGTGCCCTGAAGGGGTCTTCTTGTGCGCGGCGTAACGGGTCAATTGGATTTCGGCCAACTGCTTGTTCTCTTCACCGTCCTTGACCAAAAGCAAATTTGACCCCGCCACTGTGGCCCCGTAGGTGGCGGTGTACTTCAAGTCCGATTCCTTGATTTTCTTTTGGATGGCACTGACCACCATGGGGATGGCCTGATTCAGGCCTGCGGCAATCAACTCGGCACCCATTATTTTTTGTCCCTTTTCGTCCTTAATAGATTCCCCGCCGATAAACACCATTTCGATGCATTCCTTCTGATTCCATTCCGACAGGTCATGCGGGGCGGCGTGCACCGGGGCGGCGAGCAGACACAGAAAGCTGATGGCGATGAGCAATATCTTCATCTCACTCTCCTTGTTGGGGTACGAGATGAAGATATCCGTCATAGAAAATTATGCGGTATTATTATTGTCAAAATCTATAATGAGGTAATGACAGGAAGATGGGTCGGGTTTTTCGGATACAGGGTGGGCGGTGTCTCCCCCGCCACCCTGCCGAATGTGTGGTGGTTATCGCAGCGTCTGGCTCAGAAACTCCGTGAACCGGGCCCAGGACTTCTCGTCCGCGTCCTTGCGGTAGCGGTCCGTGCCGAACACGGTGAAGGCGTGGGGCGCGCCGGAGTAGGTGGTCATCTCGTGGCGGATGCCCGTGGCCTCCAGCTCACTGGCCAGGGCCGCGAACTGGGCCATGGGCACGGACTGGTCCGCCGTGCCGTGGAAGACCAGGACGAATCCCTTGGCCGCCTTGTAGTCCTGGCCATCGGGCGTGGCCAGGCCGCCGTGGAAGGTCACGAACGCCTTGAGGTTCGCCCCGGATCGGGCCAGCTCCAGAACCGCCGTGCCGCCGAAGCAGTAGCCCATGGCCACGGCGTCG
Organism: Pseudodesulfovibrio hydrargyri; assembly: GCF_001874525.1. NCBI lineage: Bacteria > Pseudomonadati > Thermodesulfobacteriota > Desulfovibrionia > Desulfovibrionales > Desulfovibrionaceae > Pseudodesulfovibrio > Pseudodesulfovibrio hydrargyri. The sequence continues at coordinate 334,060 of NZ_LKAQ01000004.1, read as the reverse complement.
GACAGGTTGGCCCCGAGGTCGGCGGCCTTGTTCAGCCCGGCCATGAGCCGGGCGCGCATGGTCTGCCGGTCCGCGTACAGCTCGCCGGTCAGCCGCTTCTTGTCCTCGACCTTGTCGGGCCGCACGCCCTTGCCGTACAGGTCCACGGCGAACACGGCGTAACCCAGGTCCGCGAGCATCCCGGCCCTCTTTATCTCGTAGTCGGTCAGCCCGTCCCAGTCGTGGACCAGGAAGACCAGCGGGGCCTTGTCCGCCGGGCTGATGTAATACCCCTCGAACGTCCGTCCGTTGATCTCGTAGTCCACGGTCCGCCCGCCCGCCGCCAGGGCGGTATAGGGGATCAGCAACAATGACAATATGATGAATAGCTTGTTCATGGCATGCTCCTTGGTTTGCAAAGGGTCCAATGTGCGGAGGATACCACGGATGGGGCGGCAGGTGCGAGGAAAATCGGGAAGCCGGTACCGAGCCTCAGTGCGCCTGATGGCGCGGTTCCGGGCGGCGAAGAGGCGGATCGATCTGGGCCTATGCGCCGGACTGCGGCTCCATGCCGCAGCCCGCGCACTGCCCGCAGCCTCTGGCCGAGCAGCCGGGGCTGACCTTGGCGGCCTTGGCGCGCTCCCATTCCTTCCACAGGTAGTCGCGTCTGACGCCGATGTCCACGACCTCCCAGGGGAAGGGTTCGTCCTGTCCGCGTTCGCGGTCCAGGATGGCCGCCGGGTCGCCGTTCCACAGCTTGAGGGCCTTTTTCCAGCCGCCGTGTTCGGCCGCCAGGAGGATGAATTCGGCCAGTTCCTCGCCGCCGCGCGCCAGCAGGCCCTGGAGCCGGGCCTGGAACGGGTCGTCGTGCTGCAGGGTCACGCCCTTGTACGGCTTGGCCAGCTTCTCGAGCCCCTTCATGCGCGCGTTGAGGGCGTCCTCGGAGAGCATCGGGGCCCACTGGAACGGGGTGAACGGCTTGGGCACCAGCGAGCTGACCCCGATGGTGATGCGCATGAACTGTTTCTTGCGTCCGCCGGGCTCCTCGGAACGGATGCGCACGATCTCGGCCAGGAAATCGGCCAGTTCGGCGTAGTCCTCGTCGGTCTCGCCGGGCCAGCCCGCGATCATGTAGATCTTGAGGTGGTTCACGCCGTAGCGGGCGCACAGCCGGACCGCGTTCAGAAAATCCTTGGGGTCGAGCTTCTTGCTCATCATCCGGCGCAGCCGCTCGCTCGCCCCTTCCAGCGCCAGGGTGATGGTCCGGATGCCGCGTTCGCGCAGGTAGACCAGCAGTTCCTCGGTGATGCCGTCCGCGCGCATGGAGGACAGGGAAAATTTCTTTTTGCGTTCGTGCAGCCACTTGAGGAACGGGAGCAGCTCGGGCCAGTCGGTCAGGGCCGTGCCCACCAGCCCGACCTTGGGCGGGTCGGCCATTTCCACGATGCGCTTGAGCTCGTCGAGTTCGGCGTGGCGCGGGGGGCGGTAGATGTAGCCCGCCGCGCAGAATCGGCAGCCGTAGGGGCAGCCCCGGTTGACCTCGAGCAGCAGGGTGTCGCGGAAGGCGGCCCGCCCCGAGATGAAGCAGGAGAAGGCGGGGTCGGTCAGCGGGCCCTGGCCGCCCGAGGTGATCCGCCTGACCGGGGTTTTGGAGCGGCCCGGCGCGTACACGCCGTCCATGTCCTTGACCGCGTCGAGGATGGCTTCCCGGTCCGCGCCGTCAAAGACCAGCCCGCGCAGGGTGTCGAAAAAATGGAGAAAGCGGTCGTCGGCCTCGCCCACCCAGAAGCAGTCCACGAACGGGGCGATGGGGGCCGGGTTGAGAAAGGCCACAGGGCCTCCGGCCACGACCAGGGGAAGAGATGGGCGTTCCGCCGCAAGCGGCGGAACGCCCGCTGCCAGGAGCGTTCGAGGTAGGCTGAGGAAGTCCTCCTCGAACGTGATGCTCCAGGCTATTACAGGGAATGAGGATAGTGGGCTCTTTGATTCGCGCGTCCGGGGATCAACACCCTCGGTGGTGCCGAGCTTGTCGGGAAAGACCCGCTCCACGGCCAGCCCGGGCGCTTCGGCCAGGGTCCGGTACACGGATTGCCAGCCGAGCGCGGACAGGGCCGCCTTGTCGCCTCCGGGGACGGCCAGCGCCACGGGCAGCCGTCCGCCGAGGTCGGGAGCAGGGGGCTCCGACACGCCATGATACAGGGTACGGGTACCGATGAGGGCACCCCCTTACACGCGCCGCATATTGCGTCTAGTCCACGTTCTTGCGGATGAACGCGGGAACGTCGAGGTTGTCTTCCTCGAAGATGAACTCCTCCTCGCCGGGACCGGCCACGGCGCGCTGGGAGACCTGTCGCTGGGGCAGGTCCGTGGTGTTCAGTTCGCCGCCCGCCTTGCGCAGGTAGGCCGGGATGTTGCGGTCCGTGTTCAGGACCCGCTGGTGCCCGGCGCGGCGCGGCTGTTCGGCGGACTTGTTCACGCCGCGGGGTCCGAGCAACAGCAGCTTCTGCTGTTCGGCCTTGGACAGGGCCGGTTCCGGCTCCTCCATGGCGGGCTCGATGCCCGTGGCGATGACGGTGATGCGCATTTCGTCGCCCGCGTCCGGGTCGAAGACCGTTCCGAAGAAGATCTCGGCGTCGTCGTGGGCTTCCTTGTAGATGATGTCCGCGGCTTCGGAGACCTCGTCGATGAGCATGTCCGGGCCGCAGGTGATGTTGATGAGCACGCCCTTGGCGCCCTCGATGGACACGTCCTCGAGCAGCGGGGAGGTGATCGCCTTCATGGCCGCCTCCTTGGCCCGGGACTCGCCCGAGGCGATGCCGGTGCCCATCAGCGCCATGCCGGAGTTGGACATGGCCGCCTTGACGTCGGCGAAGTCCAGGTTGATCAGGCCGTGCACGGTGATCAGGTCGGCGATGCCCTTGACCGCGTAGTACAGGACCTCATCGGCCTTCTTGAGCATGTCCGAGAAGGATGCCTTCTTGGCGGCCAACTGGAGCAGGCGGTCGTTGGGAATGGTGATGATGGAGTCCACCACGTCGGCTAAAGCGCGGGTGCCCTCTTCGGCCTGCTCCAGGCGGCGCTTGCCCTCGAAGTAGAAGGGCTTGGTGACCACGCCCACGGTCAGCGCGCCCAGTTCCTTGGCCACCTGGGCCACCACCGGGGCGGAGCCGGTGCCCGTGCCGCCGCCCATGCCGGCGGTGATGAAGACCATGTCCGAGCCGTCCAGGGCCTCGCGGATCTGGTCCATGGACTCCATGGCCGCGGACCGGCCGATCTCGGGATTGGCGCCGGCGCCCAACCCCTTGGTCAGCTTCTCGCCGATCTGGATCTTGTGCTCGGCCAGGGACTTGTGGATGTCCTGGCTGTCGGTGTTGGCGACGATGAACTTCACGCCCTTGAGCGCGGACTGGATCATGTTGTTGACCGCGTTTCCGCCGCCTCCGCCGCAGCCCACGACCTTGATTTTGGCGTTGGATTCATGCTCGATTTCGAAATATTCCATTTCAATGTCCTCCTCAGTTTGTTCCCTGTTGCGTGTTTCCCTGTATCCTCATGATCACTTCCTCGTTTATGCGATGTCCGAGAACCACTTCTTCATCCTGCCGACGATGCGGTCGAAACCGGAGTCGTCGCGGATCTTGAAGGGCCGGACCTTGTTGTGGAGTCCTTCCTCCTCGGCCCCGTGGAGCAGCAGCCCCACGGCCGTGGCGTACTTGGGGCTTCTGACCTCCTCGGCCAGGCCGCCGATGCCCTCGGCCGGAAAGCCGATGCGCACCGGCAGGTCGAAAATCTGTTCGGCCAGCTCCTGCATGCCGTCAATGAGCACGGTGCCGCCGGTCAGGACAACGCCCGCGGCGATCATGTTCTTGAACCCGGACTTGATCAGCTCCTGGTCCACCAGGGCGAGGATCTCCTCGCACCTGGGCTCGCAGATCTCGGCCAGGACGCGCTTGCTCATCTTGCGCGACTCGCGCCCGCCCACGCTCGGGACCTCGATGATCTCCTCGCTGGTGACCAGGTCGGCCATGGCGCAGCCGTAGTCCATCTTGATCTTCTCGGCGGACATCATCGGCGTGCGCAGCCCGTAGGCGATGTCGTTGGTCAGGTTGTGGCCGCCCAGGGCCAGCACGCTGGTGTGCTTGATGGAGTCCTTGGAAAAGACCGCGATATCCGTGGTCCCGCCGCCGATGTCCACCAGGGCCACGCCGATCTCGCGCTCCTCGGCCGAAAGCACGGCCTTGGATGAGGCCAGGGACTCCAGGACGATGTTGGACACGTCCAGGCCTGACCGGTTGCAGGAGCGGATGATGTTCTGGGCCGAGGTCACCGCGCCGGTGACGATGTGGACCTTCACTTCCAGGCGGACCCCGGCCATGCCCAGCGGATCGGCGATGCCGCGCTGGTCGTCGACGATGAATTCCTGGGGCAGGGTGTGCAGCACCTCGCGGTCCATGGGGATGGCGATGGCCTTGGCGGCCTCGATGACCCGGTCCACGTCGCGCTGGGTCACTTCGCCGCCCTTGACCGCGATGACGCCGTGGGAGTTGAAGCCCTGGATGTGGCTGCCCGCGATGCCCGCGTACACGGTGCGGATGTCGCAACCGGCCATGAGTTCGGCGTCCTCCAGCGATTTCTTGATGCACTGGACGGTCTTCTCGATGTTGACGACCACCCCCCGGCGCAGCCCGGTGGAAGGGGCGGTGCCGATGCCGATGATGTCGACGCCGTTGTCCGTGGCCTCGCCGACCACGGTGCATATCTTGGTGGTGCCCACGTCCAGGCCCACTATGAGATCGTTTCTTGCCATGCTGACTCCTAGGTTGTTCCCTGTGAGATATTGTCGGGCGCTAACCCGCTGCCGGGTCGTTGCGCTTCTGTATCCATATCTTGTCGCCGCTGGCCGCGATGATCGAGGCCGCGTCGAATTCGTTGCGCCGCATGAGGTCGCGCCAGACCACCTTGAGCCGTTCCAGCTGGACCTCCCAGCGGTCCATGGACAGCTTCACGGTCAGCCCCTTGCCGCCCGCCGCGCCGTCCAGGTAGATTTCGAGCTCGTGGGCGCTGGTCAGCTTGATCCAGGCGGTCTGGGACTGGGTGAAGGGGGTCTGCTGGTCGGCCATCTTCTTGAGGATGCCGGCCAGTACCTCGGGCCCGTCGGGCAGGTCCTCGGCCACGCTCAGGATGGGCAGGGAAGCCTGCTCGCCAGGATGCATGGGCGCGATGACCCGGCCGCGCGCGTCCGCGAAATACAATCCGTCGCCCTGGCGCACCCAGAAGGCCGGGACCTTCTCGCGCACGTCGATCAGCAGCCGGTTGGGCAGCTCGCGGCGCACGGTCACGGAGTCGATCCACGGGTTGGCGTCCAGCCGGTTCTTGACCTCGCCCACGTTCATGTCCAGGCAGTTCAGGCCGAGGTCCACCTTGGCGGTCTTGAGGATGGTCTCGTAGCTCAGCCGGTCGTTACCGGCCACGCGGATGTCCTTGAGGTCGAAATAGGGGTGCGCGGTGATGTAGCGGTATCCGTAGAGCAGCCCCACGCCGAGCACGGCCACGATGGACAGGGCCAGGCTGAACATGACCAGGCGGACCATGAACCGGCCCGCACCGGCCAGCCTGCGCGTGGACCTGTCGGCGGCCAGCAGCGGATTGGCGGTTTTTCTGCGCTTGCGGGTGTTGCCGCGGGCGGTGCGCTTGCCGCCGATGTTCAGGCGGCTCTGTTTGCCCATGGTCAGGGTGCTCACAGTACGATGACCTCCGGTTCGAGAGTTATGCCGAATTGCTCCAGGACCCGCCGCCGGCCCATGTCCATGAGCTCGAGCGCGTCGGCGGCCTTGCCGCCGCCCAGGTTGACGAGAAAATTCGCGTGCTTGTCCGAGAAGGCCATGTGCCCCAGGCGCACGCCCTTGAGGCCAGCCTTGTCCAGCAGCCTGCCCGCGCTGTCGGCCGGCGGGTTCTTGAACACGCAGCCCGCCGTCCGGGCCGTGACCGGCTGGTTGGCCTTCTTTTTTTCGTAGACGTCGCGCATGGCCCGGCGCACCCCTTTGGGGTCGGATTCCCGCAGGGACAATTCCACCTCCCAGATCAGGCACTTGCCCGGCGTCCCGGCCGGGGTGAAATGGCGGTAGTCGAAGACGCACTGGCCGCGGTCCAGCCAGGCGAGGCCGCCGGTCGGGGACCAGATGCGCACCCGGGTGACCAGGTCGCCGATCTCCACGCCGTAGGAGCCCGCGTTCATGGCCACGGCCCCGCCCACGGTGCCGGGGATGCCGGTCATGCCCTCCAGGCCGGAGAAGCCCGCCCTCTGCGCCCAGCCGAGCAGGCCGGGCAGCCTGAGCCCCGCGCCGCAGCGGACGATGATCGCCTCCCCGTCGCGCTCCACGCGTTCCGGGCCGGGACAGTCGGCCACGCGGACCAGGGCCAGCTCCAGGGGACCGTCCCCGGCCAGCAGGTTGCTGCCCGCGCCCAGGACGAACGGCGGCAGGGTCTCTCTGGTCAGGAAGGCCGAGAGTTCGTCCAGGTCGGCCGCCTCGCGCACGACCGCCTCGACCACGGCGGGGCCGCCGAGGCGCAGGGTGGTGCGCTCGCGAAGCAGGGGATTGGCGGTCAATTCAAGCGGCATCTACAGCTCCTCGTCTCCGTTGCCGTCTTCGGGGCCGTTTTGCGATTCGTCGTCCTGTTCGAGCCAGTTCTCGCCGATCTTCCAGATGGAGCCCGCGCCCTGGGTCATGAACAGGTCGCCGGGCCTGAGGGTGTCCTTGAGCCGTTTTTCCAGGGACTCGAAGTCCGGGAAGAACTGCACCTTGGTCTCGGAGACCTGCTTGATGCCCTGGGCCAGGGAGAGGCCGGACACGCCCGGGATAGGCGATTCCGAAGCCGGATAGATCTCGGTCAGCAGGAGGACGTCGGCGTCGGTGAACGCCTTGCAGAACTCGCCGAACAACGCCTGGGTGCGCGAGAAGCGGTGGGGCTGGAAGGCGACCACCAGACGCCGGTCCGGGTAGCACTCCTTGGCGGTCTTCAGGTTGGCCATGATCTCGGCCGGGTGGTGGCCGTAGTCGTCGACCACGATGACGCCCTTTTTCTCGCCCTTGCGTTCGAAACGCCGGCCCACGCCGCCGAAATTGCCCAGCCCCTTGATGATCTCGTCCTTTTCCAGGCCGACCTCCAGGGCCACGCCGATGCAGGCCAGGGCGTTGAGCACGTTGTGCGTGCCGGGCTGGGCCACGGTGACCTCGCCCCACTCCTCGCCGTCCAGCCAGACCTTGAACAGGGAGCGCAGGTGGGAGCTGACGATCTCGCCGCGCAGCTTGTTGTTCTTGCCCAGGCCGTAGGTCAGGTAGGGCCGCTTGATCAGCGGGAGCAGCCGCTGCACGCCCTCGTCGTCGCCGCAGACCACGTTCATGCCGTAGAACGGGGTGGAGTTCATGAAGCGCATGAACGACAGGTCGATGGCGTCCTGGTTGTCGTAGAAATCCATGTGGTCCTTGTCGATGTTCGTGACCACGGTGATGATCGGCGCGAGCCGCAGGAACGAGCCGTCCGACTCGTCGGCCTCGGCGATGAGGTAGTCGCCTTCTCCGAGCCGCGCATTGGCCCCGTAGGTGTTCAGCTTGCCGCCGATGATCACGGTCGGGTCCAGGCCCGCCTCGGTGAAGATGGTCGCCAAAAGCGACGTGGTGGTCGTCTTGCCGTGGGTCCCGGCCACGGCGATGCCCGTGCGCAGACGCATGAGCTCGGCCAGCATCTCGGCGCGCGGGATGATCGGGATGCCGCGTTCTCTCGCCTCAACCAGTTCCGGGTTTTTGTCCGGGATGGCCGTGGACTTGATGAGCACGTCGGCCTCGCCCACGTTGTCGGCCCCGTGGCCGATGAAGACCGTGGCCCCGAGCTTTTCCAGCCTACGCACCGCGGCCGACGCGGACAGGTCCGAGCCGGTGATGTTGAAGCCCATGTTGATGAGCACCTCGGCGATGCCGTTCATGCCCGAGCCGCCGATGCCGACCATGTGGATATTGTTCACCCTGGCCCGCATGGCCGGGCAGGCTTCGCCGCCCACGGTGAGATACGGTCCCTGTGCTGCCATACTTTATAACTCCTGCCCGGACATGGCGGCCAACCCGGCCACGATGTCCCGCGCCGCGTATTGCCTGGCCATGCCCCTGGCCGCTGTTTCCATTGATTCAAGCCGCTCGCGGTCGGCGAGCAGTTCGAGCACGCGGTCGGCCAGGACCGTGCCGCTCAGGTCCCGTTGGGGCAGCAGCACGGCCGCGCCGAGGTCCGACATGGCGCGCGCGTTCATTGTCTGATGATCGTGGGTGGCCTGGGGGAAGGGCACGAACACGGCCGGGGCCCCGGCCGCCGCGATTTCGAAGACCGTGGACGCCCCGGACCGGCAGACCACCAGGTCGCAGGCCGCGTATTCGGCGTCCATGTCGTCGATGAATTCCCTCACCTGGGCCGGGTCCGCGCCCGCCGCCTTGTAGGCTGCGCGCACGCGCGAAAAGTCGATTTTGCCCGCCTGGTGGACGATCTCCACCCCGGCCTCCATGAGCCTGGGCAGGGCCTCGATGACCGCGTCGTTGATGGGCCGTGCTCCCTGGCTGCCGCCGAAGACGAACAGCCGTTTGCCGGGAATCCGGCCGCGCCGTCGCTCGCCCGCCTTGAATATCTCGGGCCGCACCGGGTTGCCGGTCAAAAAGGTCTTGTCCGGGAGGAACACGCCCATGGCGTCCGGGAAGCTCAGGAAAATCCGTTTGACCATCCTGCCGAGCACCTTGTTGGTCACGCCGGGCACGGAGTTCTGCTCGTGCACGGCCGTGGGGATGCCGAGGATGCGCGCGGCCAGCACCGGGCAGAAGCCCGCGTACCCGCCGAAGCCGATGACCGCCTCGGGCTTGAAGCGCCAGACTTCGTACAAGGCCTTGGGGATGCCCGTGCCGAGCCAGCCCAGGCCGGACAGGACGCCGGTGACGCCCCTGCCCATGACGCCGCTGGCGGGCAGCTCCAGAAACTCCAGGCCGTGCTTGCGGGCCAGTTCGCCCTCCACGCCGGGGCCGCCCATGAACAGGATGCGCACGCCCCTGTTGTACTCGCGCAGGGCCGTTGCCACGGCCAGGGCCGGGAAGATGTGGCCGCAGGTGCCGCCGGTGGTCAGTACGACGCGGTTCAGGCTCATGCCTTCACCCTCCGGGAGAGGTTGAGCAGGATGCCCGCGCAGATGAAGGACACGGTAAGCGACGATCCGCCGTAGGAGATGAACGGCATGGCCACGCCCTTGGGCGGCACGGTGCCCAGCACCACGGCCAGGTTCAGGACCATGCCCAGCGCCAGGATGCAGGTGGTGCCGAAGGCCGTGAACCGGTCCTGGAGGTCCTCCAACCGCATGGCCACGCGGAAGGCCCGGTACAGGAACAGGCCGACCAGGAGGAAGAACAGGGACATGCCCACGAAGCCGAGCTCCTCGCCGACCACGGCCATGATGAAGTCGTTGTGCGCCTCGGGCAGGAAGAAGAGCTTGCGCTGGCCCGCGCCGATGCCGGTGCCGAAGATCTTGCCCGAGCCGAAGGCGTACAGGGACTGGACCAGCTGGTAGCCCTCGTTCTGGGCCGATGCGAAGGGGTCGAGGAAGGCGGTCCAGCGTTTGAAGCGGTAAGGCGAGGACGAGATGAGCATCCAGCCCGCGCCGCCCGCGAAGAGCAGCGAGATGAACAGGTAGCTGAACCGGGTGCCGCCCACCAGGCACATGAAGAAGAGCAGGCCGCACATGACCACGGCCCCGCCGAAGTCCGGCTGGAGCAGGAGCAGGCCGCACAGAAAGCCGGTCACGAAGAACGGCGGCAGGAAGCCCACGGAAAAGGTCCGGACCAGGTCCTGCTTGCGGGCGAAGAAGTAGGCCAGATACAGGACCAGGGCCACCTTGGCGTATTCCAGGGGCTGGACGTTGACCGGGCCCACGCGTATCCAGCGGCTGGCCCCGTTGATGCTGGCTCCGAGCGGGCTGGCGCACAGGGCGAGCAGGACGATGGCCAGGCCGACCCATACGTAGGTCAGGGAATAGACGGCCTTGAGCGGAATCCGGGTCAGAAAGAACATGGCCGCGAGGCCCGCGCCCGTGAACATCAGCTGACGCTTGAAGAAATAGTAGGTGTCGCCGTAGGTGCGCTCGGCCATGATGCCCGACGAGGACAGGACCATGATCAGGCCGAATCCGGCCAGCATCAACGTGGCGGTCAGCAGCCAGTAGTCCATGCGGCCCTTTTCGCCGCCCGTCTTGGCGTTCAGGGAGCTAGCCATGGAGCCCCTCCACCGCGCGTTTGAAGTCCGCGCCGCGTTCGGCCATGTTCCGGTACTGGTCGAAGCTCGACGTGGCCGGGGAGAGCAGGATCACGTCGCCCGGCGCGGCCAGGGACGCCTGCCGCCGGACGGCCGCCTCCAGGGTCTCGTCCCAGGTCACGGAGAAATGTCTGGCCAGTTCCGGCTCCAGGATGTCGCGCGAGCCGCCGAACAGCCCGACCGAGGCCACGTGGCCGTCGATGCCCTCGGCGAACCGGGCCACGTCGCCGCCCTTCCACACGCCGCCCATGAGAATGCGCACCGGGCGGTCGAAGGCGTGTACCGCGGCCTCGGCGGCGTCCAGGGTAGTGGCCTTGGAGTCGTTGACGTAGAGCACGCCGTTCTTCTCGGCCACGGGCTCGATGCGGTGGGGCAGGGGGCGGAATTCGCGGATGGCCTCGGCGGCCTGTTCCTCGGTTACCCCGAACCGCTTCACGGCCTGCCAGGCGGCCTCCACGTTGGAGCGGTTGTGTTCGCCCAGCAGGTGCGGGGCCGCGAACCGGGAGGTCGGCCCGAACCACTCGATGCGCGCGCCGGTGAAGGTCCGGCCGTTGAGCGGCGGGCGCAGGGATTCGTGCAGCAGGGCGGTGTCGTCCAGGGTCATGCGGCTGAACAGGTGCAGCTTGGCGTCCAGGTACTCTTCCAGGTCCTGGTGGTAGTCCAGGTGGTTGGCCGCGAAATTCAGGAACACGCCGACGTGCGGCTTGAACAGGCGGCAGTTCTGCAGCTGGAAGCTGGAGACCTCGAGGACGAGGATCTCGGCGGGCTCCATGTCCAGGAGGTATTCGCACAGGGGAACGCCGATGTTTCCGCCGGTGAAGACCCGGCGGCCCGCCTTTTTCAGGATCTCCGTGATCAGCGTGGTGGTCGTGGTCTTGCCGTTGGACCCGGTCACGGCCAGGATCGGGGCCTCGATGAACCAGGAGGCCAGCTCCAGCTCGGCCACCAGGTTGCGCGCCGGGATGCCCTCGAGCACCGGGGCGAGCTTGCGCACCGCCACGCCCGGGGAAAAGACGACCATGTCCGCGTCCGCGAAGTGCGCCTTCTCGTGGGGACCGGTGACAAGTTCCACCTTGCCCGCCAACTCGCCGAGCTTCTCCCCGGTGACCGTCTCGTCGCGGTCGACCACGCGCACCTTGGCCCCGAGCACGTCGAGCAGCCGGGCGGCGGCCAGGCCGGACCTGCCGGTGCCGACGACCACGGCCCGTTTGCCGGTGAGGATGGCCTCGTTGATGAAGTTGCGGACGATGCGGTTCACGGTTCTACCTCAGTTTCAGCGTGGACAGGGCCATCAGGGCCATGAGTATGGACAGGATCCAGAAGCGGACGATGATCTTGGATTCCGGGATGCCCTTGAGTTCGAAATGGTGGTGCAGGGGGGCCATCTTGAAGATGCGCTTGCCCCCGGTGAGCTTGAAGTAGCCGACCTGCAGGATGACCGACAGGGTTTCGAAGACGAACACGCCGCCGACGATGGCCAACAGCAGCTCCTGCTTGGCCAGCACGGCCACGAAGCCGAGCGCGCCGCCCAGGCCCAAGGAGCCCACGTCGCCCATGAAGACCTGGGCCGGGTGGGCATTGAACCACAGAAAGCCGAGCCCGGCGCCGACCATGGCCCCGCAGAAGACCGTGACCTCGCCGATGCCCTGGATGTTCTGGACCTGGAGGTATTCGGCCATGGTCGCGTGTCCGGACACGTAGATGAAGATGGCGAAGCAGGCCATGGCCACGACCATGGGCCCGATGGCCAGCCCGTCCAGCCCGTCGGTCAGGTTGACCGCGTTGGACGCCCCGACCATGACGACCAGGGCGAAAGGCAGATAGAACCAGCCGAGGTCCGGGTTGAAATTCTTGAAGAACGGCACGGACAGCCGGGTGGAGTAGGCCGGTTCGCTGATGAGCAGGGCGATGGCCGTGGCCGCCACCAGGCACTGCAGGGAGAACTTGGCCTTGGCCGACAGTCCCTTGTTCCGCCGCTTGACCACTTTGATGTAGTCGTCCGCGAAGCCGATGGCGCTGAACCCGCCGAAGGCCAGCAGGGTCAGCCAGACGTAGATGTTGGTCAGGTCGGCCCACAGCAGGGTGGAGACGGAAACGGACAGCAGGATCATGAGTCCGCCCATGGTCGGGGTGCCCTGCTTGGCCTGGTGCTTGGGGCCGTCCTCGCGGATGTACTGGCCGCACTTGATCCGGGTCAGCCAGCGGATCATGGCCGGGCCGAACAGGATGGAGATGATCAGCGCGGTCAGCAGGGCCCAGACCGAACGGAAGGTGATGTACCGGAAGACGTTGAGGACGCCCACGTCCGTGCTCAGGGGGACGAGCAGGTTGTAGATCACAGTCCGCCTCCTTGGGGCAGGGCGTTCAGCTCCCGGCACAGAACGTTGGCCAGAAGCTCCATCTTCAGGGAACGGGACCCCTTGACCAGGACCACGCCCTCGGTGAGGCACAGCTCGCGCCACGCCTCGAGAAATTCCTCGGGTTTCCCGGCCTCGCGCATGTACCCGCCAAAGCCGCGCTCCACGTCCAGGAAGTGCTCGCCCTTGTAGAAGACCATGGCCGGCGCGACCTCGCGCAGGACCCGGCCGAGCTCCTCGTGGAGCGCCATGGCCTCCTTGCCCAGCTCGCGCATGTCGCCGAGGACCAGGACAAGGGGGCTCTCCCCGGCCATCTCCCGCGCGGTGCGCACGGACTGGGCCATGGACAGGGGGTTGGCGTTGTAGGTGTCGTCGATGACCGTGACGCCCTTGCCTATCTTGCAGCAGAAGCGCTGCGGGTCCGTGGCCATGGTTTGCACCCCTTTGACCACGTCGTCGCGGGACAGCCCCAGGCAGTGGGCCGCCGCGGCCACGCAGGCCAGGTTCTCGGCATAGTGGGCCCCGCGGAACGGGGCGGTTATCTCGCCGTCGCCGTCCGGCGTTCTCAGCCGGAAACGGCCCTGCCCGTCGGGCGTGGACCCGAGGAACACGGCGGAAAAGTCGGTGTCGGCGCCGTCGCGGCCCGAGAAGCCCACGGGCGCGTCCACCAGTTCCAGGGCCGCGTTCCAGAGCAGGGGATAGTCCCGGCAGATCACGGCTTGGCCGTTCTGACGCAGGTAGCGCAGCAGGGCGGTCTTGGCGCTCGCCACGCCCGCCTCGTCGCCGAGTCCCTCCAGGTGGCCGGGGCCCACGTTGGTGATGACCGCCAGGTCCGGACTGGCCACCGGAGCCAGCTCCTCCATGTCGCCCCGCCGCGAGATGCCCAGCTCCATGATCCACAGCTCCTGGTCGGCCGAGGCCTTGAGCATGGACAGGGGCAGCCCGATCTGGTTGTTGAAATTGCGGTAGTTCTTGGCCGTCGCGAAGCGCTGGGAAGCCACGGCGTGGAGCATCTCCTTGACCGAGGTCTTGCCCGCCGTGCCGGTCACGGCCACGAGCCTGGCCCCGCAGGTGTCGCGCCAGCAGGCGGCCAGCCTGCCCAGGGCGACCTTGGTGTCGCGGACCATGATGATCGGCGCGTCCACCTCGCCGATCATGCGCGAGGCGACCACGGCGCAGGCCCCGCTCGCGGCGGCCTGCCGTGCGAATTCGTGGCCGTCGAAATTCTCGCCCGCGATGCAGAAGAAAAGGTCGCCGGGCTCCACGGTGCGGGAGTCCGTCTTCACCTCGGTGACCACGGTCTTCTCGAACCCTTCGTCGGCCAGGGTGCCGAGGCAGCGTGCGACTTCAGCCAGGGTCAGGTTCACGAATACACTTCCTCGATGGCTTTGAGCGCGGCTTCCCTGTCCGAAAAGTGGCGCTTGGTGGTGCCGATGATCTGGTAGTCCTCATGCCCCTTGCCCGCGATGAGCAGGGCGTCGCCCGGCTCCATCTCGGCCACGGCCATCCTGATGGCCTCGGCCCGGTCCGGGTTCTCCATGACGCGCTTGGCCCCGGCCAGTCCGGGGCGGGCGTCGTCCATGATCGCGGCCGGGTCCTCGGTGCGCGGGTTGTCCGAGGTCAGGACCGCCACGTCGGCGAAGCGCGCGGCGGACGCGGCCATGAGCGGGCGCTTGGCCCGGTCGCGGTCGCCGCCGCAGCCGAACACGGTGATCAGCCGCTTGAAATCCAGTTCCTTGAGGGTGCCCTGCACGTTCTCCAGGGCGTCCGGGGTGTGGGCGTAGTCCACGAAGATGTCCAGCCCCTTGTCGTTCATGACCCGCTCCAGCCGCCCGGGCACGCCCGGGAAGGTGGACAGCCTGCGCATGTCGCGGCAGTTCAGGCCGAGCTGCAGCCCGACGGCCTGGGCGGCCAGCAGGTTCATGGCGTTGAACGAACCGACCAGCGGGGACTGGACCACCCAGGTCTTGCCCTTGAAGGCGGTCTCGATCTCCATGCCCTGGCCGGTCATGGACAGGATGCGCCCCTGGACCAAAGGCCGGTCGCCGACCTCCTGGCGCACCAGGGCGGTGTCGCCGATGCCGTAGCCGATGCCGCCCTCGCAATCCCTGAGCAGGCGGCGCCCGTACGGGTCGTTGAAATTGATCACCCCGGCCTTGTTCCTGCGCGGGTATTCGGCGAAGAGCTTGGCCTTGGCCCGGAAATAGGTCTCCATGTCGCCGTGGTAGTCCAGGTGGTCCTGGGTCAGGTTGGTGAACACGGCGGCGTCGAAGTCCAGCCCGGCCACGCGGTACTGGTCCAGCGCGTGGGAGGAGACCTCCATGACGGCCACGTCCACGTCCGCCTTCTTCATGTTGAAGAGCAGTTCGTGGATCATCCAGCAGTCCGGAGTGGTCAGGGGGGCGTCCATCATGAAGCCGGGCCAGCGGTAGTTGACCGTGCCGAGCACGCCCACCTTGAGCCCGCTTTTGGCCAGCAGGTGCTCGATGATGTAGGAGGTGGTCGTCTTGCCGTTGGTCCCGGTCACGGCCACCAGCTTGAGGTCGCGGTCCATGACCTGGAAGTGGGCCCGGGCCAGTTCGCCCAGGGCTATGGCCGGGTTGGGCACGTACACGGCCACGGCCCGCTTCTCGACCACCGGGGCGACCAGGTCGCGGGCCGCCTCCGGGGCCACGATGTAGCGCGCGCCGTTGTCCATGGCGCCCGGGATGTAGTCGATGCCGCGCACGGCCGTGCCGGGCATGGCCACGAAGCATTCGCCGTCCTGTATCTTGCGCGAATCCGTGCGCACGACCAGCCCTTTTCCCGCCTTTTCCAACAGGGTCTCGAAATCCATGACGCCCCGTACCTTTTCCTTTTCGCTATGAGAGCCAGAGAACAAAAACATCATCCGCCCCCTCCTTGCTGCGGTTTTCGGGCCAGGGCTGCCCCGCCCGGGGCTCCTGGCGCTTGACCGTCATTCCCTTCCCTTTGAGCACCGGGACAATCCCCATCCGGACCAGTGTTTCCAGCGCCCGGCGCACGGACATGCCCTCGATGTTCGGCACCCTGCCGTCGTCGATGCGGGCCACGGGCGCGGGCACTGCCCGGTCGAGCGGCTCGTCGGCCAGCTCGTCCACGGTGGGGTTGTCCTCCACCGTGGCGTGCAGGGTCTCGGACAACTGGCCGTGGTAGGCCAGGGTGCGCACGGTCACCTCGCGGCAGACCGGGGCCGCGACCATGGAGCCGTAGTTGGCCTTCTGCGGTTCGTCGATCATGGTGATGACCAGCAGCTCCGGCTCCCGGGCCGGGACCAGGGCCACGAAGGAGGACAGGTACTGGTCGCCGTAGCCCCCTTCCTTGGAGGCCTTCTGGGCGGTGCCGGTCTTGCCCGCCATGGTGATGCCCTCGATGCGCGCGCTGCGGCCCGTGCCGTCCTCCTGGACGACCTCCTCCATCATCTTCAGGACCGTGGCCGCGGTCTCGGGGGTGAAGACCTGGATGGAGGCGTTTTTGCGCTCGGCCCTGGGGGAGAGGATGAGATTCAGGTCGCGGGTGGCCCCCTGGTTGGCCAGGCAGAGGAAGGCGTGGGCCAGCTGCACGGCGGTCGCGCCGATGGACTGGCCGAAGCTGATGCAGGCCAGGTCCACGGAGGTCCAGGAGCCCGGCGCCCGGAGGATGCCCGCGGACTCGCCGGGCAGGCCGAGGTGGGTCTTCTCACCGAAACCGAGTTTGGTCAAATAGTCGTGGTACACGCCCGCGCCCAGGTTCATGCCGATCTTGGCCATGCCGATGTTCGAGGAGTAGCGCAGAACCTTGTGGACCGGGAGCCACTTGGAGGGATGGGTGTCCCGGATGACCCGGCGGGCCACTTTCCAGCGGCCGTTCTCGCAGTCGATCAGGGTGTCCGGGGTGATGGTTCCTTCCTGAATGGCGGCGGCGATCAGGAACGGCTTCATGGTCGAGCCGGGCTCGTAGATGTCGGTCAGGGGGCGCAGGCGGCGCTGGGACGGCTTGGACGAGCGCACCGTGTTCGGGTTGAAGAACGGCTCGCTGGCCATGGCCAGGATGTCGCCGGACTTGACGTCCACCACCATGACGATGCCCGCCCGGGCCTCGTACTTGGCGATTGAGTTGGCCAGGGCCTGCTCGGCGGCGTGCTGGATGTGGGTGTCGATGGTCAGGCGCACGTCCTTGCCGTTGACGTCCATCTCCCGGCCGTGGGCGTCCAGGTAGAGGTGGCGGCCCGTGGCGTCGCGCTGGACCTCGAACTCGGCCTTGCTCGGGGCGAGCAGCTTGTCGAAGACGCGCTCGACGCCCTCGCGGCCCCGGCCGTCGATGTCGGTGAAGCCGAGCAGCTGCCCGGCCAGGTGGCCGTTGGGGTAGATGCGCGAGTATTCGGTGGTCAGCCGGATGCCCTTGAGGTCGGCCCGGTTCAGGGCGGCCGCCTCGCGGTCCGAGACCTGCCGTTTTATCCAGATGAATTTCTTGCGGGACTTGAGCTTGCGGTAGACTTCGCGGCGGGAGAGCTTGAGGTCGCGGGACAGGGTGTCGGCGGCCACGTCCACGTTCTCGATCTCGTGGGGACGGGCGAACACGGACTGGGCTTCCACGGAAGTGGCCAGCATCTCACCGTTGCGGTCGAAGATGCGGCCCCGCTCGCCGTATTCGTATTCGGCGGCGAGACTCTGCCTGGATGCCTGGTCGGCCAGGGCGTCGCCCTCGTAGAGCTGCACCCAGCCGGTACGCACCCACAGAGCACCGAGGGCGATCGCGAAGAGGGCCGTGACGAACCCCATCTTGATCCCGCTGTGATCCGTGCGCCTTGTATTGTCCTGTGCCATCGTATTCCCTGTTTCCCACTATGGCGGCGCGTTGTATGGCGTAAACGCGTCGCTATTGCGAGGCTATGCGCCGTATCTGGCCCGGCGCCGCCACTCCCAGGCCGAGTTGGCCCGCGAGCTTTTTCAGCCTGTAGGGCGAAACCAGGTTGTTCCTCTCAACCGTCAGTTTCGCGGCCAGATCCTCTTTCCGGCCCAGGCTCTGCTCCATCTTGCGCAGGTCGTATGCCAGATCCATGCGCTCGATGTTCAACCAGACCGCTCCCAAACCGAGGAACAGCGCCATGCCCAAGAGGCCCAGCACCATCCAGAGGAGCGTTTTGTCGGTCTTGCTCATGCTTCTTCTCCGTCGGGGCCGAGCCTTTCCGCGACCCGGAGCTTGGCGCTCCTGGCGCGGGGGTTCGCATCCCTCTCGGCATCCGAGGCGGCCTCCGGTTTCCTGGTCAGCACTTTTATCTCGGGCACGCCGCCGCAGGTGCAGTGGAGTTGATGCGGGGGGCATTTGCACCCTTTGGCGGCATCCCGAAATGCGTGCTTCACGGCCCTGTCCTCCAGGGAGTGAAACGAGATTATGGCCAGCCTCGCGCCCGGTTTCAGGCGTCCGACTATGGTTGCAAGGTAATGTTCAAGTTCCTCAGTTTCCCTGTTGACCGCTATGCGCAGTCCCTGGAAGGTCCGGGTCGCCGGGTGGTTGCGGGCCGTATGCCGCATCTTCGGCGGGTAGGCCAGCCGCACTATCTCGGCCAGCTGGAGCGTCCTCGTGATCGCTCCCTTTTCCCGTTCCCTCACTATTGCGGACGCGATCTTCCCGGCCAGGGGGTCTTCCCCGTAGACCCGGATGATGCGCGCCAACTCCCCGTGTTTCAGCGTATTGACCAGCACCTCGGCCGGGGGGCCGACGTCCGGGTCCATGCGCATGTCCAAGGGTCCGTCGTGGATGAAGCTGAATCCTCTATCAGCCTCGTCCAGCTGGAGGGAGGAGACGCCGAGGTCCAGGACCGCGCCGTCGATCTGCTCCCAGCCGATCTCGTCGAGCGCTTCCTCAAACCGGGAAAAGGGCAGGTGAAAGAGGTGCACGCGGTCCTTGAACGGCTCAAGCCGCCTGGTTGCGAGCGCCAACGCCTCCCGGTCCCGGTCGAGCCCAACGAGCTCGGCCCCCTCGCCCGCCGCTTCCAGAAGCGCCAGGCTGTGGCCGCCCATGCCCAGGGTGCCGTCCATGTAACGGCCTCCGGGGCGGGGATTCAGCCACCGAACCACTTCATGTAAAAGAACCGTGGTGTGCAGCGAGGCGGGATCGACCTCTCCCGGCTTCATCTAGAAGGGCAGGGAGACGTTGTTTTCCGCCAGCTCCGAGGACACGTCGTAGTCCTGGTCGAGCAGTTCCTCGAAGGCCTCCGCGGACCAGATCTCCAGCCGCCTGCCCGCGCCGATGACCACCACTTCCTTGTCCAGCTTGCCGGACTTTCGCAGGTGCGCGGGAATGGCGATGCGCCCCTGCTTGCCCACCGGGGTCTCGGTGTACCCCAGATTCAGCAGCCGAATGGTGTTCTGCAGCTCGCGGCTGGGCGACTTGATGGACTCCAGTTCGCGTTCGAGCTTGTTCCACTGGTCCGGGGTGATGCCCACGACATGCTTGTCGAAGATGGTCAGCACGATGACACCGTCCGGCAGTTCCTCCCGGATCGCGTCCCGGAACTCGGGCGGCAGGATCAGCCGTCCCTTGTCGTCCAGGCTTCTGTGTGCGTGACCTCTGAATTTCATCGTTTTCCCCGGAGCTCCCTCTTGCTCCACATCTTTACACTGTCTCTACACTAAATTCCACTTCTTCCCACCTCTGCGCGAAAATCAAGGGAAAGTCAACCGTTCACCCGGAAATGGCGGCCAAAATTCACCGAGTATCATTGATTTTTTGTCGGGCCGCGCCTAGACTTGCACCATTCTTGAACGAATGCCCGTGGCAATTGTTCTGTAAAATCAAAACACAAGACGAGCCCCGGTCGGGGCGCCCGCGGGGCGCGGACCGGGGCGGGGAGGCTGTCATGGACAGGCACATCAAGATCATCGCCACCCTCGGCCCGGGCACCGAGTCCTACGAGGCGGTCAAGGAGCTGGTCGAGTCCGGGGCCAAGATCTTCCGGCTCAACTTCTCCCACGGTGGCAAGGAGTTCTTCGCCAAGATGGTCGAGATCATCCGCCGACTGGAACAGGAGACCGGCCTGACCCTGACCGTGCTCCAGGACCTGTCCGGGCCCAAGATCCGGACCTGCGACGTGGGGCTGGGGGCCATCGAGGTGACCAAGGGGACCGAGGTCCTGCTCGGCACCCCGGACAAGGCCGAGGGCGTGACCGAGCCGTTCATCTGCCTGAACATCCCGGAGATGTTCCAGGGCGTGAAGGTCGGCGACCCCGTGGCCCTGTCCGATGGCATGATCCGCTTCAACGTGGTCAAGATCGAGGGCGAGAACCTCATCCGCCTCAAGGCCGCCAACTCGGGCATGTGCCCGCCGCGCAAGGGCATCACCTTCCCCGGCACCAAGACCCCGCTGGCCCCGCTGACCGACAAGGACAAGGCGGACCTGGCCATCGGCATGGAACTGGGCGTGGACGTGGTGGCCATGAGCTTCGTCCAGAAGCCCGAGGACATTCGCCACTTGCGCAAGGAGATGCTCAAGCACGGCAGAGGGCTGCCCATCATCGCCAAGCTCGAGCGCACCGCGGCCCTGGACTGCCTGGATCAGATTCTTCAGGAGGCCGACGGCATCATGGTCGCGCGCGGCGATCTCGGCCTGGAACTGGACCTGGCCGAGCTGCCCGTGGCCCAGAAGCGCATCATCAAGCAGTGCAACCAGGCGGGCAAGCCGGTCATCGTGGCCACCCAGATGCTGCTTTCCATGGTCAACTCACCCATGGCCACCCGGGCCGAAACCACGGACGTGGCCAACGCCATCCTGGACGGCGCGGACTGCGTCATGCTTTCCGAGGAGACGGCCATCGGCAACTATCCGGGCGAAACCGTCCGGTTCATGCGCAAGATCGCCTACCAGATCGAGGCCTTCATGTTCGAGTCCGGGCCCGAGGAGCTGGACCGGGGCGGGGCCAGGGACAATCCCTCGACCTTCCTGGCCTACGCCGCGGCCATGCTGGCGCGCAAGACCAAGGCCCGGGCCATCGTCTGCCACTCCACCTCCGGAGCGACCTCCAGGCTGCTCTCGTCGTGCAGGCCCGGCCAGTCGGTCTACGCCCTGTCGTCCGACCCCATCGTCAGGCATTTCACCAATCTGTCCTGGGGGGTCATTCCCGCCATCCCCCTGGACGTCATCCACGACCATCAGGAACGCGCCGAGGTCTTTGTCCGGCAGTGCCCCGATTTCGTGGAAGGGGACATCGTCATCATCACGGCCGGCCAGCCCGAGCAGGGCAAGTCCACCACCCAGACCAACGTGGTCAAACTGTACGAGAAACTGATCAAGGAAGAGGATTAGCCCAGCGATGCGAGCCGACCAGAAGCACGACATTCCCGACGGACTCAACGAAGAGTATTACCAAGTCAGCGAGGACATCCTGGGCAGCTTCAACAAATACAGGCCCCCCCTGAACATATTCACCTTCAAGGAGGACGTCGCCCGGGTGGTGCCGTACTACAAGGTCGGCGGCAGGCTGTCCAACGACCAGGTGGAGGAACTGGCCGGGCTGACCAACGAGGGGCTGGTCTTCGTCTCCCGCGAGGACCATCCGGTCTACGTCAAGCACATCAGCTACCAGCTCGACCTGGTCCTGGTGGACGGGAACCTCAAGGAAAAGGAGATCGCGGACATCTTCACCCAGGCCCTGACCCGCAGGCTGGCCGAGTTCTTCGAGCAGCCGGTCAAGGCGGTCTTCGACAAGCTCTGGGTGGACCTCATGGTCCTGTCCGAATACCTCTACGCGGACATCCGCCGCGCCCGCGCCCTGGTCCGGAGGCTGCACCGGGAGCATACCCTGGAGAACCACTCCATGAACACCGGCTTCCTCGGCCTGGCCCTGTGGGGCAAGATCAAGGAGAAGGGGTTCGCCGAAGGGGTCAAGCGGGCAAACTTCGACCGGGTCCTGGCCGGGCTCTTCCTGCACGATCTGGGCATGGCCAAGGTGCCCGTCTTCATCCGCACCAAGGACAAGCCGCTGACCGGCGACGAGCGCGGCAAGGTCAACGCCCACACCAAGGTGGGCTTCGAGATGCTCGGCAAGCTCGGCCTGCGCTACGCCGAGATGGACCAGTGCGTGACCGAGCACCACGAGCGCATGAACGGCTCGGGCTATCCACTCAAGTCGGTCAAGCAGGAGTTCCCGGGCAGGCTGACCGCCGTGGCCGACTCCTTTTGCGCCATGATCACCAAACGGCCGTACGCCGAACCCATGGGCCCGGTCCAGGCGGCCAATGCCCTGGCCCAGGACCCGCGCTACGATCCGGAGATCACCAAGGCGTTGCAGATGCTCCTGCTCATCGACCTGAAGATGAAGTAGCCGGGCACCACGGCTTTTCCCATTCCGCAAAAAAGGCCCGCTCCAACCGGAGCGGGCCTTTTCGTCTCAGTGGATCGCGGAAACTACTTCTTGAAGATCTGGACCATGTCGCGGGTCATGTCGCGGTACACGTCGGTCACGTAGACCACGCCCATGACCTTGTCGGCCTCGACCACCAGGGCCCAGTCGCGGCGGGACTTGAGGAACACGTCCAGGACCACCAGGATGGGATCGTTGGGCTTGAGCAGCGGCGGGTTGGGGATGATGTATTCGTCGAGCCGCAGCTGGGTGCAGATCAGGCAGGCGTTGGCGAACTGCTGGTCCCAGTCGACCTCGCCGTCCAGGGTCAGGTTCTCGTCCTTGAGCACGGATTGCTTGACCGCCTTGAAGAGCTGCCAGAGGTTGATGGTCCCCTTGAGCTTGCCGCCCTTGGTCTGGACCACCACCACCTGCGAGTCCGGGGCCTCGACCATGGCCTCGCGCATGACGCGGATGGCCTCGGCCAGGCTGGCGTCTTCCTGTACGGTCGGGTATTCGTCGCGCATCATGTCCCAGGCGCGTTTTCTGAGCATCATAGGGGCATTCCTCCGATAACAAGCTTGAGTCAGGGCCTCTCCTCTCATCCTCGTAACGCGTGTGGGGATATTTGTCCATGACAACGGCGTGGTTACGGGGGTCTCCTTGACTCGGGCGCGGTTCATGACGAATATGAAGTATGCGTAAGATTTTCCTGACCGCCGTTTTGCTGCTGTTCCTGGCCGTCCCGGCCCGGTCGGCCGAGGACCCGGCCCCGCCCTTCGGGCCGGGCGAAAGGCTCTACTACGACATCTACTGGACCGTGATCCACGCGGGCCGGGCCGAGCTGACTTGCATGGACGACACGGAGATGGACGGCCGGCCCGCGCGCTATTTCCTCGCCAAGGCCAGGACCCAGGGCTGGGTGGACAACTTCTACAAGGTCCGGGACACCATGGAGGCCTGGACCGACATGGATGTGAATTACGCCCTGCGCTACAAAAAGGACCAGAACGAAGGGTCCTATCACAAGAAGGTGGAGCTCGTCTTCGACAAGCAGGCCAACCAGTCGTACCGCTATGCCCGGGGCAAGCTGCAGCACACCCTCGACCAGCCGGAAAACGTCTTTGACCCCATGTCCATCCTGTTCGCCTTCCGCAAGGAGGCTCTGTACAAAGGCATGGAGTTCGACGCCAACGTATCGGACGGCAAGGTCTCGGTGGTGGGCAAGGCGTTCGTGGAGGACAGGGAGACCGTGGAGACCGGCATCGGCGACGTGGAGGCCTATCGCGTGCGCCTGGACATCAAACACCTGTCCGGCGTGTTCAAGAAGTCCAAAAAGGCCGAGCTGTACGTCTGGTTCTCCGCCGACGAGCGGCGCATCCCGGTCAAGGTCAGGTCCAAGGTGGCGGTGGGCCACTTCTCCATGACCCTGCGCGAGTATTACCCGCCAGCCAGGGGCTAGCGTCCTTCCGTCCGGCGTTCCCGGAGATGGACCTTGTTGGACCGGGGGAACTCCCGTTTGAGAATGGTCTTGAGCCGTTTCTTGAGCCCGGGCCGGTCCTCGGTGGCCGTCTCGTCCCGGTAGCCGAACTCGCGGACCTCGAAACCCGCGCCGACCTTGCGCACGGCCACGCCCCGGTCGCGCTTGAAGGTCAAAAGCTCCAGCACCGCGCCGTCGGGCAGCTTGTCCAGCCGGGAGAGGGCCGTGGGCAGGGCCGCGCCAAGGTCGATCATATGACCTTGCGCCCGGCGGGCAGGTCCTGGCCGTCGGCCGCGCCCAGGTCGTAGACCCGGATTTTCGTCGAACGGGGGAATTCCCTTTTCAGCAGGGTCCTGAGCAGTTTTTTCAGGCCGGAGAGAGGGACGCTGAAGTCCTCCTGGTGGAATCCGTCCTCGGTCACGGCAAAGGCGTCCGTGCCCGTGCGCCGGATGAGCACCGAGCGGTTGCGCTTGTACGTGCGCAGGTCCAGGGCATGGCCTTGGGGCAGCTTTTCGAGTTTGCGCAGCAGGGCGGGCAGGGCGGTGGCCTTGTCGAGCATGGGTAAAACATAGACAGGGGGGCGAAACCATGTCAAACCCGCTTTCCGCGACCAATCATTGTATACGGTGTTCCGGCGTGCCACAGTATGGGACGAACGGAAACACAGGAGGCGCTCCATGCCCTTGCAGAAAGACGAAGTCATAGAATGTTCCATCGAGTCCCTGGCTTTTGGCGGCCGGGGCGTGGCCCACGTGGACGGCATGGCCGTGTTCGTGGCGGGCGGATTGCCCGGCGACACGGTCACGGCCCGCGTGGTCAAGGCCAAGAAGCGGTTCGCCGAGGCCGCGCTCGAATCAGTGGTCACCCCTTCGGACCGCCGCGTGAAGCCTAAGTGTCCCCACTTCGGGCAGTGCGGCGGCTGCGCCGCGCAGGATCTGGAATACGGCGAGCAGGTGGCCCAGAAGGCGGCCCAGGTGGAGAACGCCCTAAGGCGCATCGGCGGGGTGGAAGGGTTCGCCATGGACGCGCCCGCGCCGTCGCCCGTGGTCTGGAACTACCGCAACAAGATGGAGTTCGTCTTCGAGCAGCGGGCCGACGGCCTGCATCTGGGGCTGCGCGCCAACCTCCCGGCCGGGGAAAAGGGGCTGGCCCCGGTCCTGGACATCGAGGAGTGCCACCTTTGCGCCCGGCGGGACGTGGAAATCCTGCGCGCGGCCCGCGAGTTCGCCCGTGCCTCGGGGCTGCCCGCCTTCGATCCCTCGGAGAACAGCGGCTTCTGGCGGCACCTGGTCGTCCGCCACACCTCCCTCAACGAAATCATGGTCCATGTGATCACCGGCGAGGAGACGCGCCACTACGCCCGGGCCGAAGAACTGGGCAAGGCCCTGGTGGACCGTTTCCCGGACCTGACCTCGTTCGTCCATTCCTCGCGCGCCCGCCGCTCCCTGGCCGCCTCGGGCGAGAAGACGGTCTTCCGCCTGGGCGCCCGCGCGGTGGAGGAAATGGTCGAGCACGACGGCCGCCAAGCGCGCTACCATATCGGGCCCAACGCCTTTTTCCAGACCAACACGGCGGGAGCGGGCGAGCTGTTCGGCACGGTCCGCGAGTTCGGCGGGTTCACCGGGACCGAGACCGTGCTCGACCTCTACTGCGGCATCGGGGCCATCGGCATCTTCCTGGCGGACAAGGCGGCGCGGGTCATCGGCTTCGAGATCAGCGAGGAGGCCGTGGCCAAGGCGTGGTCCAGCGCCAAGCTCAACGGCCTGGACAACTGCGAGTTCGCGGTGGGCACCCTGGATACCGACGCCAACCTCAAGGCCTTGCCCGAGAACGACGTGCTGGTCATCGACCCGCCGCGGGCGGGCATGCACGAGAATACGGCCCGGGCCATCCTCGAACTGGCCCCCCCGAAGATCATCGCCGTGTCCTGCGATCCCGCCACTCTGGCCCGCGACGTGAAGCGGCTTTCGGAGAGGTACGAGCTCAAGCGCGCCCGCGCCGTGGACATGTTCCCGCACACCCACCACATCGAGACGGTGGCCCTGCTGGAATTGAAATAGGACGGGAAAAGGTCTTCTGTCTGGAGGGCGGCGGGAGAGCGAATATAATGGCCCAAGCGGCCAAAAGGTGACAGTTCTCTTGTATGATGGATAGCCCGAGACAATCCCGCGCCGGAAGCGGCGTCCACGCCGGGGGATTGCCCCTGCTGAAGCTGTTGTTGTGTTGCGCCTTCTGGCTTTCCCTGCCCCTGGCCGCCCTGGCCGGGGAGTTCAGGATACTGGTCGTTCCCAAGGCCGAATCGACCCGCTACTGGCAGGCGGTCAAGCAGGGCGCACTGGACGCGGGCAGGGAGTGCGGCGCGGAGGTCGTCTTCCGGGGGGCACTGCTCCAGGAGGAGGTCAAGGCGCAGCAGGCCATCCTCGCCGAGGCCATGCAGGATAGGCCCGACGCCATCGTCATCGCGCCTACCCACACCACGCTGCTGGCGGACGCCCTGAACGAGGCCCGGCAACGGGGCACCCTGGTGCTGGGCATCGACTCGTCCATGGAAGGGGTGGAGCTGACCAGCTACATCGCCACGGACAACGAGGCCGCCGGGCGCGAGGCCGCGGAGTACCTGCTCGGGCTCACCCACGGCAACGGGGCCGCGCTGCTCCTGCGTCACGCGGACGACAACGGGTCCACCCTGGACCGCGAACGGGGCTTTGCCGAAACCCTGGCGGCCCGGGCACCGGGCATGAAGCTGATCGACGCCGGGTTCGTCGGCGTGAGCATCGGCAACGCCTACCATCGCACCCTGACCCTGCTCCAGGAGCACCCGGACGTCAGGGCGGTCTTCGCCTCGTCGGAAAAGATATCCATCGGCTGCATCCAGGCGTTGCGCGAGCTGAACCTGGGGCGCAGGGTGCGGGTCCTGGTCTTCGACGAGACCCCGGAAGTCCGCGAGGCCCTGCGGGACAAGCTCATCGACGCCTTCATGATCCAGCAACCCTACCGCATGGGCTACCTCGGGGTGAGCACCGCCTGCGACGCCCTGAAGGGCAAGCCGGTCCCGGAACGCGTCGTCACCAGGGTGAAGCTCGTGACCGACGCCGGGGCGTTGCGGCCAGAGACCGAGTAGCCTTCTGAAGCCCACTCCGGGCCCGGCCTGTTTGGCACACAATTAGCATTTTGCGGAAATCCCTTCTGGTGGGAAAATTTTGCACGCTCACGCTGAACCTCGAGTAACCTTTGCGCACGTGGTGAATCATGATTACCAGAGTCTACATCCCGATGGATGAGTATGTTGACCTGCTCCCCGCCATCCTGGAAGCCGGCATCCCCAATCATAAGGCCAGGCCCCGGCCCGTGCTCGATCTCTGTGGCCTGCGCTGCATGTTCCTTACCTTCGAGGGGGTGGACGCCTACGTTCGGACCCCGTTCGCCTTCCCCTTCGTCATTTCGGTGCTGCGCGGGGAGTTCCGCCAGCCCATGCACCGCCTGGAGGAGGTGGACTGGCTGTATCTCGGGGGGGATAAGGCGGGCTTTGTCTCGGCCCTGGCCGAGCACGCCAGGGCCACGGGCGAGGAGGCCGAACTGATTCCGTTCCGGGAGTTGTCCGGGGCCGTCCCGCAGCAGCCGCGCGAGGGTGAGTTCCACGTGACCATCCCGCGCAATACGGTCAACTACAACGAGAACAGCTGGGTTAAGAACAAGGATGTCCTGTCCGGCGTCCCACCTGAGTCGTGGGGCCGGAAAACGGCCAACAACACCGGCAGCTACGCGCGTCTGATCGAGCGCCTGGCCGTGCCGCACCTGCCCCGGCCGCCCCGGGTCATCGTCGACCTCGGCAGCGGCCTGGGCTACACCACCGCCGAACTGGCCCGGCTCCATCCCGAGGCGCGGGTCTTCGGGCTCGAACTGTCGGACTCGGCCCTGGAGGTGGCCCGTGCCTCCTTTGACGAGCCGAACCTGACCTTCCTCAAACACGATATTTCCGAACCGTTGGATTTCGGCGAAGGAGCCATCGACCTCCTGGTCAGCGTCAACGCCCTGGCCTACGCCCGTGACCAGAAACGGAGCGCGGACGACATCTTCGCCAAGCTTTCGCCCGACGGCATCTTCTTCAACCACAGCCGGATCGGCTATTCCCACGATTTCTGGGAGTTCCCCTACAGCCTGGTCTGGCCCCTGATCTTCCAGATATATCCCGAGACCTGGGCCGGGGCCGCCAGTGAGCGCGGGCTCAATACCCGGATGCTGCCGCCGCAGCTGAGCCGCCGCCTGACCCCCTGGAGCTTCATGCACCCCATGTCCCAGGGAACCATGCGGGCCCTGGAACGGTGCAGCCTGCGCTATCAGGAGGAGGACGTGGCGGAGTACCTGCCGTGCACCACCCATGCGTTGCTGCTCCATTCGCGGCACGTGGAGGACAACATGGAAAGCCACCTGAGCGGCGGCCCGTCCAGGGGGGAGACCCTGGCCCACTGCCTGGGCCTGCTTTCGGAAATGCCGGACTACATGCAGGACATGGCCCTGCGCAGCCGCCGGGAAAACGCCAAGTCCATGGGGCTCGGCGACGTGGGCATGGATTACTGCCGCCGTTTCGTCGCCGGCGGTGTCGCCTTCTAGGCCGGGAGCGGCCCTAGTCGAAATCCGCCAGCAGGGCGCTGACCTGGACCCCGGCCACGACCGGGCGCTCCTTGTAGGTCTGCTGGATGCGGTACAGGGCGTGGTGCAGCTGGTCCGAGGAAATGCCGTTCTTGAGCGCGGTGTGGGCCTCGATATAGGCCGCGATGGAGTCCGAGACCTTGAGCAGGGGGCCGTCCTTGGGGTCCAGGGTGTCGTGGTTGTACTTCCCGGCCAGATCGGCCTCCGGGGCCTCGGTGACCACGCCGTCCAGGACCACGGTGGCCTTGAACTCGCTGCCCACCTCCAGGCCCAGGAAATACTCCAGCCGTTCGGTGATGTCCGTGTACCCGCCCTGTTTGAGCGGGTTGAGGACCACCCGGTGCAGCTCCAGGATCTCGTACTCGTGGATCAGCTCGCTGATGTCGCGCGACGCGCCCTTGACCGGGGAGATGATGTCCCGGGTCAGCAGCTCGGGCAGGTCGTGGAACAGGCCGGAGAAGAAGTTGTTCTGGCTGCGGGCCCGGCACGCGCCCACCTCCATGGAGAAGAACCAGGAATAGGCGGCCACGATGAACATGTGGCCGAGCACCGAGGTCTCGGGCACGCGCGGGGTCTGGGACCAGCGCTTCTGGAAGCGCAGCCGCCCGCACATGCGCGCGAACCCTCCGAGCACCGAGCCGTCCTCGTCGAGCAGCTCGGACACGCCGTTCAGGTCGCGCATGGCCTCCAGCCGGTCGATGAAGCTCTGTTCTATCTCGGTCAGCTCGTGGTCCATGCGGTTGATGGACTTGAGCAGCTTGAACTCCGAGTAGCTGGCGTACAGGTGGGCGGCGTGCAGGATGCGCCGGGCCAGGCCCTTGTCCTCGGGGTGCATCAGGTACTCGTTCATGCGCCGCATGAAGTCCGCGCCCAGCGGCATGATGCGCGGGGTCAGCTCCTTGAGCACCCAGTTGGTCAGGGTGGCGTAGTCCTCGGCATTCTCCTTGATGCGGTAGAAGACCGGCGGCTTGATGTCCGTGATGACCAGGCGGTAGAGGTAGTCGAAGATGCCGCCCTCGATGATCGATTCGCCCAGCGCCCGCTTGCGGGCCACGTCCATGTCCCGGGAGTTGAGCAGGAAGAGCAGCCAGGCGACGATCAGCTTGTGCCCCTGCTTGTCCACCTCCACCAGCTCCATGGGCCGCAGCTTGTCGTTCCAGCGCTTCATGAACGCGCCGGAAAAGATGAGTTCGAGCAGGCTTTTTCGAATGATGACCGACATGGAGGCTCCCTTGGCTTGCGGTGCGCCCCAACAGTGCCGGAAAGGGCAGGGGAAGGCAATACGCCGCTCGCCGCCACGGCCCAAACACCGCTTGTAAAAACCATCCCGCAGGTGTATACAAATTTTCGATTGTTAACACGCTGGCGAAATCTTCCCGAAATCCGGGTGGTTGCTTGGCTGGCTATGACCAAGAGCGGGTCCTATGCACATTTCGGAAGGGGTTCTATCCTGGCCTGTCCTGGCGGGCGGGGCGGTTCTCGCCGTGGCCGGAACGGCCATCGGCCTGAAAAAGATCGACTATGACCGGATCATGTCCGTGGCCATCCTGGCCGCCACCTTTTTCATCGCCTCGCTGATCCACGTGCCCATCGGCCCGTCCAGCGCCCACCTCATCCTGGGCGGCCTGCTCGGCGTGATCCTGGGCTGGGCGGCCTTTCCGGCCATTCTCGTGGGGCTGGCCCTCCAGGCCGTGCTCTTCCAATACGGCGGCCTGACCGTGCTCGGGGTCAACTGTTTCGACATGGCCGCGCCCGCCGTGCTCTGTCATTACCTGTTCCGGCCCATGCTCCGGCGGGGCGCGGGCAGCCGGTTCGCCGGGGCCTTCGCCTGCGGGTTCCTGGCCATGCTGCTCAGCGCCACCCTGACCGCTGCGGCCCTGGCCCTGTCCGGGGACGAGTTCGTGGAGGCGGCCCAGGTGCTGTTCATCGCCCACCTGCCGATCATGGCCGTCGAGGGCGTCATCACCGGTTTCGCCTATTCGTTCCTGTCCAAGGTCAAGCCCGAGGTCCTGGGCTGCTGAACCGGCCCGCAATTTTTCACCCGACCAACCCGAGGAGTTGTCATGAATCGTCTGATCATCGCCGTCTGTCTGGCCCTGGCGGCGACCCTGTGCATGGCCATCGTGTCCGAGGCCCACAAGGTGAACATCTTCGCCTATGTCGACGGCGACCGGATCGTCACCGACAGCGGCTACAGCCGGACCAAACGGGTCCACGACGGCGAGGTGGAAGTCTACGACGCCGCCACCGGGAAGAAGCTGCTGAGCGGCAAGACCGACACCGACGGCAAGTTCGCCTTTGTCATCCCCGAGGCGGCCCGGGAAAAGAAGATGGACCTGCGTCTGCTGCTCAAGGCCGGGCAGGGCCATCAGGCCGAATGGACAGTGGCCTACGCCGAGTTCGCCGACGCTCCCCGGCCCGCCTCCGATATGGTCGTGGAGGAGAACCCGGCCGAGGCGGCAACCGATTCCGTCGGCCCGGCTCAGTCCGCGGCCACTGCCGCGCCCGCAACGGGCGGGCTGACCGCCGCCCAGGTGGACGCCATCGTCAGGCGCGAGGTGGAGCCCATCAAGCGCATGCTTGCCGAGCTGCACGATTCCGGCCCGTCCATGACCGATATCTTCGGCGGCATCGGCTGGATCTTCGGCCTGTTCGGCGTGGCGGCCTACATGCGGAGCCGCCGCAGGCCGTAAGCCGCACGATTCTGCAAAAAATCAGACCTCAAAGGTCGCGATTGTTGTCGCGGCCTTTTTTTTGTGATAATTCCCCTACGGGAAGATTCGGAATTATCCGGATGTACAATTTGCGGGGAGATGGAGAATGAGTTTGATTGGGAGAATCTGGAGAGGCGAAGAGGGCCTTGCCCTCACCTTCTGGGGATACGGTTTCGGTGCCAATATCCTGTTTACGATGATAATGCTCTTGGTCCTTACGCTGAACATATCAATCTGGGGATTTGTGGCTGTCTTTTTGTTCCGGCTCGTCTACATGGTGTTCATTTCCGTGGGAATCTGGCGCAGCGCCAGCCGCTATACAGGAAGTCAGGGCTGGGCCTATCTTGCAAAGATAATGGTAATCTTGGGGTATCTCAATGCTTTTCTGTCCCTGGGAAGGGGAGTCTGAGACCAGGGCTCGGGTATCTAGATAGTAATCAGAAAGGAGTCGTTCATGAAACTGACCACACGCAGCCGCTACGGCACGCGCATGATGCTCGACATCGCCCAGCATGGGAAGGAGGGGCCGGTGCGCATCCAGGACATCGCCGACCGCCAGGGCGTCTCGGCCAAGTACCTGGAAAAGCTGATCCGCAAGCTCAAGGACGTGGGTTTCGTCAAGTCCAAGCGCGGCCCCCGGGGCGGCCATTCCCTGGCCAAGCCCGCGGCCGAGATCCCCATCGGCGAGGTGGTCCACGCGCTTGAGGGCGACGGCTCCCTGGTGGAGTGCCGGTCCGGCGACAAGGGGTGCGCCCGCATCAGGGAGTGCCTGACCCGCCGGTTGTGGCAGGAGGCCGCCGACGCCATGTACGCCCGGCTGAACACCTTTACCCTGGCCGACCTGATCGACGACGCCGAGCAGTGTTCGAGTTCGGACATCGAACCGTGGAGCCGGGGCGGATTCTGATCCGGCGCGACCCATGCCCGGTGTCCCTTCGCCCGCCCGGCCGTCACGGAAAGTCCGCCGTCAAACGCTTGTTTGCTTCCGGCAACTGTGCGACAGTTGAGTCGGCATCAATGCCAGGGAGCTCTCATGATCCTATCGCTTCGTGACCCGGTCAGCGGATTGACCCATTGCATCGCGGCGGCCCTGGCCGTGCTCGGCACGGTCCTGCTCATCGTCCGCGCGGCCAGCCCGGCCCTGCCGTGGCACATCGTCGCCTTCTCCGTCTTCGGCGGGGGCATGATCCTGCTCTACACCGCCTCCACCCTGTATCACTGGCTGCCCGTGAGCGAGCGGGGCGTCAGCCTCCTGCGCCGGGTGGACCATTCCATGATCTTCTTCTATATCGCGGCCACCTACACGCCCATCTGCCTCATCCCTCTGCGCGGCCCCTGGGGCTGGTCCCTGTTCGGGGTGGTCTGGGGAATCGCCATCGGCGGCATCGTCATGAAGGTCTTCTGGATCACGGCCCCGCGCTGGCTGTCCACGGGCATCTACCTGGCCATGGGCTGGCTCGTCCTGGTGGGCATCTACCCGCTGGTCCAGGCCATGTCCGCCGCCTCACTGGCCTGGCTCGTGGCCGGGGGGCTGGCCTATTCCCTGGGCGCGGTCATCTACGCCGTGAAGTGGCCCGACCCGCTCCCCAGGCGTTTCGGCTTCCACGAGATATTCCACCTCTTCGTCATCGGCGGCAGCGCCTGTCACTACGTGGTCATGTACTGCTACGTGTAGTTGGCGCGGCGGCTTCCGATAGCGGCGTGTCAGCACATTTTCCGAGGGCGCGGCTGATCCTCACGTAGGGGGACTACGCTGCGGTCAGCCACGCCCTCGAAAAATGCACTGCCACACCACTCTCGAAAGCCTCTGTGCGGGGGGAAGAGCGTCGGGGCGCTGCGCTGCCGACGCTTTGGGGGGCGAGGGGGGCGTCAGGGCGCTACGCTGCTGACGCTTTTGGGCGTTGTGGGAGTCGGATGGCGTCGGAATCCCCGACGCTTTTTTTGTGTCTAGCGGTCCGGGGTGAGGGGGTGTTGGGCGCGGAATTCCCGCATGCGGCGTTACAGGCGTTCGTCTTCTGTTTCCGGGCGGAGTTTTGGTTTTTTGGGGCGGATGCGGAGCGCGGCGTTGAGCATGTCCGGGCCGTAGGCGGCCGAGGCCAGGAGCGGGAGCATGAGCCATGTGTCCATGGCCGGGCCGTGGCCGAACAGGATTTCGAGCGCGCGGGGCAGGACGAAGATTAGGGCCAGGTACAGGGCTGCGTGGATCCAGAACCGCTTCCAGCGCTGGCCGCGCGTCAGGGAGGCGAACCGGATGTTGGGCCGGGCCACGGTCAGCCGGTAGAGCATCCACAGGGCCATACCCACCACGGACAGGGAGAACAGGGTCAGCGCCCGCAGGGTGAACGGCTCGGGGACCAGCATGGCGATGAGCAGCCCTCCGGCAAAGGGCACGGCCAGATATAACCCGTAATAGGTCAGCCACCGCCTGGGGCCGTCGTCGGCCAGGACTTTTTTCACTTCCCGTTCGTCCGGGTCCTCCTTTTCCACGGGCGAAAAGAGCATGCCCAGGAAGAGCAGGGCAGGCACCGGCAGAATTATGCGGAACATCCCGGAATCATGGGACAGCAGGAGCAAGGCGGGCAGCAGGACCAGCCCGATGTACAGGGTCAGGTACATGAGCCAGCGCAGGGTCCGGTGCGTCCAGGACTCGAAGGCGAACCGCGCCTGGGGCCTGAAGACCACCAGGTTCAGGCTCATGACGGCGTAGAGCAGACCCATGATGGTATGGGCCACGGCGTGGGCCTCGCCCGGCTGCGCGCCGTTGCCGTCCACCCAGCGCACCAGCAGGGCGTAGGGCAGGTAGTAGATGACCAGGGTGAAAAGATATCGCTTCAGGTACATGGACAGCTCCACGGACGGCGCAAAACGCCGGACAGAGGGCCGGAAGCCGAAGGGAATGCAGTGATACGCACAAAAGGACCCTTTTACGCCAGAGCAGAAGCATTATCTACCCGCGCCGCCCCCCGATTGTCAATATGCCGCTCGCCCTGTACCCAGGAGGATACGAGGGTGCACACCCCCGCGAAGCGGCACCAAAAAGTTTAGGAGGGAAAGGGGGATGGGGGGCCGGGGGAAGGGGGAAAGGGAAGCCCTTTTCAAAGAGTTCCCTTTCCCCCTTCCCCCGGCCGTCGGAGGTAAAAAAGAGGGCGGCATCGCAGATGCCGCCCTCTTTTCAGTGCGAACGTAACGCCGTCTAGTGGCGTTTGCTGT
>NZ_LKAQ01000003.1 GCF_001874525.1 Pseudodesulfovibrio hydrargyri | reverse complement strand
GGCCGCCGCACGGGCCCCGGCTCGGGCAGCCCGTGCGGCGGATTTTTGTGGTTGTCTTTTTACTCGGTGCAGGACCCTTCGGCGTTTCTGGGGTCGCCGATGAAGTCGTAGACGAAGGCGGCGAGGACCGCTCCGCCGACCGGGCCGATCAGGTAGATGGGGTATTGGCTCCACATGTTCGGGCCGCCGGTCAGGACGTTCACCAGGTACGGGCCGAAGGTCCGGGCCGGGTTCATGGACGCGCCGGTGACGTTGCCGAAGACGATGATGTCCGCGACCACCACCAGGCCGATGGCCAGGCCGGCGAAGCCGCCCCGGCAGCGGGCGTCCACGGCCGAGCCCATGATGGTCAGCATCAGGATGAACGTCCCGATGCCTTCGCAGAGCATGGCCTGGCCGTAGCCGACCCCGTCGAACATGCCCGTGGCCCCCAGGCCGGTGGGGATGGCCCGGGCTCCCCAGACCGCGACGACCGCCAGCGAGCCGAGGGACGCCCCGGCGCACTGGGCGATGACGTAGGCGATCATGTCCTGTGTCGGAAACCGCTTGGTGGCCCACAGGGCGATGCTCACCGAGGGGTTGATGTGGGTGCCGGAGATGTGCCCGAAGCAGTAGATCATGGCGATGACCGCCAGACCGAAGGCCATGGCGATGGCCACCCAGGCCCCCATCTCGATGCCCACGTTGAATGCGTTCCCTTCGATTCCGGCCTTGCCCTGGAACAGGAAGACCGTGGTTATTACCGAACCCGTGCCGAGGAAGACCAGCACGAAGGTGCCGACCAGCTCCGCGAGGGCGCGTTTGATCAATGTCATCTCATACCTCCGCTAAGATGAGTTGGCTGCAACGGCGCCGCCCGTCCGCAACACGGGAGACGCCGGTCCACATTGCTCGCCTTAGACAGCGCTGTCCCAGTTGCAGTAGCCCTTGCCGCCGGCCAGTTCGCCGGTCACGTACGGCACGTTGCGCTTGATCAGCTTGGTGGCCGCGCAATCCTTGCAGCCGCGCACCGGGGATCCGGGCACGCCGGGATTCAGGGCGATGCAGTTGGTCATCAGCGTGGCGGTGGTACACTCGGGCGTGAGGTAGCACGGGAAGTCCGACAGGCTCATCAACGCGGCGAACCGCTGGGTGATGGCGCAGGCCGGGTAGGTGTACCGCTGCGGGTTGGAGACGACGGGATGCTTGTCGATGGGGCTCAAGTCGATCTTGATGTTCTTGATCGTCGCGCCCGAACCGATGGGCTTGACGTCCAGGATGCGCTCGCCGCGCGTCAGGATGTCGATGAAGTCCGCGTTGTGCAGCTCGTCGGCCTCGCCCCGCTTGGGGTTCATGGCCGCGTAGTTGCTGAACCGCTTGGACAAGAGATCCACGACCATGGGCACGGTGAAGCTGTCCTTCCACAACACGTACGCCGTGGCGCAAGCGGGCGCGCCGGTGGCCACCGACAGGACGTCGTAGGGGTTCTGGTAGGCGTTCTGGTCCAGGCCGGCCTGCAGGGTGGCCTTGAACACGTCCATGACCGACTCGTAGATGCCGAAGACCATCTCGTCGTTGAACATGTTGAACGCGGACTGGGCGATGTGGTGGCCCACGTCGCCGACGCAGTACGCGGGCACGGTGACGATGTTGGCCGGGTGCACGCCCGCCTTGAGGGCGGCGAGAACCACGGGCTTCATGCGTTCCTTGTACAGCGCCATGTACTTGCGCACGTCAAAGGAGGAGTGGCCGCCGTGGCCGCCCAGGTTGTGGCCGTCCATGATCTCGGCCTGGGCCTTGCACGGCTCGCGGTAGATGAACTGCATCATGGCCACTTCGGCCGCCTCGGCCTCGGCCGCGGTCTTGCCGGATTCCATGGCCGCGCGGAAGGCCGCGCCCGAGCCGTAGGAGGTGTTCATGCCCCACGACTTGGCGGACAGGATGGTCTTCTTGTGGTCGGACGGGATGTCCAGGGGGCCGAGGATGCGGTTGACCAGGTTGGACACCGAGCCGCAGGAGAACGCGAAGTCCACCACGCAGGTCAGGCCGTACATGCCGCCGTAGCGGCGGACCGCCTCCAGGCCGACCAAGGCCTGGTTGGCCCCGATGGCCTCGATGAAGGTGTCCAGGGACTTCTTGAACGCCGCGTCCTCCTCGCACAGGATCTCGAGGATGGGCGGGGTCTGGTAGTGCTCGACGAACGGGTCGTCCTCGGGCCGGATGGTGTCGGTCAGGCCGCACAGGATGTCGTAGTGCGCGTTCACCGACTGGACGTGCAGGTCGATCACTTCCTGCGACTGTCCCTCGCCCGCGGTCATCTTGTTGACCGCGTCGACGTAGGGCTTGCAGTCCGTGAGCTTGAACTCGCCGCCCCTCTTCTCCTTGATGACCCCGTAAACCGCCAGGGTTGCGCCAACTGCCTCGTCGATCATTTTCTTATACAACGCCATTGTAGTCTCCTACTGTTTCAGTTCGTCAATCGCCGTGCGCACACACGGCGAACCTCTGCGAAACGTTTTAGAGAGCACTGTATAGTATGGTCGAGGCGACTCCTTCCACTGACGGAACGCTTTGTGGCCCCCCTTTTCCGCAACCGTTCCTCTTGACGGTGGTGCTTATAAACCTGCGGAGAGGGGTGATATACCTAAGGCTAAGGGTATGGCTTTCTCAACTCCCCGGCCGGTCCGCCCGGCCGGAAAACAACTCCTTCGGCCCTCCGTTCGCCG
>NZ_LKAQ01000002.1 GCF_001874525.1 Pseudodesulfovibrio hydrargyri | reverse complement strand
ACCCCCATGGGGCGTAAAAGAGAAGAGGGAAGAATGAAAAAGAAACTGTTGCTTCAAATGGACTGCGACCCGCAGGCCAGCGTGTTCGACGCCGTGGTGGCGCACGATGCGGGCGTGGACGCCCTGTTCCAGCAGAGCGGGGTGGCCCCTGCGGACGTGCGCAACCAGGTCTACGGCCTGATGTTCACGCGGGGCGGCGACGACCTGAAGAATTCCGCCGCGTTCATCGGCGGTTCCGACGTGGTCCTGGGCGAAGCCATGCTCAAGGCCGCCAAGGAGAGCTTTTTCGGCAACGTCCGCGTCTCGGTCATGCTCGACTCCAACGGCTGCAACACCACCGCGGCGGCGGCCGTGGCCAAGCTGTGCGGCGGCGACGGGCTCAAGGGCAGAAAGTGCGTGGTCCTGGCCGGGACCGGCCCGGTGGGCAAGCGCGCGGCGGGTCTGATGGCCATGGAGGGCGCGGACGTGGTCCTGACCTCCCGGCGCATGGACCGCGTTGAGGAGGCCTGCGCGGAAGTGAACGCGCGCTTCGACGTGAACATCTCGGGTGCCGAGGTCGGGGACGAAGCGCAGGCCCAAGCGGTGCTGGAAGGCGCGTACGCCGTGCTCTGCGCCGGTGCGGCGGGTATCCAGCTGTTGGGCTCCGACACCTGGACCGCCAACCCGACGCTTCTGCGCCTGGGCGACATCAACGCGGTGCCGCCGCTGGGCATCGAGGGCACCAAGGCCCATTTCGACGGCGAGGACGTGGACGGCAAGCTGGTCTACGGCGCGCTGGGCATCGGCAACCTGAAGATGAAAGTCCACCGCGAGTGCATCAAGCGCCTTTTCATGCGCAACGACATGGTCTTCGACGCCGAAGAGGTCTACGCTGTGGCCAAGGAGATGATCTAGCGTGCGGATTCTGCTGGCCGGGGTGAGCGTGCGGGCATTGGCGCAGTCGGCGGTTCGGGCGGGGCACGACGTGGCCTGCCTGGACTTTTTCGGCGACCGCGATATGCCGGAAGGCGCTCCCAAGGTCAGCATGTGCGGCGCGGGCTGCGAATCCTACGAGGCCTCGGCCCTGGCCGACCTCGCGCAAGGGATCGAGTACGACGCGCTGGCCTATGTGGCCAGCCTGGAGAACCATCCGGACCTGGTCGCCCGGCTCGCCGGGGACAGGCCGATCATCGGCAACCGTCCGGACACCCTCAGGAGGGTCCGCGACTGGACCGGCCTGGCCGCGTTCTGCCGCAGGGCCGGGGTGGCCATGCCGCCGACCCTGGCGGAAGCGGAAGTCCCCACCGCCTCCAAAGGAACCGGCGACTGGCTGCTCAAGCCCGTGAAGAGCGGCGGCGGCCATTCCATCCGGCCCTGGGAGGGCGGAATCCCGGAACGGGGGTGGTATCTCCAGCAGCGGGTCCACGGCCTGGCCGCCTCGGCGGTCTTCGAGGCCGACGGCGCGCGCTGCCGCGTCCTGGGGATCAGCGAACAGCTCATCGGGCTCGGCCGTTTCGGCGCGGCCGGGTACCGGTATTGCGGCAACCTCTATCCGCTCGAACCGCAGGCCGGCAATGGCAGACTCGGCCAATGGGTCGGTGAGACGGCCCACAAGCTGACCGCTCATTTCGGGTTGCGGGGAGTCAACGGCCTGGACTTCGTGATCCCGCCCGTCGGCGATCCGATCCTGATCGAAGTGAATCCCCGTCCCCCCGCCTCGGCGGAACTCATGGAATCGGCGCACGGGAAGAGCATATTCTCCGCCCACCTGTCCCCGCTCTCGGAACCGTCCCCGCACCGCGACACGGCCCGCGTCCACGGCAAGGCCGTGGTCTTCGCCGTGCGGGACGTGACCGCGCCCGACACCGATCCCTGGCTGGGGATGGAACGTCGGGACATTCCCGAATCCGGACAGGTCATCGCGGCGGGACATCCGATCTGCACCGTGCTGGCCGGCGGCGACAACCGCCGCGAATGTCTCGACCGTCTGCGCCAGGAAGCCGACGCCGTCCGCCGGGACACCGGCGACGCCCCGCCCGGCGGGGAGTGACGACACCGGCTCGGCGAAGACCATATCCAGGAATTTCATCCTCCTAACCGTGGAGACGCGGCTCGCCCTATCTGCCAGGGCGGGACAAAAAAGGAGCGATTGCGCCATGCATGGCGCAATCGCTCCTGTCTCCCAATCCTGGGCTGAGGGCTGCGGTGCCACCGTTGGTCGGTCAGTCCCGTATGCGGCTATCCGAACCGGTGACCGGCGAAACGCGTCCTGTTCAACAGTGGTATCCGGTTTCCCTGATTTCCAGGTATTCCGCCCCCCACTCGTTCATGTTCTCGAAGAGGGGTATGGCCTTCTTGCCGATGTTGGTCAGCGAGTAGACGACGACCGGGGGGACTTCCGGGTACGCCTTTCTGTTGACGATCCCGTAGCGCTCCAGCATGCGCAGTTGCTGGGAGAGCACCTTGGGCGTCACCTTGGGCATGGCTTTTTTCAATTCACCGAAACGTTTGTCCTCTTTCGAGAGATTCCAGATGATGCTCGGGACCCATTTCCCGGAGAAAATCTCAAACGGAATCTCCAATTCATACGTGTAGTTGCTACAACTGACTTTGTTGGTTCTATCATCGGGCATATGCTACCTCCGCCTCAATAAAACTTCCCCGGCACGCCTTGAAACGCGGCGTGCTTTCAATGGTTGTCCCGCCCCCGCAATCGCCGCACGAGGAGGGCGGAACGCTTCTATGGTTTTCCGATCACCGGGATCGGCCGCAACCCATTCTATTTAGCGCTCCAAGGATAAAATCCCGGGCATTGTTTTGCAAGGTCAAATTGAACTTTTGACCGTAATTCAGCCAAAAAATGAACTCGTAGGCCCGAATCGTCCAAAAAAGTATTTCCGGCGGCCCGATTTGTTGGAAAATCCGGTGCCAAATCCGTGTATTGACGCCCAATGCGGACGACTTTTCGCTATGCCGGAACAGGCGGGCACCCGCCGGTGGAATGGGTAATTACCAAAAGGATACTAGTGGGCGAAAAGTACCTACTTTACAGCCCCATCGCATTCTGTTGCAATGCAAATACGAGGAAAAGGGCGCACCCGTCCGCCGGGCTGGGAGAAACTCCCGGACAAAGCGGCCGGGGCCGGACAGTCCCTTCCTCGGGCTCACGCGGCGGGCGCTCCCGTCCGGTCGGCAGGACCGGAGGCAGGAGCCCCCCGGCAACGCCAGGGAGGATGGAATGAAAATCGTCTGGGGCATCACCGGCGCCGGCGACCTGATGCCGGAGCTCTTCGACATCATGGAGGACGTGGCCCGGCAGCCCGGCGCGGACGTCACCGTGATTCTGTCCAAGGCCGCCGGGACGGTGCTCAAATGGTACAAGCTGTCCGACCGCCTGGACGCCTTCGCCCGGCGGGTGCATGTCGAGAAGGACGCCAACACCCCCTTCCTCGCGGGCCCCATGCAGGTCGGAAAATACGACTTCTTCCTGGTCGCCCCCCTGACCGCCAACAGCGCGGCCAAGATCGCCCACGGCATCGCCGACACGTTGATCACCAACTGCGTGGCCCAGATCAGCAAGGGCGAAACCCCGACCTACCTCCTGCCCGTGGACCAAAAGCCCGGCAGCGCCACCACCACCCTGCCGGACGGCACCTCGTTCACCCTGAAGGTGCGCGACATCGACGTGGCCAACGTGGACAGGATCCGGGCCATCGACGGCCTGCACGTGCTCGACGGCCTGGACGCCCTCAAGCGGCTGTTGGCCGACAAGCTCGGCCGGGCTCCCGGAGGCGCGCCATGAAGGTCACGGTCATCGCCCAGGCCCGGCTCCATTTCGGCTTCACCAACCTGACCCCCGGGCTGGGCAACGTCTACGGCAGCGTGGGGGTGGGGCTGGACAGGCCCTTTACGCGCGTAACGGCCGAACCGGCCGAGGATTTTTCCGTGCACGGCCCGCGCGCCGAGCAGGTCGGCGGGTACGCGGACCGGCTGGCCGGGCATTACGGCGTCCGATGGCGGGCCCGGCTTACGGTCGAGGAGATCGTGGACCGCCATTCCGGCCTGGGCTCCGGCACCCAGACGGCGTTGGCCACGGCGGCCGCGCTGCTCAGACTGCACGGCCTGGGCCATGACATACGCGAGGCGGCCGGAGCCATGGACCGGGGGTTGCGCTCCGGGGTCGGCATCGCGGCCTTCGAGTCCGGCGGGTTCATCCTGGACGGCGGGCACCCGGACCTGGAACGGCCCGAGGTCATCACCCCGTCCAGCGTGCTGGTCCGGCACGATTTCCCGGAGGACTGGCGGTTCGTGCTCTTCCTGCCCTCGTTGGGCCCCGGCCTGTCGGGCAAGAGCGAGAAGGCCGTGTTCCGGGACCTGGGCGATACCCGCGCCGTCACCGACGCCATCTGCCGGACCGTGCTGCTGAACATGCTGCCCGCCCTGGTGGACCGGGATGTGGAGGCCTTCGGCCGCGCCCTGACCGAAGTGGACACCCAGACGGGGCGATTTTTCCAGGAGGCCCAGGGCGGGACGTACCGGGAGAAGCTGGCCGCCGACGCGGTCGGGGCCCTGCTCGCCGCCGGGGCCTACGGCGTGGGCCAAAGCTCGTGGGGGCCGTGCCTGTACGGACTGGTGGACGGGCGCACCGAGGACGACGTGGTCCGGGCCGCCCGGAAATTCCTGGACGGACACGGGCTGCAGGGCAAGGTCGTGCAGGCCGGACCCAACAACAGGGGCGCGGAAATCCTTGTCCAAGAGTGAATCAGCACTCGCCCTCGACCTTGGCGAGCAACTCCCTGACGGCCGTTTCATAGCCGGAGCCCGGCGCCACCTTGGCGATGACCCGGACGTTTTCGCGCAACTGGTCCACTGCGGCCCAACCCAGCAGGCGGCAGCGCGTCGACAGGACCAGGCTCTCCAGGAACAATCCCTTGGCCCGGTTGATGAGCTTGACCGGCGCGGCCGCGCTGCCGTCCACGATCTCGGCCGTGAGCAGCATCTTTTTGCCTGCGTCCTCGAGGTTCGTCACGCGCATGCCCAGCCAGGCCGGAACATCGGCCAGCACCGGCCAGCCGGCGGCCTCGCCTTCGGACACGGCGTCGAAGACAAGCTGGTCCCGCCGGTTCAGGGCGCCGTGCAGGTCCAGGGGATTGTCCACGAAGTTGGCGACGAACCAACCGTTT
Organism: Pseudodesulfovibrio hydrargyri; assembly: GCF_001874525.1. Lineage (NCBI taxonomy): Bacteria > Pseudomonadati > Thermodesulfobacteriota > Desulfovibrionia > Desulfovibrionales > Desulfovibrionaceae > Pseudodesulfovibrio > Pseudodesulfovibrio hydrargyri. Next base: position 10,448 of record NZ_LKAQ01000002.1, on the reverse strand, counting down.
TCCCGGATGGCCTCGAGGGTGGAGGAGCCTTTGAACAGGGCCGCCTCGAGGGTCGCGCCGTCGCCGGTCCACAGGCCGAAGGGCCCGGCCGTGGCCGCGCCGTCGCGCTTGGCGGTGATAACCACTTCGTAGATCCAGCCCGGGCGCAGGGAGTGCAGTCGAGAGTCGGTCATATGCGGTCCCCATGATTCCTTTGACTTGTCGTAACTATTCATCTTATTGAAAGAAATATCCATACACATCAGACGAGGCAGCAATGCAGATATTGGTCAGTGTCGTATCCCAAGGCGAGGTCGCCGAAGCCGTGGCCGGGGGCGCGGACATCCTCGACGTCAAGAACACCCGCGAAGGCTCCCTGGGGGCCGCCCAGCCCGAGGTCATCCGATCCATTCGTACCGCGGCTCCGCCGGACTGCCCGGTAAGCGTGGCCATCGGCGACGCCCCCCAACTGCCCGGGACCATGGCCCTGGCCGCCCTCGGGGCCGCGTCCTGCGGCGTGCAATACGTCAAGGTCGGGCTCTTCGGGGCCAGGACCCTGGCCGAGGGCACGGACATGGTCCGCGCCGTGTGCCGGGCAGCCCGCTCGGTGGCCCCCCGGATCAGGATCATGGCCGCGGGCTATGCGGACGGCGCGTCCATCGGGTCCATATCCCCGGACGACCTGGCCGTGGCCGCGGCCGAGGGCGGCGCGGACGGCTGCATGTTGGACACCCTGGCCAAGGTGGGCGACAGCCTGTTTTCCTTCATGGGCCCCGAACCGCTCGGCCGTTTCCTGGCCCGTTGCCGAGAGCTCGGCCTGGCCAGTGCCCTGGCGGGCAGGCTGGGCATGGCCGACGCCCCGCTGCTGTGCGAGCTTAAGCCGGACATCGCCGGGTTCCGGTCCGCCGTGTGCGGCGGGGACAGGACCGGCGGCCGCGTGGACGCCGAGAGCGTCCGCCGCCTCCGGGCCCTGCTCAATCCGGCCTAGCTTCCGCGTACCCGCGTTCCCAACGCCGCGCCGGTCGATAAAAGTTGCGCCACCCGTTCGGGAAAGCGCCCGTTGACCACCCATGTTTCGCATGGAGCCTCCTCAAGGGCTTGCGCCAGATACCGGTCCACCCCGCCGTTGCCCGGCAGGGCGTCCACGTCCATTTCCCCGATCAGCCGCGCGTGGGGCGCGGCCGGGTCCGCGTCGTACAGGCCGTCCACGTCCTTGACCAGGACCAGCCGATCGCTCCCGGCCCGCCCGGCCACCCAGGCGGCGATGGCGTCAGAGGTCACGTCCCAGGAATGGGGCAGGGGGTCCTCGCCGCGCAGCCAGTCATGGGGCAGGAGCACGGCCACCCGTCCCTCGCCCGCTGCGGTCGCCGCCTCGTCCAGAGACCGGACCGGGCGGCTTCCCGAGATCATGTCGCAAAGAAGCAGGCCGTACTGGTCCATGGCCAGGATGGCCATCCAGTGGGCGGCCGTATCCGACAGCGGATAGCGGGCCGCGCAGCGCCTGACCCCGTCCGCGAAATCCCCGCCGCCCGGGACCACCAGCAGGGGATGGTCTTTCCCGGCCCGGGCCAGAACGGCGCACAGGGCGGGCAGTTCGTCGTGGCGGGACTGGCTGCCGCCCACTTTGAGGACCGTCAGGTTCACGGCCAGATCTCCAGGGAGAGCAGATGCGCGGCGGCCAGGGCGGGCAGGACCACTTCCTGCCGCCGCTTGGGGTCGCCCGGATAATAGGCGGACGCCATGCCCAGCCGGGCCGCGGCCTCGGCCGCCACGAACGCCCCGCTGCCCGCGGCCAGGACCAGGCCGGGCCGCCGGGCCTCGTCCAGGCCGGAGAGGACCTGGAGGGCCGCCCGGGTCACGCCGGACAGTTGCGCCTCATACACGGCCCGGGCCATGCAGACCACGTCGGCCATGGAAAGCGTCTCGCCGTCCGCGCAGACCAGCCGGGCCAGGCGCATGCGGGCCGCCTCCGGGGTGGTGCCGCGCCCGTCGGCCGTGGCGCAGGTGTAGTCCGCCTCCGCGATGTTGCCGAGGAGCAGGTGGACGTCGGCCATGAACGAAAAACGCTCGTCGGCCACGCGGCACAGGGAGCCGCGCACCGGGACCGTGCGGACCAGGGTGTTGGGGTTGCTGCGCAGGACCCCGCAATAGACGAGTTCCCCGCGATCCAGCCGCTCGGTGTCGGTCCGGCCCACGGCGGCCACCTGGCCGCCCGCCAGGGGGATGATGTCCGTGGTCGTGCTGCCCACGTCGATGAGCAGGGCGTCGGGGTGGGTCCGGGCCGCGTACAGGGCCGAGGCCATCCAGTTGTTGGCCGCGAAATGCAGGGGATGGTCGGCGACCCGGTCCAGCCGGACCCACTCGCCCGTGGTCACGTCCAGGACCGAAGTGGCCAGGCCGGGAAAGGCCTCGTGCACGGCCCCGCAGATGAAGTTCACCCCCTCGCGCTTGGTGGCGAAGGAATCGCACAGCTCGGCGGTCATGGTCAGGGCCGCATGCGAGCACGTCCCGGCGTCGAGCCTGCGCCCCAGCGCGGTCAGTTCCCCGGCCAGCAGCGACGGATCGCGCCAGACCTCGAGCGGGGCGCTGGCGGTTTTGGCCGTGGTCCCGTCCGCGTCACGGTCCAGGCGGGCCGCCTTGACGTTGGCCCCGCCGATGTCGAGCCCGAGAATTCCCATCCGATCAGACATCCCTGCCTCCCTTGTCGAATTCCACCCGGCGTCCGGGCCCGAACCGTTCGGGCAGGACGCCGTGCGCCGCCGCGTTCAGAATGGCCTCGGCCAGGTTGGCGTCCAGCGACCGCGACACCCCGGAATAGGCCACGGTCACGCGCGGATTGATCTCTATGACCATGCAGCCGTCGTCGGTCAGAACCATGTCCAGGCCCACGAAGCCCGCAAGCCCGGGGAAGAGCCTGGCCGCGCGCGCGGCCAGGTCCAGGGCCGCCTCGGATTGCGGGTGGTCCAGCGGGGTGCTTCCCCCCTTGTAGGCAAAGGGGATGCCGGGTTCGATGCGCTGCCCGTTCAGGCTCAGGGGCGTGACATCGTTGCCGCAAACCAATATACTCGCGCTGGCGTTGACGCCCGGCTGGTAGCGCTGCAAAAGCCAGTCTTCACGGCCTTCCAGCAGGGCCAGGGCGCGGTCCAGGTCCTCGGGCCCGGCGACCAGGCTGACCCCGTCGCAATCCTGGCCCGAAGCAGGCTTGACCACCACCGGGAAACCCATTTCCCGGGCCGCCGCGCCCACGGTCTCCCGGGTGACCGGTACGGTCTCGGGAGCGGGAATGCCCGCCTGGCGAAAAAGGCGCGCGCATTCCCCCTTGTCCGAAGCGGCCAGGATCGACTCCGGGGAGCTGCCCAAAAGCCTGGCCCCGGCCCCCTGCGCCCTGCGGCTCAGGTCGGCCAGGCGGCCGCCCGCCTCCGGGGCGATGACCAGGGCGTAGTCGGCGCGACCGGCGAGGTCGTCAAAGGACGCTTCCCAGTCGCCGGACACCACCGCGACCTCGTGCGCATGCGGAACGAGCATGCCCGGCGCGAGGCAGGTCATGGTCCGGCAGCCGGGCAGAACGGTGAAGTCGCGCAGCAGCGCGTTGAGCATGGCCTGACCCTCCGGGGTGGCGCTCGCCGCGAGCGGGGTCCCGGCCATGGCCCCGGCGCTGAAATATTCGAACACGAACAGATTCATCTTGGAGCACCTATGGAAATCATTCCGGTTATCGATCTGTTGAACGGGGAGGCCGTGGCCGCCATTCGCGGCGAGCGGTCCATATACCGTCCGGTGAAAAGCGACATCGTCGCCACTTCGGCCCCCCTGGACGTGGCCCGGGCCCTCATGCGGGTCAGCGATTGCCGGACCATGTACGTTGCCGACCTCGACGCCATCCAGGGCCGTCCCTGGCACCGGGACGTGCTGCGCGAACTCTGCCGGTCCCTGCCCGTGGAGTTCATCGTCGACGCGGGCGTGTCCGGCCCGGACGAGGTCCTGGCCCTGGCCGGACTCGGCGTGGGCCGCGCCATCCTCGGCACCGAGACCCTGCCCTCCCTGTCCATGCTCGACGAGATGATCGCGGCCGCGGGCAGGGACAGGGTACTGCCCAGCCTCGACGTGCGCAACGGGGCCGTGCTCACCGACGCCCCGGAACTCCGGGGGCTGCACCCGCTGGACGGGCTGGCCCGCCTGGTGGACATGGGACTCGACACCTTCATCCTGCTGACCCTGGACGTGGTCGGCACGGGCGGCGGCCCTGACTGGCCGCTGCTCGAGGCGGCCGCGAAACAATTCCCGGGCATATCCATCCTTGCGGGCGGCGGCATCGCCTCCCCGGACGACCTGCGCCGGGGCGCGGCGCTCGGCCTCAAGGGCGGGCTCACGGCCACCGCCCTGCACCGGGGCTGGATCACCGCCGCCGACGCAGAGGCCGACGCCGGGCTAGCCTGACCGGGCCAGGACGTAATCGACAAGCGCGGCTCCGGCATCGATTCCCGTCGCCTCCCTGAGACCGGCCCAGGCCGGGATGGTGTTCACCTCGATCAGCCGGTACTCCCCGCCGCTGACCAGGACGTCGACCCCGGCGTAGTCGGCCCCCACGGCGGCCGCCGCGCGCACGGCCATGTCGGCCAACTCCCGGTCGGGCGTAAGGGCCACGCCCTTGGCCCCGACCGAGATGTTGGTCTTCCAGGTCGTCCCCTGCCTGCGCATGGCCGCGAGGACCTCGCCGCCGATGACGAACAGGCGGATGTCCTCGTTGTCGTGCTCCATGTATTCCTGGAGATAATAGACGTATCCGCCCAGTTCCAGGGCCTTGAACACGCGGTAGGCCACGTCCGGGTCCTGCACCCGGTTCATGCCGCGCCCCTCGGCCCCGAACAGCGGCTTGACCACCACGTCGCCCCCCAGTTCGGCGAACGCGGCCAGGGCCTCGTCCACGCGCTCGGTGACCACCGTGGCCGGGACGGGCAGCCCTTCCTTGGCCAGCAGGCCGAGGGCCAGATACTTGTCCACTCCGCGCTCGATGGCCGTGGGCGGATTGACCACCCATTTCCCGGCCAGCACCAGGTTGTGCAGGATGTCCAGGCGGTAGACGACCTGCTCCAGGGAGCCGCCGGGCACGCAGCGCACGAAGACAACGTCCGCTTCGGCCAGGCTCCGGTCGTCCGGCCCCTTGCCCGCCAAGGTCGCCAGCGGGTCCCGGCCGGGCCGGGCCGTCAGCCGGTTGATGGCCAGGCAGGGGGCGTTCACGCCGCGCGCGGCCAGGGCCTCCTGGAGCATGACCGTGTGCCTGCCCCCGTTCTTGCCGAGAATGACCGCCTTCATGATGCGCACGACCTCATGTACATTTCGCCGTCCAGCCTGCCCGCCGTGAAGACGCGCCCGGAGCGGACGTTGTTGACGATCACCCTGGCCGGGCTGAAGAGCATGGGGTCGATCTTGTAGAAATCGCCGTCGTAGCGCTTGAACAGGTCGTAGAACAGGGTGCCGTAATCCTTGGACGAGGAGGACGGGACCCGTTCGATGATCCGCTCCACGTCCGCGTCCTCGCAGTCCACCGCGTACCAGACCGTGCCGCCGTACAGGACCGCGTCGTTGGTCCGGCCGATGGCCCGCAGGTCGCTCTTGGCCACGGGCGGCACCGGGCAGGTCCCGTAACCGGACAGGACCGCGTCGAGATCAAAGCCCAGCTCGTGCAGCTTGTGCAGGCCGGTCTCCACCACCCGGGCGGCGATCTGCACCGAACCGGCCAGGGAGGCCGTGGGCGCGATGAGCATGCACAGGTTCTCGGGGGTCACGCCGCAATCCCGGGCGACCTTTTCGGCCACGGCCTCGGTGGGGAGTTTACTCCCTTCGAAGATGATGGCGGCCTCGTCCGCGCTTTCGGCATAGCCCAGGTGCTCGAAGATCGGCTCATGGCCGTAGAGCGCTCGGGCGGGCCCGGAGCCCATGGCGAAATAAGGGGAGCCCGCGCCGTCGTCGTCCAGGCTCACGGCCCAGCCCGCGTATTGGGAGGCCATGCAGCCCGCCTTGGGCCGGTCCACGACCACCCGCACGCCGGGGTGGACTTCGTCGCCGAAATGGATTTCGGTCCAGCCCACGGAGCCGCATCCGGCCAGGCAGGCCTCGCCCATGAGCCGCCCGGCCTCCAGGGAGCCGGTCGCCTTGATGCCCGCGTCCACCACGGTGGCGCCGTTGGGCAGTTTTATCTCGATCACGTTCAGGCTGTCCGCCCGGTCGGCCATGGAGCGGATGACGCCGCACGCGCATTCGTTAAGACTTGGTGAAGACAAGGATTTCCCCCTTTCCGTTCACGTTCTTGTCGCCGATGAAACGGCGGTACGGCCCGGATTCGACGCCGCCGGGCAGGTCCCATTCCCACTGCCTGAACCGCTCGTAGAAACAGTCCAGAAAGGTGGGGGAATAGGTGCAACTCAGGACATAGGACGGCGGCGGCCCGGCGTAGTCCCCCAGGACCACGATGGTGCCGCGCCGGTTTCCGGTGCCGGCTTGGTCTCCCGGCTTCCCGAAAATGAAAATGGTTCCGCCGAGCATGCGCGCCCCGGCAAAATCGCCCGCATCGCCGCGCACCGCGATCAGGCCGCGCCGCATGCCCGCGCCGAGTTCGTCCCCGGCCCGGCCCTCGATCAGCAGGCTGCCCCCGTCGACCCCCTTGGTCCGTCCGGGGTAGAGCGCCCCGGCCCGGCCCCCGGCGTCGCCCCGGATGCGGATGAAGCCGCCGGTCGCCTGGGCCCCGGCGTATTCCCCGGCGTCGCCCTGGACCAGAATTTCCCCGCCCCGCATGTTCGCCCCGAGATGCGCGCCCGCATTGCCCAGGACGGTCAGCCTGCCGTGGCCCATGGACCTGCCGATGCCGTTGACCCTGGACAGGTCGCCCTCCAGGATGACGTCCTCGGTCAGGCCCGGCTCGATGGTGAAGACGTCACCCAGGTTCGCCTTGTCCGGCCCGATTTCGACGGGCAGCGCGGCGATCTCGTGCATGTTCCTGCCCGCCAGCGATTCCGGCGCCAGGCAGTCGGCCTCAACGGTGACGGACAGCGGTTCCTTGAGGGCCAGCCGGGTGGCTCCCCCCATCTCCTTGACGAATCCCGCGCAGGACAGACAACCCATGGCTTCCTCCGGTCAGGCTTTCCCGGGTTCGGAAAGATAGCCGTAGCGCAGGGGATTGTCCTGCACGTACCGCTTGCCCAGCCGGGCCGCGGTCACGGCCCGCTCCAGTTCCCGGCCGATGTAGTAGGCGTGGCCGGGGTCGTCGATGCCCATGGCCTCGAACAGGGCCTGGGTGTCGGTGCCCCGGAGAAAAATATCCCGGTTGAAGACCACGACCTCCCCCCGGGAGACGAAGATGCGGAAATTACGGTCCCTGACCTGGGCGTGGATGGCCGCCAGCTCCTCGTCGTTGAACTCCGGGCGGACCGCGTCCTTCACGGTCAGCAGGTCGTCGGTCAGGTTCACCGGAAGGACCCGGTTGTCCACGGCGTACCGCATCATGCGCCGGGCCCGGTCCAGCTCCCGCACCGCGCCCGTGGCGTGCAAGGCGACTTCGGTGGTCAGCACGTAGTCGATGGAAAGTTCGGCCATGACCCCGGCCAGCACCGCGTTGATCCCGGTGGTGTCCGCGTGGGTCAGCTCGCTCAGGTTGCCCAGCCCCATGAGCATCTCGGCCTCGGGGTGGTTGCGCCGGGCGTCCCGGAACCGGGCCACGGAGTCGGTGAAGCCGAAGCCGATGGGGTCGAGAATGGGGTCCAGCACGTACCGGACGCCCCATTCGTCGAGTTTCGCGGCGTTGCGTTCCAGGGAACCCAGCCCCTCGCCGAAATCCGGGATGACCACCACCTTGGCTCTGATCTCCCTTGCGACTTCGAGGTTGGCGGAGTTGACCGACAGGAGCATGTCCACCCCGGCCCTGTCGGCTTCGAGGATGGTCTCCCGGTCGAAGGTGTCCACGCTGACCCGGTATCCCTCACCCTTGAGCGCGGCCACGGCCTCGCCCACGCCCGGGAACCCGCCCGAAGGCGGGCAGCCCAGGTCGATGCAGTCCGCGCCGCTGTCCCGGTAATAGGCGGCCCGGGCCAGGATGGCGTCCAGCCCGATGCGGTAGGCGTCCACGATCTCGGCCAGAATGCGGGTGTGATACTTGGACAGATCGGGCGGGTTCCCGGCCTTGCCGAAATACCGGGGCAGGTCGTTCAGGTCGTCCGGGCCGCGCAGGACCTTGATCCCGGTCTTCCTCTCGATGGTTTCGATCTCCCCGTGGCAGCGGCCGGGCACGACGAGCGCGTCGAAGCCGCCGGTCTCGCCCAGCCGGTCCGCGATCCAGCCGGTGTTCATCAGGGCCGCCACCGTGGAGTTGAGGATCCTGACCTCGTAGTCGAAATCCGGCTCCATGGCCCGCAGGACGTCGGTCAACGCCCTGGCCGCCAGCTTGCCGGTCACGAACAGGTATGTCTGTCTGGGGGATGGCATCCGAAAGGTCGGCCCCTATCCCTGGCGTCCGGTCTCAATGCGGAAACGGGCCGCCTGGCCCGGGGCCTCTTCCACGCCCACCTGCACGGATGAGATGTTGTCGCACCCGGACAGGGTCTTGAACAGCTCCCCGGCCAGGTACTGGGCCAGGTATTCGGCGGTGATGTTGGCCACGGGCAGATCGAGGACGTCCCGTTCCGGGAAGACGTAGCGCCGGTCCCGGACGCGGATTTCCACCTCGCCGTCCGCGCGCGTGACCGTGAACTGGCCGTTGCCCGTGGGCAGCAGAAACCGGTGGTCCAGGGTGTCGCACAGCGTCTTGACCGTGCGCTTGAGCTCAACGAAGTCGTAGACGTAGCCGTCGCCGGTCAGTCCGCCCTCGAGCTGGACCTCCACCGCGTAGTTGTGCCCGTGCAGCCGTTCGCACTTGCCCGCAAAGGTGATGAAATGGGCCGCGCTGAAGTTCAGGTGCCCGCTGTCGACTTTCAAACTGTGCATGCCGCCTCCGTCAGGATTTCAGCCATTCGTCCATGCTGATGGGACGGATGGGGTTGACGCCTTCGCCCGCCAGCTCGCGCCGGATGTCGCACATCAGCCCGAAGCGCTCGGCAAAGGCGTTGTGCTTGTGGATCGACTCGAGATTTTCCTGCCTGGCGAGGACAAATGTATCGTCGGGCAGGTCCGGGAAGGTGTCAACCAGCAGGCGCAGCATTTCGCGGACCACGTCCTCCACGAAGCGCGGATTGCGGTGGGCCTTGTTGACCACGAAGAACTCGTCGGGCCGCTTGAGGATGGCGTAGGTCTCGGAGCTCATGGAGGCTTCGATGATGTGCACCAGGCTCTCGGCGCGCACGCGTACGTCCGAGCCGATGAGCAGCGTGCCCAGGCCGCGCTGGTTGTGGGAGGCGATGGGGATGGCGTTCAGGGCGCGCTCAGCCTGTTCCTCGGTGAACCCCTCCTTGAGCAGGATGTCCCTGGAGTTGGACCGGACCATCTCCTGGGCGCAGGGACACACGGTCATGCCCTCCACGGTCACGCCAATGATGCAGCGGGTCCGCTCGGCCGTGCTCGAGGCGATGCCGATCAGGTTGTACAGCTCCTCGGTGAACTTGCCCGACACCGGGGTGATCTTGCCCAGGGGGGAGCGGGCCGTGATGTGGACCTCGGAGCGGACCGCGCCCTGGTCCTTGAGGATCTGTCGCGACAGGTTGCCCGCCAGGGACTCGATGTCCGGAGTGGGCACCCGGGTCAGGTTGTGGACCAGTTCCTCGGTGGCCACGCTGAAGCGGGACATGTGCACGCCCGCCTGGTCGGAGTTGAGGTCCGCGAACAGGTCAAGGGATGCCTGGAACAGCTCCGAGCCCTCGCCGTTTCCGAAGCGGACGTTGCGCTGCAGGCTGGTCACGCCCACCCGGCTCAGGCAGACCGGCACGCGGGGCTTTTCCTGCTGCACGTCGTGGGTCGGCCGGGGCCGCATGCACTGCTTGGCCACGCCCCAATGGCGCAGGCCGCCCAAAAGCGTCTCCACGCTCCTGTCCAGGACGGGATGGACCAGCCCCGGCTCCATCTCCGACAGGGGCACGAGCACGAAGGCGCGTTCGTGCATCCTCGGGTGGGGGATGGTCAGCTCCTCGCTCTCGAGGATTAGGTCGTCGTAGAGCAGGATGTCGATGTCGATGGTCCGGGGGGCGTTGCGGAAGCTCGGCCAGCGGCCCATGCGCCGTTCGATGCGCTTGAGGAAATGCAGCAGGTCCTCGGGTCCGAGCTCGGTCGTGACCCGGCAGACCATGTTCAGGAATTTTGGCTGGTCCTCGTACCCCATGGGTTCGGTCTGGTAGTACGAGGAGGTCTTTTCGATGGTCATTCTGGCCCGCATGTACTGCTGGGCCTGCAACAGGTTGGCCAGGCGGTTGCCCTGGTTCGCTCCCAATCCGAGATAAGCGGTATGCTGTCCGCTCATATATTCTCCTGACGCGCGCAAAGGCGCGTATTGT
>NZ_LKAQ01000001.1:900000-981955 GCF_001874525.1 Pseudodesulfovibrio hydrargyri | reverse complement strand
CTAACATCCTATATAGGTTGCCATATCGAACGCAGCGGTGAAGGCAATGGGCACCTTGTATAATGCATTTTTCAGATTTTTAGTCAACCAGGTATGCTTTTGGTTACTCGTTTAACAAGACAACCTCCCGGCCTCTCGGCCCCACTGCATCACCAACCGCCCGGTGTTATGGCAAGTTATGGAGGCGGACAAATATAGTATTGATTCCTACTATCATGTTACTATCTGCTCTCCTCCCGGCACATGCGCCACATCAAAATAGTCTGCAGGGCGCTCAACCCCACGAAATACCAGACCCAACCCGGCAGGCCGAGGAACACGGGCGTGCGGTCGGTCCATTGCCAGAAATCGCAGGCCGCCAGGAGGAGCAGGCCGAAGGCCGCCGCCCATTTGCGGGACGCGCCGGACCATTGCCAGGCGAACCCGGCTCCGCTGAACAGGTGGACCAGAATGTAGGTGCCGAAGGCCACGCCCATGACCGGGATGGCGGGCAGGACCGACAGGTCGCCGGGCCCGGCCAGGGCGAACCAGATCATGGCCGCCTCGCCCGCCAGGATGGAGACGATGGCGGGCAGGGCGCGGGGTCGTTCCAGGTACAGGCCGCAGAAGACGGTCGGGAAGAGCACGGCCAGGCCGGTGAAGGTCTGGGTGGCGATCTTGAGGATGCTGCCCGGAGGGTTCACGGCCATGGCGTATCCGGCCGCGGCCAGGCAGCAGACGAAGACGCGGCCCACCGTGGACGAGCCGGTCCGGCCGCCGGTGAAGAAGGGATACACGTCGCGGGTGAAGATGGAGGACAGGGTCAGCAGCTGGGAATCCATGGTCGACATCAGGGCGGCCAGCCCGGCGGTCAGGACCAGCGCGCCCATGAAATCGCCGCCCACCGAGGTCATCAGCATGGGGACGATGGCGTCCGCCTCCTTGCCGTGCAGGCCGGGGAAGTCGAGCCGCCCGAGCACGCCGAGGAGCACGGGCATGGCGAAGACCACGGTGCAGATGAGCGGGTAGAGGAGCATGGTCCGCTGCAACGCCTTCTCGTCGCGGGCCGTGTAGAACCGCTGGAAGAGCTGCGGGAACATGGGGTCGCAGAAGAACCACAACAGAATGTAGGACAGCCAGATGCCCGGCCCGAACCGGCCCAGCCCGCCGGGGCGCGAGAACAGCTCGGGGTCGGCCTCGAGAGCTTTGCCCATGGCCCTGGCGAACCCGCCGTGGTGTTCGGCGGCCATGACCAGGGCGGCGGCCAGCATGACGATCATGATCAGCCCCTGGAGGGTGTCGGTCCAGGCCACGGAGCGCAGCCCGCCGCGCAGGGTGTAGGCCAGGATGACCAGGGTGACGATGCCCGCGCCCGCCGCCTGGGGTAGCCCGACCAGCTGGTTGAGCACGTAGCCGCCGGCCATGGGCTGCAGGGCCAGGTAGGGGATGGTGAAGACGACCATGACCAGGGCGAACAGGCCGGACAGGGGGCGGCTGCCGTAGCGGTGCTGGACCAGTTCCGAGGGCGTGACCAGTTCGTGGAGCCTGCCCAGCCGGTTGACGCGTTTGCCGATGAGCCAGAAGGTCAGGGCCATGAACCCGGTGCCGAAGCCCATGATCGGGAAGAAGGCCAGCCCGTGCAGGTAGCCCGCGCCCGAGGCCCCGAACACGGTGAAGGCGCTGAAGTTGGTGGCCGCCATGGAGCCGAGCAGGACGAACAGCCCGAGCCTGCGCCCGGCCAGGAAATATTCGGCGGGCGAGTCCTGGACCCGGCCCCGGATGTACAGCCCGAGCCCGAGCATGGCGGCGATGTAGGTGACAAGGACGAGCAGTTTGCCCAGCATGATCTTCCCCCTGTTGGTCGTTGGACACAAAAAAAGGCCATCCCGATTTGGTCGGGATGGCCTTTGGCCTGGCATAACCATGAGGAACCCGCGGCACCGCTCGATCGGCCCGCGATTTCCTGCCCTGATGGTTAGGGGAAAAAAGGCCCGGCGTCAATCCCGTCGTCTTGACGCAACTCTCGGCGATCTGTCATGTTCCGGGCCTGAAAAACGGCGGCGTGTCGCCGGAGCAAGGAGATTTCATGCCCCCATGCAGTGATCGATGGATATCCTGGGCCGCCCAGATAGCCTGTATTTTCGAGGTCCTGGCCGAGAAGCCGGGCAACGTGACCCGGACCCGGGACTGCTCGGGCCTGCGTCTGGAGCATTTTCTGGTCAGCGCGGCGGCCATCGGCCCGGCCTTCTCTTCGGCCTCCGCCGCCTCGGTGGGGGAGATGATCCGTGACGGCGCGGACCACACCAAGACCCTGGCCGGGGTGAACACCAACGTGGGCATCCTGCTCATGCTCGCTCCCTTGGCCAAGGCGGCCGCCCTGGGAGGATCGTCCGAGCTGCGCGCGTCCCTGCGCCGGGTCCTGGCGGGACTCACGGTGGAGGACTCCCGCCTGGCGTTCGCGTCCATCGTCAAGGCCGCGCCCCACGGCATGGACACGGTGGAGGAGGGGGACATCCGCGACACCGAGGTGACCATCACCCTGCGCGAGGCCATGGGACTGGCCCGGGACAGGGACACCCTGGCCGCGCAGTACGTCACGGATTTCGAGCTGGTCTTCGAAGGGCGCGCCGGGCTGAAGCGGCTGCTCGACGAGGGGGCGAGCCTGTCCCAGGCCGTGATCCAGACCTATCTGACCATTCTGGCCTCGGTGCCCGACACGGACATCGCCCGCAAGACCGACACGGACACGGCCCGCTCCATCTCGGCCCAGGCCGCCGAGGCGCTCGGGCTGGGCGGGGTGTTCAGCGAACAGGGGCGTCGGGCCGTGGAACGCTTCGACCGATTGACCCGCGACGAGAAACGGCTTTACAACCCCGGCACCACGGCGGATATCATGGCCGGGGCCCTGTTCGCCCTGCTCCTTTCGTACGAGACGCCCGAGACCGTGCCCGCGTTGCTGGCCCGCTGGTAGGGCGGCCGGACGGAAGGCGCAAAAGGGCGTCCCGGCGGTTCAAGGCCGCCGGGACGCTTGCGGTGATGCCGAACGGCTTCACCCGGGGTGGGGGGATGGTGTTCGGCGCCCGGAGCCTGTTCGGCTGGGGTGTGCCGGGGCGCCGCATCCTATCGGCTATAGCACGATGTCAGTGTTCTTTCGGACCGGCTCAGGCCGCCCCGGAGAGCAGCAGCAGTTCCCCGCGTCCGCCCTCGTTGAAGTCGCCGCTGTAGCGCTTGAACTCGGCCCGGGCCTCGGCCTCGGGCGCGGTCCAGCCCGCCTCGGACAGGGAGGCGTGCATGAGCGGCCAGAACGGCGGCAGCCCGGTGTAGTCGTAGCGGAAGGTGGGCGGCATCTCCTCCGGGGGCGTGAGCAGGATCACGGTCCCCCGGACCATGTTCGCGCCCGCCCGGACCCCGGCCCGGCCGCCGATGAGCACGGTGCCCGCGCCCATGGCGTATCCGGCCAGGTCGCCGCAGGTGCCGCGCACCGCGATCATGCCCCGGCGCATGCGCGCTCCGGTCAGGTTGCCCGCGTTGCCGAGCACCAGGATCGAGCCGCCGGACATGCCCCGGAAAAAGCCCCGGTAGGCCGAGCCCGCGAAGTGCCCGGCATTGCCGTGGACCGTGATCCTTCCGCCGGTCATCATGGCCCCCAGGTAGTCCCCGGCGTTGCCGTTGATGGTCAGCGTGCCGCCGCTCATGCGCGCGCCCGCGTGGAAGCCGACCGTGCCGTTCACGGTCAGGGACCCTCGGGACATGCCTTCGCCCAGCCGCTTGAACCGGGTCAGGTCGCCGGTCAGTTCCAGGGCGGCGGCGCCTTCATCCGGCCCGCCGGACCGGCCTTCGTGTATCTCCACCCGGAAATGGTCGCCGACCGGTTCCGTGCGGTTGCCCACCTGCAGGGGCAGGGATTCGATTTCCTCCGCGCTTTTGCCCGTGACGTTTTCGGGAAGCAGGGACTCCGCCTCCACGGGCATGGCCGGGGCCGTGCGCAGAGTCAGGTAAACCCTCGTGTTCATATTGGCTCCAGTTCCTTGTGGTTGTTTGGCGTGTCCCGTCATCCGAGCAGCTCCCGGAGGTGGAAGTGGTGCTTGCCGAGCTTGCCGCCGTAGTTTCCGGCGGTGATCTGGAGCACGCCGGGGAGGCAGGCCGCCTCGATGCCGACCCGGGTCGCCTCGGCCACCTGGGCGTAAGTCAGGGCGTCGATGACCACCTCCATGACCGAGTTGGTCCCGGGCGGGAGCACGGTCTGCGGCACACGGCTGCGGATGGTCGGGCAGAAGGCGATGTTGGTGGAAGCGGGCAGGAAGGCGTACTTGGACCCCACCTGGCTTCCGCTGCGCACGATCCCGCCCGGGAAGGGCAGGGCCACGCCGCGCACCTCGCGCATGCGCTCCACCGCGGCCTCGGCCGCAGTGAGGGCCGCGTCGTCGGACTCGGCCAGGATCATGAAGTTGCCGCCGCCGATGCCCTTGGCCGTGGAGAACGACTCCTGGATCAGGAACTCGCCCTCCATGACCGGGATGCGCCAATAGCGCTCGTCGCCGATGATCTTGCTGGCCTGGAACCCGTCGCCGAAGAAGCGGATCTTGCCGCCCAGCTTCAGGGGCTTGCGCTCGTCCGCCGGGCACTCGGCCAGGCCTCCGTCGAAACAGGCGGTGGTCGGGGTGGTCATGATCGCCTGGCCGATACGCTTGAGCATCTGCTTTTCCAGGGCGTCCGTGGACATGCCGAAGAACAGGCAGTCCACGCCCGGACGGCCGTCCGGGGTGCTCGGCGAGGGGCCGTCGATGTCCGCCTCGATGCCACAGCCGATGACCGAGGTGGCGAACCCGGTGGCGGCCAGGGCCGCCTGCATGGCCCATTTCTCATTCTTCGCCGTGATGGTCACCCGCACGGCGGCCATGGGAAAGGCCTCGGCGAAGGTGTCCACGATCTCAACGTTGTTTATCCGCATGGGACAACCTCCGGCCGGTCCAGATATTCGTCTTCCACCATGTAGTTCGCCAGCCTGACCGTGTAGTAGCCGTCAAAGGTCTCGGTCAGTTCGTCGTCCAGCCGCTCGCCCCCTTCCGGGGAGACGCCCAGGGTCCTGCCCTGTACGGTCCGGACGATCTCGCCGTCGCGCACGACCACCTCGCCCTGCTTGAGGACGTAAGCCGGTGCGTTGAACATGGCCCGCTTGTCGTCGCCTATACGGTAGATGGCCACGTCGGCCTCGGCGCCCGCCCCGATGTGGCCCTTGTTCGCCAGGCCCAGGGCCCGGGCCGGGCCGGAACGGGTGATGACCGCGATCTCGTCGAAGGTGTATTCGCGGTTGAGGTCGAACAGGCAGGTGTACCGCCGGACCTTGGGGTGGAGCTTCTCCAGCCAGGAGTTGCGGTAGTCCGCGTCCATGAGCAGCTTGATGATCTCCGGGTAGGCCGTGAACGGGCCCGCGTTGGGGTGGTCCGTGGTCAGGATGATCTGCCAGGGGTTCTTGATCAGCAGCAGGAGCTCGAGTCCCACGGCCCACTGGATGGCGTTGACCAGCACGCCGGGGCTGTAGGTCATGGGCACCACGCCCGACCCGCTCTCCATCTCGATGTCGCCGCTGGCCCACTTGGCCTTGCGCATCTGGTGCAGATGAAACTCCATGGGCGCGTCCGAGGTCATGGTCAGGGTGGGGCCGAAGACGATCTGGCCCACGTCGCATGTGAACTCGGGATGCCGGTTGAAGTACTCGGCCATCTCCGCCGCGCCCGAGGTGAATCCGCCCTTGGGCGTCTTGCCGTAGGAGTGGAACTGCAGGTGGGTGAAGTGGGCCCGGTGCCCCTCCAGGTTGCGCATGGTCGCCAAGGTGGTGGCCAGGTTGCCGGGCTCGCCCAGATGGTTGCAGTGCAGGTGCATGGAATGGGGCAGCTTGAGGTCGTCAACCGTCTCGGCCAGGGCCGAGATGATCTGCCTGGGCGTCACCCCGAAGGGCGGGGTGGGGATGTCCAGGTCGGCCGCGCCCGTGTTCCACTTCCAGTCCTCCACGCCGCCGGGGTTGACGACCTTCACGGCGTAGCCCCGGCTGGCCTTGAGCAGCCAGGAGACCAGATCGCGCAGCCGCTCCTTGCGGCGCACCGGGTCGCTGTCGCTCAGGACCTGCATGACCAGGTGGTTGTTGCCCATGACCGTGTAGCAGCCCTTGTCCAGCATGGGCAGGTCCTGCAACTCCTCGTGGGCGTGCCGGGCCTCGAGCGGCGGCACCGCGGCCTCGAAGGCGGTGGTGTAGCCGAGCTTGGAATAGAGGTAGCCGGTGCGGTGGGTGGTGGGCACGGTCAGGCCGCACCCGGCCCGCGTGATCGCAGTCCGGGCCGATACGTGGCTGCCGTGCTCCTCGGGGCAGAGGATGCGCCCGCTGTTGACCTTGGCCCCGGCGATATGGCTGTGGATGTCCACGCCGCCGGGCATGACCACGCAGCCGGTTGCGTCGATGGTCTCCATCTCGTCGAGCTGCGCCTGCGGGAGCCCTTCGGCGGAGACGATGGTCCCGCCGTCAATGATCACGTCCCGCACCTCGCCGCTCAGGCCGTTGGCCGGGTCGTGGACTTGGCCGTTAGTTATTCGCAGCATAAGCGATCTTCTCCTTCATGGTTTTCAGGACCTCCTCGTCCGTGGGGAAGGGGGAGTCCACCAGCTTTTTCAGGCGCAGGGGGACGTTGTCCATGCGGTAGAAGGTGCCGGTCGCGGCCACGCCCACCGGGGCCACGGGGATGACCACCGTGGCCCAAGGCGTGGTCATGTTGCGGTGCGGGTCGAGGTGGATGACCGGGATGGTCTTGAGAAAGTCCACCGCGTCCTTGGGCAGGTGCGCGCCGGGGTCGGTGGCCACGATCAGGGCCGCGTCGATCTCCTTGCGCGCCAGCATGGGCACCACGCTGAATTCCCCGGGATTGTGCCGGGGGAAGCCCCTGCTGAAGTTCACGGCCAGGGGATAGCCGGTCAGCCAGCTCATGACCTGGTTGGTGCCGTTGACGTTGCCGTGCCCGCGCATGGCCACGGCCGAGAACCGGGTGTGCCGGTTGGCGTCCTGGACCAGCCGGGCGACCTGCTCGACGTTGATGTCCGTGTTCCGGCACTGGGTCACGCCCAGGCCGAAGAAGAGCACGCCGTACTTGCATTTTTTGACCATCTCCACGACCTCGCGCCAGGCTTCCACCGGCACGCCCGCGACGGAATCGGCGCCGTCCGGGAAGTCCAGCTCCACGCCGTTGAGCAGGGCGCGCAGGACCGAGGCGATCTCGAAGGTGTGGCCGGGTTGGACCTGGAGGAAGACGTCGGCCCGCTTGGTGGTCGGCGTGGGGCGGACGTCGATGGCCACGACCTTGCGTCCCTTGCGCCCCTCGGGCATGAACAGCCCCTTGGGTTGCAGGGAGTAGCGGGACAGGTGGCGCATGTGCGCCTCCACCGGATTGCAGCCCCAGTAGATGACCAGGTCCGCGCGGTTCTTGGCCTCGCCCAGGGAGCAGGAGACCAACCCCACCTGCTGGCGGGCGAGCACGCCCGGCCCGTGACAGTAGGAGGAACAGTTGTCCAGGTTGGCGCCGGTGATCTCGGCGATCTCGACCATCTCCCGCTGGGCCTCGGAGGTGGTGCTGCTCATCCCGTAGACCATGGGATTGCGGGCCGTGCTCATGATCCGCACGGCCTCCTCAACGGCCTCGTCCACCGAGGTCTCGACCCCGCGCACGGAGATCGGCGGGGGATCGGAGGTGGCGTGCATGATCTTGTTCTTGCCGATGGCGCAAGCCTTCTTGACCGCCGTTATGGTATTGTCCCGCACCTCCACCTCTATGTCGTCGCAGAGGCAGCCGCAAAAGGTGCAGACCACGTTGTCGTGAGTCGTCATCGCTCCGCTCCTTGGCCGGTGTTGTCCGCTTCGGCCGTCTCGTCGCAGGGGGTCAGCGACACGTTGATCCTCTTCCAGTTGGGCACGCCCGATTCCTCGGTGCTCCACGCGCTGAAGAGGGTGTTGGCCACCGGCCCGAGCGGCAGGAAGAAGAGCCCCTTGGGCACGTCGGTGCCCTTGCAGGTGACGCGCACCTCGCCGTGCGGGCTGGCCAGCACGGCCGGACCCCCATCCTCCACGCCCACGGCGCTGAGGTCGTCCGGGTGGATGCGCAGGGTGGATATCTCGGCAAGGTATGGCGCCCCATGCTTGCTGGTGACCATCTCCGAGCCCTGTTTGGCGGTTCGGACCGTCACTAACAGACCTGAAATGCTGCCCACAGTTACCTCCTTGAAGGTTTTCATCCCTGAATAAACGTTTACCCTTGGTCCCGACCCGCAGCTCGGCGGTCTCGCCGCGCCGTCTCCGGTCGAAACGGCCCCGGGCCGCCACTGGCCCGCAGAGGGCGGGCTGTGCCGGGGCGTGCATGAAGTCGTTTTGATCCGTGCGAAAGTCCAATTCGCGGACGGGACGCCGGGCCGCGGCGACATTGTGCGGAAGAGATGATCCCTGCTCGAGGGTGCGGTGCGGACCGGCGCGGGGTGCCCCGTCACCGGGCTTTGGAGCGGAGGCCCCGTAGCCTGTCTGGTGGAGTGTCCTTGTGCCGCCGGTGTTGCTGTTCGCGAGGTGCCGAGCATCTTCCCGATACAATGTCGTGACGGACCCGTTTGTCGATACGGCCTGATTCCTCGGAATCCCGATCAACGCGGTGCGTCAGGCGAATTGTACGAAGCGTCGACTCCCTCCACTGGCGGAACAAGTGGTGATGCCTTCCCCCGCGGCTGTTCCTCTAAACGGTGGTGGTTATAATTACCACGGGGGAGGATATGTTGGTTCGTTTTCAGTATGAATAGCTATGCCACGTTTTTTCGGGTTTGAAAAGCCCTTTGGCCGTGAAGATGCTCTTTTTGAGTGTCGTTGGCCCTGTTTCAAACATGTTGGGGCCGTTTTCGAGGCTCAAAAACGGTCTTTTGGGGAGGTTGGTAGCAAAAAGGTAAGTACCCGTGCGATCCCGGCCGCCGGGGAGGCCGGGCTACTTTTCCGGCTTGGCGGACGACGGCGCCCAGGCCCTGCGGCGGCGTCCGAAGCGGCCCGCGAGCAGCGGGCGCAGGGAGTCCAGGGAGCCGATCACCGCACCGCCCGTGACCAGCAGGATGGCCAGGCCGTGCAGGGGGGTGAACTCCCGGCCGTTGACCGCCACGAGCAGCATGGTGGAAAGCATGGGGGTCAGGTAGGCCAGGGCGCCGATCATGCGCGGGTCGCCCCGTTTCATGGCGGCGTCCCAGGTGTAGAAGGCCGCGCCCATGGGGCCGAAGCCGAGCAGCAGGATGATCAGCCAGTCCCCGCCCGAGGGGGTGGGCCCGTGCCCGCCCAGCGCGAAGTGCAGGGTCAGGGAGAGCAGTCCCGAGACCAGGCAGAAGCCGCCAACGGCAGCCGTGGGGAAGGGGGGCAGCCGTTTGGTCTGGAGCGAGTAGCAGGCCCAGGTCACGGCCGCGCCCAGAGCGCAGAGGTAGCCCGGCAGGTAGTCCATGCGCAGGCCGAGGCTCCCGCCGGTGACGATCAGCCCCGCGCCCGACAGGCCGAGGGCCGCCCCGAGCAGGTGGGCCGGCGTCAGCCGGTTGCCCGGCAGGAACAGGGGCGTGAACAGGACGATGCACAGGGGCCAGAGGTACTGGACCATGTTCGCCTCCACGGCCGGGGCGCGCCCGAAGGCCGCGAAGAGCAGAAAATGGTAGCCGAAGATGCCGCCCACGCCGGTCAGCCAGGTCGCGGCCGAGACCTTCCAGCTGCGCAGCCTGACCGCTCCGGCCAGGCCGCAGGCGGTCAGGACCAGCCCCACCGAGAGCAGGGGCGGAAGGTGCGAGATGCGGTCCGTGAGCAGGGCCAGGGAACTCCACATGAGGATGGTCGCGAGGGCGAGGAGGGCGGCGTTCATATTCGTTTCCGGCCGTTGGCCTTGCTGACGGTGTCTCCCGGCCCGTGGGGCGGGCCGGTGTTGTCGCGCGCCGCTTGAGGACGGCGAAGCCATGGCCGTAGCCGAATGTCCGGCTTGAAGGCAACACTTTTCCCGCGCGCCGCCCGGTCGGCTCCGAGGGAATTGCACGTCGGGCGCACATGCTGTAGGACCATCCTTCCGCCCGGTTCGCCGGGCCGCAACGACAACAGACAAGGAAATTCAATGGGCAAGCATATAATCGAAGAGGCGTCCCGCTGTCTGCAATGCAAGAAACCGTTGTGCAGCAAGGGCTGCCCCGTATCGACCCCGGCCAATTTGATGGTCGAGGCCCTGCTTCAGGGCGACATGCGCAAGGCGGGCGCCATGCTGTTTGAGAACAATCCGTTGACCTCGGTTTGCTCGCTGATCTGTCCGCACGAGCACTTCTGCGAAGGGCACTGCATCCTGGGCAGGAAGAGCGCGCCGGTCCAGGTCAGCAGCATCGAGCAGTACATCTCCCGCTACTACCTGGAGCAGTTCCAGCCGGAGCGTCCGGTCAACGGGAACAACGACAAGCGCATCGCCATCGTCGGGTCCGGTCCGGCCGGGATCACCGTGGCCTTTATCCTGGCCCGGCAGGGGTTCGACGTGACCCTGTTCGAGTCCAAGGAAAGGATCGGCGGCGTGCTCCAATACGGCATCCCGGATTTCCGGCTGCCCAAGGACATCCTGGAAAAGCTCAAGGAAAAGCTCATGGGCTTGGGCGTGAAGATCCGGCCCAACACGCTCATCGGGCCGGTCATCGGCATCGACGACTTGTTCCGGGACGAGTACAGGGCGATCTTCATCGGCACCGGGGTCTGGAACCCGAGGCCGCTCAGGCTCAAGGGCGAGACCCTGGGCCACGTGCATTACGCCATCCATTACCTCAAAAATCCCTCGGTCTACAGCCTGGGCCGCAAGGTCGCGGTCATCGGCGCGGGCAATGTGGCCATGGACGTGGCCCGGACCGCCCTGCGCAAGGGCGCCCGGGAGGTCACCGTGCTCTACCGCCGGGGCGAGGACGACATGTCCGCGACCAAGTACGAGTACGAGTACGCCAAAGTCGACGGGGTCCGCTTCCGGTTCTTCACCTCGCCCGAGGAGATCAACGACCGGGGCGTGGTCTGCGTGGAGACGCGGCTCGCGGAAGGCGACGACGGCAGGACGCGCGTGGTCCCGGTGGATGGCTCGGAATTCCTGTTCGAGGCCGACTCGGTCTTCATCGCGGTCAGCCAGGCCCCCCGGTCCAACCTGGTCGGCCTGGAAGTGGGCAAGACCGGCCTGATCATCACCGACGAGGACGGCCGGACCACCCGCGAAGGCGTGTTCGCCTCGGGCGACGTGGTCACCGGGGCCAAAACCGTGGCAGAGGCCGTTGCCCGCTCCAAGCGTTCGGCCCGGGCGATCATGGACTACGTGGACGGCCTGGACGGCTGATCCGGGCACCGGGCGGCGCTTGGTCGATCGGGCCCGCGCCCCGGCGCGGATTTCGTGTGAAAGCGTGCCACCGGGCGCGGCCCGTTGTCCTTGGCCGGGCATGAAAAGTCTTTTCTTGCGGGCTTGCCAGTTGCATGGATCGAATACATACTCTGTATAGAGGGAAGCAATTCAGCCTCAAAGGAGCGGCGATATGTGCAAGGACTGCGGTTGCAATAACGGCAAGGGCAAGGTGACCCATCAGCACGCCCATGGCGACAAGGGCATGCACGAGCACGAACATGAGCATGAGCACGCCCACGTGCACGAGCATACCCACGAGGACGGCACCATCCATACCCATGAACACTGCCACGTGCACAGCCATGGCCACGAGCACGGGCACGAGCACGGGGCCGAGGGCGAGCACACCCACGGCCACGGCGCGCACAGCCACGACGTGGACCACGCCCACGACGGCGGCGACGGGCACGGCCACAGCCACGACTAGGCGCGGCGCGGACAGCGCGGACGATTTCACCACGGCCTTGGGGCCGCACGGCAAAGGCCCGGCAGTCTCGCTTCCGGGCCTTTTGCGCGGACGGCGGCCCGTCCCCACGGTGCGGGACGCCGCCCGCTTCCCCTTTGCATTTGGTCGGCCGATGGGCCAGAACAGGGGGACGCACAATCGGAGGGCGACATGACCGAGGATATGGAACGGCTGGCGGCGGGGATGGAGAAACGGCTCATCGAGCGGCGGCGCGACCTGCACCGCTGCCCCGAGGCCGCCTGGACGGAATTTCGGACCGCGTCCAAGGTCGCGGCCGCGCTCATGGCCGCCGGGTACGAAGTCCGCCTGGGCGAGGACGCGGTGCGCCGCGAGTCCATGCTCGGGGTGCCGACGGAAGAGGAACTTTCCGCCCACATGGAACGCGCCGTGACCCAGGGCGGCGACCCGGACCTGATCGAACGCATGCGCGGCGGCCTGACCGGAGTGGTCGGGGAACTGCGTTGCGGCGACGGCCCGGTGACGGCCATGCGCTTCGACATGGACGCCAACGACCTGGACGAGGCCCGCGACCAAGCGCACCGCCCTTTCCGCGAAGGGTTCGCCTCGGTCAACCCCGGAGTGATGCACGCCTGCGGCCACGACGGTCACGTGGTTATCGGCCTGGGCGTGGCCGAACTCCTGGCCGGGCTCAAGGACCGGCTTCACGGCACGGTCCGGTTGATCTTCCAGCCCGGCGAGGAGGGCGTGCGCGGGGCCGGGCCCATGGTCGACGCCGGGGCGCTCGACGGGGTGGATTACCTCTTCGGCGGGCACATCGGGTTCCGCGCGCCCAGGACCGGGCAACTGGTCTGCGGGGTCGGCGGGTTCCTGGCCACCACCAAGTTCGACGCGACCTTCAGCGGGGTGGCGGCCCACGCCGGGGCGGCCCCGGAGCAGGGGCGCAACGCCCTGCTGGCCGCGGCCTGCGCGGCCCTGAACCTGCACGCCATCCCGCGCCACGGGCAGGGCGCTTCACGGATATCCGTGGGCGTGCTCAACGCGGGCCAGGGGCGCAACGTGGTCCCTCCGAACGCGCTTATCAAGGGGGAGACGCGCGGCCAGACCACGGCGATCAACGATTTCATGTACGGGCGCGCCCGGGAGGTCCTGGCCGGGGCCGCGCGGATGTACGGGGTGGACCTCGCCCTGGCCGAGGTCGGGCGCAGCGTGAGCGGGCGGAGCGACCCGGAGCTGGCGGCGGTGGTCCGGCGGGCGGCCGGGGCAATGGACTTTTTCGATCCCGCCGGGGTCATCGACGCCATGGACCTGCGCGGCAGCGAGGACTTCGCCCTGATGCTGGCCGAGGTCCAGCATCAGGGCGGGCTTGGCACCTACCTCATGCTCGGCAGCGACCTGGCCGCCGGGCACCACAACGCCCGCTTCGACTTCGACGAGCGCTGCCTGGCCCCGGGCGCGGCCCTGTTCGCCCGCTGCGTCCTCGGCTGCATGGAACTGCCGGGCCGGGCCCGGACCGCGCAAGGCGTCTGATTTGCACAATATCGGGCAATCGGCCCCTCCGGTCTGACAATGTTGTCAGAGGGGCGGGGCGTTTGCCCTCCCTTGGACGCGCTACCGGGGCGGCTCGAAAGGGCGGCAATTCCCTTGTCTCGGGCGGGCCGGACGGGGTACGGTGGGCCTGATAGGGCAGGGCCGGGGAATGCGTTCCGCAAGTGGAACGGTTTTCGCAAATGGAACCAAGCCCTTCGAGCCCGTGGCCCTTTTCATGCAACCCTGAACCCCGTGCCGCCATGTATGCCATCACCATAGACAGCGTGACCCAAGAGTACGCGGACCTGCGCACCCTGCTGGCCGTCGCCTCCGCGCCCAAATCCGGGGATGAACTGGCCGGGATCGGGGCGCGTTCGGCCCGCGAGCGGGCCGTGGCCCAGCTCTGCCTGGCCGAGGTCCCGCTGGCCGCCTTTCTGGAAGACCTGGTCATCTCCTACGAGGACGACGCCGTGACCCGGCTGATCGTCGACACACTGGACCGCGAGGCTTTCAAGCCCGTGGCCGGGCTGACCGTGGGCGGGTTCCGCGACTGGCTGCTCTCGGCCGAGGCGGACGGGGACGCGCTCGCCGCCCTGGCCCCGGGGCTCATGCCCGAGATGGCCGCCGCCGTGTCCAAGCTTATGCGCGTCCAGGATCTCATCCATGTGGCCTCCAAGGTCCGCGTGGTCACCCAATTCCGGACCACGGTCGGCCTGCCCGGCACCCTGGCCGCGCGGCTGCAGCCCAACCACCCGACCGACGACCCGGCGGGCATCGTGGCCTCGGTCTTCGACGGGCTCATGTACGGCAGCGGGGACGCCTGCATCGGCATCAACCCGGCCACGGACAGCACGGCCTCGGCCATGCGGCTCATGGAGCTGCTCGACCGGTTGCGCCGGGAATACGACATCCCCACCCAGTCCTGCGTGCTGACCCACGTGACCAACACCATTCAGGCCGTGGAGCGGGGCGCTCCCGTGGACCTGGTCTTCCAGTCCATCGGCGGCACCGAGGGCGTGAACAAAAGCTTCGGCGTGACCCTGGAAGTCCTGCGCGAGGGGCTCGAGGCCGGGCGGTCCTTGAAACGCGGCACGGTGGGCGACAACGTCATGTATTTCGAGACCGGCCAGGGCTCGGCCCTGTCCGCCGGGGCGCACTGCGGGGTGGACCAGCAGACCCTGGAGGCGCGGGCCTACGGCCTGGCCCGGCGCTACGAGCCGTTTCTGCTCAATTCCGTGGTCGGCTTCATCGGCCCGGAGTATCTCTACGACGAAAAGCAGATCATCCGGGCCGGTCTGGAGGACCATTTCTGCGGCAAGCTGCTCGGCGTGCCCATGGGCATGGACGTCTGCTACACCAACCACGCCGAGGCGGACCAGGATTCCATGGACACCCTGCTGACCCTGCTCGGCGTGGCCGGATGCAATTTCATCATGGGCGTGCCCGGGGCGGACGACATCATGCTCAATTATCAATCCACCTCCTTCCACGACGCCCTGTATGTCCGCCGCCAGCTCGGCCTTTCCCCGGCCCCGGAGTTCGCGGCCTGGCTGGAGCGCACCGGCGTGTTCAAGGACGGCCAACTCAAGGCCCCGAAACATTCCCTGCACATTCCCGACAAGGAGCGGTTCCGTGGCCTGTCTTCCTAAAACCAAGCATCCCGTCGTCGACATGAAACCTGACGATCTGGTGGCCGAGGACTTCTGGGCCGGGCTGCGCACCTGGACCGACGCGCGCATCGCGCTCGGCCGGGCCGGGGTCAGCCAGCGCACCCGCGACGTGCTCGCCTTCCAGCTGGACCACGCCCGGGCGCGGGACGCGGTGCACCAGCAGCCGGACCGCCGGGCAACCTTCGGCGACATCGAGTTTCTGGAAGTGGAAAGCCGGGCCCCGGACCGGGCGGTCTTCCTGCAACGGCCCGACCTCGGGCGGCTGCTCGCCCGGGAGAGCGAGGCCATGCTCGCCGCCCGCGCGGGCAACGGGTTCGACGTGGCCTTCACGGTTTCGGCCGGGCTGTCGTCCACGGCCGTGGAAAGGAATTTCGCGCCCTTCTGGCGGGAGTTCGCGCCCGCGCTCGAAGGGCTCGGCCTGAGCGCGGCTCCGCCGTGCTTCGCCGAGCAGGGCAGGGTGGCCCTGGGCGACCGCGTGGCCCTGGCCCTTGGGGCCCGCATGGCCGTGGTCCTCATCGGCGAGCGGCCCGGTCTGAGCTCCCCGGACAGCATGGGCATTTATATGACATACGGCCCGAAATCTGATACCACGGACGAAGCCCGGAACTGCATCTCCAACATCCGGCCCGCCGGACTGGGGTATGCGGAGGCCGCCCGGACCCTGTGCGCGCTCATGAGCGAGGCGTTCAGGCGTTCGGTGTCCGGCGTGGATCTCAAGGTGGACGACGCCCTGGCGCTCGCGCCGGGCGGGGAGGCCGGGCGGTTGGCGGGCCAGGCGCGTTCTCCGAAACAGGCCCGATAACTTAATGCATTCGTAACAATGCGTTATTGCGCAACAGGCCGGATGATTGTAACAAGCGTTTGAATTTAACCCACTACGCACAAACGGAGACGATGATGAAACGGATTTTCACGCTTTTCATGCTGGCAATGTTCGCCTTCGCCGGGACGGCGCAGGCCGAGACCCTGAAACTCCTGACCTGGAAGGGATACGCCCCCCAGAAGCTCATCGAGCAGTTCGAGAAGGAGACCGGCATCAAGGTCGAGGTGACCTTCTCCAACAACGAGGAGATGATCGCCAAGCTGCGCGCCACCCGGGGCGCGGGCTTCGATCTGGCCCAGCCCTCCCAGGACCGCATTTCCTCGGTCCAGGAAAAGTTCCACATCTACCAGGCCCTGGACTACTCCAAGATCGACGCCCCCCTGTTCATTCCGTCCATGCTCGCGGCGGTCAAGAAGAACACCCTGGTGGACGGCAAGTCCTATGCCGTGCCGTTCTGCTGGGGCACCTCCGGCCTGATCGTCAACAACGACAAGGCGGCGGGCGTCGATTCCTACAAGGCGCTGCTCGATCCCAAGTACAAGGGCCGCGTGAGCTACCGTCTGAAGCGGCCGACCCTGATCGCCATGGGCTTCGCGCTCGGCTATGACCCGTTCGCTCTGTACAGTGACGTCGAGGGCTACAAGGCCATGCTCGACAAGATCGCCGACACCCTGATCGAGGCCAAGCCCATCGTCCAGAACTACTGGGCCAACGGCGACGCCCTGATCGAGTCCATGCGCTCCGGCGAGGTCTTCGTGGCCATGGCCTGGGACGCGGGCGGATGGAAGCTGCACGACGAGAACCCGGCCATCGACTTCAAGGCCCCCAAGGAAGGCGCGCTCGGCTGGATCGACACCTTCGCCATCCCGGCCAAGGCCGAGAACGTGGATGCCGCCTACAAGTGGATCAACTTCATCATGAAGCCCGAGAACTGCGGCTACTTCTCCTCCCAGGAAAAGTACGCCACCGCGTCCAAGGACGCCCTCAAGTTCACGGACAAGGCCGTGGCCGACAACTTCGCCCGCTCCTTCCCGCAGGAAACCATCGACAACATCAAGTGGTATCCGCCGGTTCCGGCCAAGCTGGAGAGCATCGAAGGCAAAGTCCTGGACAAGATCAAGGCCGCCAACTAACCTGACCCGGCTTACGACAATGGCACGGGGCGGGGAGCCGAAGAGGCTCCCCGCCTTATTCCGTACTCCAGCAGTTGAAAATCTATGACCAACGATCTTTCCGTACGAGCCCTGGTGAAGCGTTTCGGCGACTTCACCGCTGTTGACGACGTGACCTTCGATGTCCCCGACGGGTCCTTTTTTTCCATCCTCGGCCCGTCCGGCTGCGGCAAGACCACGCTCTTGCGCATGATCGCCGGATTCGAGACCCAGACCTCGGGCACCATCGAGATCCGCGGCCGGGACATGCTCGGCGTGCCGCCCAACCAGCGGCCCGTGAACCTCGTGTTCCAGCACCTGGCCCTGTTCCCCATGATGGACGTGGCCGAGAACGTGGCCTTCGGCCTGAAGCGGCGCGGCGTGGCCGGGGCCGAGATCAGGAAGAAGACCGAGGCCATCCTGGAGCGGGTCGGGCTGCCCGGCTTCGGGGTCAAGCGCATCGACCAGCTGTCCGGCGGGCAGAAGCAGCGCGTGGCCATCGCCCGCTGCCTGGTCCTGGAGCCGTCGGTGCTTCTCCTGGACGAGCCGCTGGGCGCCCTGGACCTGAAGCTGCGCGAGCAGATGAAGGTCGAGCTCAAGAAGCTCCAGGCCAAGGTGGGCACGACCTTCATCTACATCACCCACGACCAGTCCGAGGCCCTGGTCATGTCCGACCGCGTGGCGGTCATGAACAAGGGGAGGTTCGAGCAGGTGGGTACGCCCCAGGAGCTCTACGGCCAGCCCGAGACCCCGTTCGTGGCCCAGTTCGTGGGCGACAACAACCGCTGGAGCGGGTCCATCTCCAAGACCCTGGAGAACGGCGAAGTCGTTCTCTCCACCGACGAGGGGTATTCCTTCCGCACCCTGGCGCACAGTTCCTGCGCGGGATGCAGCCGGGTGGATCTTTTCCTGCGGCCCGAGGCCATGCGCATCGAGCCCCGGGAGAGCGAGGGGTTGAACACCTTTGACGTGACCGTCAAGTCCATCCTTTTCGACGGGGCCAACAGCCGCCTGCTCACGGTCACCAAGGAGGAGCGCGAGCTGATCGTCACCCTGCCCCAGAACCGCAAGTTCGACCACATCCGGCCCGGCGACGACATCCGCGTGGGCTGGCACCCGGAGTCCGGCATCTGTTTCCGGGCGGAGGACTGATCCGTGCCCCGCTCGCGACTCGCCTTCTGGATATTTCTGGCCCCGGTGCTGACGTGGCTCCTGCTGCTCATCGTCCTGCCCCACCTCGACCTGCTGACCATGAGCTTTAGGGGTGAGAACGACTACGGCGACATGGTCTGGACAGGAAGGAACTACCTGAATTTCTTCACCGAGCCCATCTACTGGCTGACCTTCGTGCGGACCGCGCTCTACGCGGTCGTGACCACGGCCATCACCTTTGTCCTGGCCATGCCCGTGGCCTTCTACATCTCCAAGCTCGCCCGGCGCCGGTTGCAGGGCGCGCTGATGATCTTCATCCTGCTGCCGTTCTGGGTCAGCGAGCTGGTGCGCATCTACGGCTGGATGATCCTGCTGCGCGAGTCCGGGGTGCTCAACTTCTTCCTGGTCAAGCTCGGCGTCCTGAACAGGCCGGTGGAGATGCTCTACAACGACGCGACCATGATCATGGGGCTGGTCTACACCTCCATGCTCTTCATGGTCGTGCCCCTGGTCTCGGTCATGGACAGCCTGGACGACAGCCTGATCGAGGCGGCCCACGACCTCGGGGCCGGCAAGCTGGCCATCTGGCGGACGATCATCATCCCGCACTGCAAGCCGGGCATCACCTCCGGGGCCATCGTGGTCTTCATGCTCACGCTCGGCAACTACCTGACCCCGAACCTCATGGGCGGCAAGAACTCGCTGTGGTTCACCGAACAGATATACAACCAGTTCATCGCCAGCTTCAACTGGAACCAGGGCTCGGCCTTCGGCTTTCTGCTCCTGGTCCTGAGCTCCCTGATCATCTGGGCCGGGCTCAAGCTCTCGGGCCAGAAACTCGGGGAGGTGGCCTCATGATCCGTTCCCTGCCGCGCTCCAAGACCTACGACTGGTCCTTCAACGCGTTCATCATCCTCTATTTCGTGTTCCTGTTCGCGCCGCTGGTGGTCACCTGCGTGCTGGCCTTCAACAACTCGGACTTCCCGTCCCTGCCGTGGCAGGGATTCAGCCTGGACTGGTTCGTGGCCGACGGCCCGGACCGCGTGGGGCTGTTCCACGACGCGCAGAATCTGCGCTCCATCGTGACCAGCTTCGAGACGGCCTTTTTCGTGTCCATCCTAAGCGTGGTGGTCGGCACCTGCGCGAGCTTCCTGTTCGAGAAGGAGGAGTTCCGCTTCAAGGGGCTGCTCTACATGCTCATGCTCGCCCCGCTGGTCATCCCCGGCGTCATCCTGGGCATCTCCCAGCTGCTGGCGGCCAACACGGCGGGCACCTTCGTGGACGAGACCTTCGGCGTGGACATTCCCTTCTTCCGGCCGAGCTTCTGGCTGGTGGTGCTGGGCCAGTTCTCGTTCATCACCACCTTCGTCACCCTGGTGGTCTCGGCCCGGCTGCGCAAGTTCGATCCCGCCCTGGAAGAGGCGGCCCTGAACCTCGGGGCCACGCACTTCGGGGTCATCCGGCACGTCACGCTCAAGTTCCTGCGGCCCGCCATCGTCGGGGCCGGGGCCGTGGCCTTCCTGATGAGCTTCGAGAACTTCAACACGACCCTGTTTCTGGTGGGTTCGGAACCGACCCTGCCCATCAACCTCTACCTCCAGGTGCGCGACGGCTCCACCCCGGTCATCAACGCTGTCTCGCTGATGCTCATCGTGGGCACCTCGCTGCTGGCCCTGATCAACTTCTATTTCACCAGGAAGACGGACTGATGTTCTTCGATCACCTGCAAAGCGCGGGCTATGTCTGCGCCCATCGCGGCGCGCGGGCCCTGGCCCCGGAAAACACCATGCTGGCCGCCGAACTCGGCCTGGTGCACGGTGCGGATTTTTGGGAAATGGACGTCCAGCGGACCGCCGACGGCGAGCTGGTGGTCTTTCACGACGACGACCTGGGCCGGACCACCGACGTCTCGGCCCGGCACGAATTCTGCGAGCGAGCGCCGTGGCCCCTGCGGCTGTTCTCCCTGGAGGAGCTGCGCTCCCTGGACGCCGGGACGTGGTTCGCCGAGTCCGACCCCTACGGGACCATCGCCCGGGGCGAGGTGCGCCCGGCCGACCTCGGGCGCATGCGCGGCCAGCGCATCCCCTCCCTGGAAAAGGTCCTGGCCTTCACCCGGCGCAACGACTTCCCCATGAACCTGGAGATCAAGGACCTGGAGTACGCCCCGGGCGACCTGTCCATCGTCTCCCAGGTCCTGCGCCGGATTCGCGAGGCCAAGGCCGAGGACCTGATCCTGGTCTCCTCCTTCAACCACGACTATCTGGCCGAGATGCACCGGCTGGCCCCGGAAATTCCCCTGGCCGCGCTGGTTGAGGGCGATCATCCGGAAAACATCGAGCGGCATCTCGCGGACCTGGGCGCGGTGGGCTACCACCCGGATGAAGCCATCCTGGACGAGGATATGGTCCGCCGCCTGACCGGGGCGGGCATCCATGTCTCCCCCTACACGGTCAACGACATGGACCGGGCCCTGTCCCTCATTGAGGCGGGCTGCTTCGGGATCATCACCGACTTCACCCACACCCTGCGCAAGCGGCTGGACGCGCGTTAGCCGTCCGGCCCGCACGGGGCCGCCGACGTCTCCCGCTCTTTCGCCCGCTCCGCCTCCGGTCGTGCGCCGGAATCTTTGCTTGCCATTCCCCATCGGGGCCCATACTTTGTAAAAGTAGGGGATTCCCCCGGAACCGGCCAAGCGAGGTTCGCCATGTCCGAGGAAGTCAGGGGTCTGGTGGAGCGATACATGCCGGAGTTTCCCGTCCGGCGGTGCGGCAGGGTGTTTACGGACACCACCCAGTTCATGGACATCGGCCACGGGGACGTCATCGCCCTGGGCGGCCTGCACTACCTGGTGCTCAAGGACGAGAGCGAGCGGCGCTTCGGCATGGAGGACCCCAAGTACTGGGTCAAGCGGTGCCGCGAGCTGGAGACCGGCGAGCGCAAGATCCTCAAGCTGGTCTTTTACGAACGCTTCCCCCTGAGGGTCGGCGAGTTCGAGGTCCAGTGCTACCGCAGTCCCAAGAAGGAGTCGCGCATCCTGGACCTGGTGGCCGACGATCCCCGGTTCATGCACGGCGCGACCCGCCTGGACGACCACGACAACCCGGTGCGCATCCTGGACATCGTCCAGGGCCGGGAGATCGGCAAATACGTCTACGCGCTCAAAGCCGGTCACGAGGCCTACTTCCGCGAGCATTTCCCGGCCGTGCTCGACGGCTTCCTGGACGCGTGCGAGGCCATCGGGGCCCTGCACGCCCAGGGCGAGAAGCACGGCGACATCCGGCGCGACCACCTGTTCGTCGAATACGGCACCGGGCAGTACCGCTGGATCGACTTCGACTACACCTTCGACTTCCACGAGAATCCCTACGGCCTGGACATCTTCGGCCTGGGCAACATCCTCATCTACTGCGCGGGCAAGCAGGTCTGGAACATGGGCAACCTGGGCGAGGGCGGCTTCCCGGCCGAGACCCTGAACGGGCTGGGGCCGGGAGACCACTCCCTGGTCATCCGCAACCGGGTGGTCAACCTGCGCAAGCTTTTCCCGTACATTCCGGCCGAACTGAACAACGTGTTCATGCATTTTTCGCAACAGACCGAGGTCTTCTACGACACCGTGGAGGAGTTCCTCGACGAGCTGCGGCCGTGCCGCGGGCTCCTCGGGTGAGCCGGGACCGCGCAGGGGCGCGGCCCGCACTGTTTACCTCGGACCAAAGGGGAGGACGCCATGGATTTCAAGAAAGTGCTCATCGCCGTGGACGGTTCCGAGAATTCGCTGCGCGCCGTGCGCTACGCGGCCGCCATCCTGGGTGGCGGGACGGGCTACGCCGTGCGGCTGGTGCACATCGAGCGGCTGCCGGAGCGGGACATGTTCCCGGACGAGTCGGCCTGGTCCGGGCAGTGCCGGGAACATTCGCGGGCCATGCGCGAGTTTCTCGACGAGGCCGGGAGGGTGCTGGAGGCGGGCGGCCTGTCCGGCGGGACCGTGTGCAGCCAATACGTGGACAGCTGCGCGGCCCGGCCCGAGGGGGCCGGGGATTGCAGCCACGGCCGAAACATCGCCCTGGAAATCCTGTCCATCGCCGAGCGGGAGGACTGCGGGACCCTGGTTATCGGCCGCCGGGGCGTATCCAAGGCCGAGGAGTTTCTGTTCGGCAGCGTGTCCAACAAGCTCATCCACCACGCCAAGGACCGGACCGTGTGGGTGGTCTCCTGACCGGGCTACTTGCGCGGCAGGGGGCAGGAGTTCTTGAACAGGGCTCCCAGGTATTCGCAGTCCAGGTGCGGGGTCTTCTCTATGCGCGACATGAGCCCCACCAGGGTGACTGTGGCCGCGAGCATGAACAGGGGGCTGAACAGCCAGAAGATGAGCGGCACCAGGAAGTAGTAGGCCCGCATGCCGATGTGGAAGTAGCCGCCCGCCTTGTTCAGTTCCATGGCCACAAAGGTGATGGACGACCCGTAGCTGCCCTCCTCGGGCGGGGTGTTGATCAAAAAGCCCACGTGGCTGAATAGCCGGATGGCGAAGGAAAAATTGAAGAACGCGATGAACAGGTTGCCGAGGATGATCAGCAGCTTGAGGGTGATGGTGCTCTCGGCCCTGGAACCGAACAGGTTCAGGGCGTGCCAGGTCTGGCCCAGTTTGTCGGCCTGGCCGGACAGGCTCAGCAGCCCCACGGCCAGGAGGATGGAGGTCGATGCCAGGAAGGTGGCGGCCATGGTCGAGTTGCGCAGGGTCTGCACGGCCAGGATGTCGTTCTTCTCCTCCATGACGTTGAGCACCCAGGCCGTCCTGGCGATGGTGGTGGCCCCGTACAGGGAATAGGTCGGGTTGTCCTTGAGCTTGTGGCGCACGTACAGGTGGTAGAAGGTAAAGAGCCCGGCGGACAGGGCCAGGCAGAGCAGATCCAGCAGGTGTGGGGCGAAAAAGTCTTGCATTATCACGCATCCTCCCGAGGCGGGTCGTCGTCTCGCCCGCAAGGATAGCCTGATTGGCGGGATTTTGCCAAGCCGTGAAAAATACATCTGCACGGCCGGGTTCCCGCCCGCCACAGGTGGAAATTGCCGGTTGCCTTGCCACGCGCCGTCCAGTAGAGAGGGAAGCTTCACATGAGGGAATCGATTGCGGAGAACGGTATCATGGGCGGATTGAAGAACAAGCGAGTGCTCGTCGTCGGGGGAAGTTCCGGGCTCGGCCTCATGGTTTCCCGCCTGGCCCGCGGGCGCGGCGCAGAGGTGGTCATCGCCTCCCGCACCGCTTCGGACCGGCACGAGGAACTGGCCGAGGCCGTCGGGGCCGGGATCGAAACGGTTTCCCTCGACGTCACGTCGGAAGAGGACGTGGAAAGCGGACTGGAGCGGGTCGGGAACATCGACCACATGGTCGTCGCCACGCGGCCCCCGCTGTCTCCGGCCCTGTTTGTCGAAGCCGATCTCGATCAGGCCAGGCAGGCCTTTGAAACCAAATTCTGGGGACAGTGCAGGCTGATCCGGCAGGCGCACGGCCGCCTCGCCCCGGACGGCAGCATCGTCCTGACCAGCGGGATCGCAGGCGAGCGCATCTATGCGGGCAACTTCGCCATGAGCGTGATCAACAGCGCCACCGAGACCCTGTGCCGCGCCCTGGCCGTGGAACTCGCCCCGGTCCGGATCAACGCGGTCAGCCCGGGGTTCGTCGCCCCCAAGCCGCCCGATGTCGAGGCGCGGGCCCGGCGGTTCCCCGCGGGCAGGGTCGCCTCGGCCGAAGAGGTCGTGAAAGCGTATATCCATCTGATGGAAAGTCCGTACGTCACGGGGACCACGCTGGTGGTCGACGGCGGCGCGCGGTTGGTCTGAGAACGGACCTGGCAAATTTCTTCAATGTAAGCAAGGCCATCCCGGCGATGGCCCGGAGTATGCGATGAATATGGAAATGTGGGCCATGTTTTTCCTGGCCTATCTGGTGACCACCCTGTCCCCGGGCCCGAACGTGCTGCTGGTCCTCAAGAACAGCATCCGCCACGGCTGGAGGTCCGCCTTCATCACCGTGCTCGGGAACCTGACCTGCCAGTTCCTGATCGTCTGCCTGGTGGCGGTGGGCGTCGGCCATCTTCTGGCCGAGCTGCCGTTCTGGTTCGTGGTCATGAAGACCGTGGGCGGGGCGTATCTCATCTTCCTCGGCGTCAAGAACCTGCGCGCGGCCCGCAAGGGCAAGTCCGCCGCCCTGGCCGAGGCCGAGGCCGCGCCCGCCGCGGGCAGGGGAAGGCGCAGCCTCTTCCTGGAGGCCTTCCTGGTTTCGGCGAGCAACCCCAAGACCCTGATATTCCTGTCCGCCTTCCTGCCGCAGTTCCTGGATACGGCGCACCCGGTTTCCGAGCAGTTCACGGTCATGTTCGTGACCATCTGCGGGATCGTGACCAGTGTGCACCTGGGCTATTCGTACCTGATAGCCTCCCTGGGCCACCGTTTCTCGTTCAAGGACTTCGGGCGCAGGATCGACAAGCTCACCGGCGGACTGTTCATCGCCATGGGCGGGGGCATCCTGCTCAGCGACCGCGTCTGATCCAAACGCTTCGCACACGCCTTTTCGGGCTCGGAGGGAAACCTTCCGGGCCTTTTTCACGTTTGGCGGCGCGGGGCTAGGTGTCGGTCCTGATAACGTCGAGGGCGGTCCGCATCCGGGTGACGCCATCCCGGACCAGGGGGATGGCCGTGTCCCTGTCCCTGAGGCACTGGCCCATGCCCTGCATGGTGGCGGTCATGGCCTTGTCCAGCTGGTGCAGGGAGGCGGTCAGGGTCATGTCGCCGGACTGCTCGGCGTAGGCCTCCACCTTGAGCATGTGCCGGCGCATCTCCGTCATGTGGCCGTTCAATTCTTTCAGGGCCTCCTGGCACTGGGACGGGTCCTCCAGCCCTTTTACGGCCTGCTCCATCCCGCGCATGCTGTTGTCCATGGCGAGCACGTCCTGGCGCATGGCCACGTATTCGGGCCGGAGATCGTCGTCCATGGCCAGGGCCAGGGAACCCGCCA
Organism: Pseudodesulfovibrio hydrargyri; assembly: GCF_001874525.1. NCBI lineage: Bacteria > Pseudomonadati > Thermodesulfobacteriota > Desulfovibrionia > Desulfovibrionales > Desulfovibrionaceae > Pseudodesulfovibrio > Pseudodesulfovibrio hydrargyri. The sequence continues at coordinate 956,773 of NZ_LKAQ01000001.1, read as the reverse complement.
TCAGAGTCAGGGTGAAGGTCAGGATGAGAGGGGTGACCTTGTTCATGTGGTTCTCCTTTTGCGGGGCATGCCCGCTCTTCGCTCCCCGCCGGTCCTGTTCGGGGCCGCCGGGGAGAGGGTGGTTGTCGCTTTTTCCTCCGGCCGGGGCCGGGCGTCGGGAACACGGGCACGGGCGGGGCTTAGGCTGCCGGGCATGAATGCGGTGGCCGCGCCGCCGTGGTCGCACGCGGACCCGGGTTTACAACAAGGTTCGTGCCATAACCCGGTTCCGCTGCCAAGAGGAACGGTTGGGGGATGCGTGATTCCACTTTTTTGCCCTGGAAAATCGGCTGTTGGGCGGGCGACTGCACAGAATTGTCCCGGATGTGCAGATTTTATGTGCAGCATACGGCACAAAATCCGAGTCCTTGGATCGGAGACGGAAAATATATACTGTTCGGCAACGGGAGAGTCTGTACACTGGATGGAAACGGGTTTTGCCCCGAGTTTCGGCCCGAACGTCTCGGCGGGAGGACGGCCCTTGAACGACAGGATGGATTAATGCGTATTCGCTCGAAACTGCTTATCTTCTTTCTTCTGGTTTCCCTGGCGCCCCTGCTCCTGGTCTGGGGCAGCGTGCGCCGGGACATGACCGCCATGGGCGAGAGCCTGGCCGACCGCAGCGGCAACCTGCTGGTGCACAAGGCCAGTCAGTCCCTGGAGCGGGTGGTGGCCGACCATGCGGCCATCCTGCACCGCGAGCGCCAGCTCCTCGAGGCCACGGCCCGGCTCCTGGCGTCCAGGGTGGAAGGAATTCTCTCCGGCCACGAGCACATGAGGAGCGGCGCCTACGCCCCGCCGGAGGACCGTCTGGCCGCTTTGAGGAGCGAATATTTCGGCCTGGGCATGTCCGGCGCCCGGCGGCCGCTCGACGTCGACTTCGCCCGGCTAACCGTCGAATCCGGCGGCGCGGACAGCCCCCTGGCCGGGCTGGCCCCGGTCCTGGGACGGGTCAAGGCCGAACACCCCGGCCTGCTCCTGTGGATCGACGTGGCCCTCAAGAACGGCGACCGGGCGCGCTACCCCGAGGCCCGCTCGGCCATGATGGGCGGCACCATGGGCATGATGGGCGGCGGGCAGGGCATGATGGGCTCCATGGGCGGGGCGGCCGGAGACGATTCCTTTCCCCAGGGCCTGACCTGGGCCGCCCCGGAGGTGGACCGCGTCACCGGGCGCATGGTCTTTGCCCTGAACACGCCCGTCCGGGACGCCGGGGGGGCGGTCTCGGGCCGTCTGACCCTGGTTGTGCCCGTGGACGCGGTCCTTCATGAGGAGAGCCGCAACAGCCCGTTTCCAGAGGGCACCGAATCCCTGCTGGTCGCGCCCGCGACCGACCCCGACACCCGCGAGCCCGGCCTGCGCATCGTGGCCCGCGAACGCGCCGAGCGGGTCGGCATGGGGCACATGTGGATACCCGAGAGCGACGCCTGGCTGACCCCGGAGGACACCGCGCCCATGCGGCGCATGGCCGAGTCCATGCTGGCCGGGAAACCGGGCGTCGTCGGCATGGCCGGGGCCTCGGGCAGCGAGCTCTGGGCCTTCGCGCCCATGGACGAGAGCGGCGCCTCGCTGCTGCTCATCGTGCCCGAGAAGGACATAGTCGGAGAGGCCCGGGCCGCGCGCGGCTATGTGGCCGGCCAGGTGCGCGAGCACAACGCCAAGATGGGCATGGTCGTCCTGGCCGTGGCCCTGGTCGTGGTCCTCATGGCCTTTTTCCTGTCCAAGCTCTTCACCCGGAACATCCGGGAACTGGCCGGGGCGGTGCGCAGCGTGGCTCGGGGCGACTTCTCGGTCCGCGTCGGGGTGCATTCCCGAGACGAGGTGGGCCAGCTCGCCCAATCCTTCAACGCCATGATCCCCGAACTCCGGGACAAGGTGCGCATGCAGAATTCCCTGGAGGTGGCCCAGGAGGTCCAGCTCAGCCTCCTGCCCGGCCGGGACCCTGAATTCCCGGGCACGGACATCGCGGGGGCCAGCGCCTATTCGGACGAGACCGGCGGCGACTACTACGACTTCATCCCGCGCCGCACCGATCGCGGCGACAGCCTGGTGGTGGCCGTGGGCGACGTCAGCGGCCACGGGGTCCAGGCCGCCCTGACCATGGCCTCGGCCCGCGCCTACCTGCGCAGCCTCCTGTCCGGCGGCGCGCCGCTCGGCCCGGCGGTCCGGGCCGTGAACCGCCTGGTCTTCGAGGACACGGACGGCTCGGGCCGGTTCATGACCCTCTTTCTCCTGGAACTTTTCGGGGACGGGACCATGGAATGGGTCCGCGCGGGCCACGACCCGGCCCTGCTCCTCGCCCCGGCCGGGGACCGGTTCGAGGAGCTGCGGGGCGAAGGCCTGCCCCTGGGCGTCGTCCCGGACGCCGACTTCACCGTGGGCAGCGGCAAGGCCGATCCCGGACAGGTCGCGGTCATCGGCACCGACGGCATCTGGGAGGCCGTCTCGCCCGGCGGCGAAATGTTCGGCAAGGATCGCTTCAAGGCCCTGGTCCGCAAGCACGCGGACCAGGACGCCGCCGGCCTGGTCCACACCGTGAATCAGGCCGTGACCGCCTTCCGCGCCACCGCCCCCCAACGCGACGACATGACCCTGGCCGTGGTGCGTTGGGTGTAGGGAAGCGGGGAAGGGGAAAGGAAACCCTTTGGGAAAGGTTCCTTTCCCCCTTCCCCCGGACCCCCATCCCCCTTTCCTTCCTAAACCTTTTGGTGCCGCTTCGCGGGCGGATCAGCGCGGAGAGTTGGTGATTTTACTTGCGGGTGATGCCGTAGAGTTTGAGCAGGGCATAGAGGCGGGCGCGGGACAGGCCGGAGATTTGGCAGGAGGACGGGATGTCGCCGCCGGTCAGCTCCATCAGGTTCTTGAGGTAGCGCTCCTCGCTTTGGGCGATCTGCTGGTCGCGGTAGGTGCGCATGTCCGGGAACGCCTCGGGCGGGGCGATCTCGTGGTGGTGGGCCGGCTTGGCTTCCCGGTGCTCCGGCTCCATGGCCCGGCGGGCGATCTGGGCGCGGATCGCCTTGGGCAGGTGGCGGGGAAAGAGCACGGCGTCGTTGCCCGCGCGGGACAGGGCCTGCTCCAGGGTGTGGATCAGCTCGCGGACGTTGCCCGGCCACTGGTAGTGCATGAGCGCGTCCAGGAAGTCCGGGGAAAACCCCTTGGTGGACATCTTCAGTTTTTCGCAATGGCGCTGGATGAACTTGCAGGTCATCTCGTTGATGTCCTCGGTGATGTCGCGCAGGGCGGGCAGGCGGATGTGCATGCCGCGCAGCCGGAAATACAGGTCGCGCCTGAACTCGCCTCCCTCGACCATGCGTTCCAGGTCGCGGTTGGTGGCCGCCAGCAGCCGGAAGTCGCTGTTGATCTCGCGCGTACCGCCCACGGGCCGGAAGCTGCGCCCCTCGAGCACGCGCAAAAAGACCTTTTGCAGGGGCATGGGCAGTTCGCCCACCTCGTCCAGGAACAGGGTGCCCCCGTCCGCCTGCTTGACCAGCCCCACGGTGGGCGCGTCCGCGCTGGTGAACGCGCCGCGCTCGTGGCCGAAGAGCAGGCTCTCGGCCAGGGTGTCGGGCATGGCCGCGCAGTCCACGACCACGAACGGCTTGTCCCGGCGCGGCGAGTTCTTGTGGATGGACCGGGCGAAGAGCTCCTTGCCCGTGCCGGTCTCGCCGATGAGCAGCACGTTGATGTCGCTGGTCGCGGCCTGGGCCACGGCGTCCAGGCAGGTGAGCATGGGCCGGCTGTTGCCGATGATCCCCTGGCGCCGGAGCGAAACCGGGCAGAATCCGGAATGGACCTTGGTGTGGTAGGTGATGACCCGCTCGAGCAACACCAGGAGCCGTTGCAGGTTCAGGGGCTTGGTCACGTAGTTCCAGGCCCCGGACTGGATGGCCCTTTCCGCGATGTCCGGGTCCCGCCTGCGGGTGACGATGATCGCCTCGGGAAAGGACGGCACCTCGCGGATATGCGCCAGGTAATCCACCACGTCGCCGTCGGGCAGGTCGTCCCCGAGCAGGACCGCCTTGAACGAGCCGGTGTGCAGGATGCCCAGGGCCCTGGACAGCGAGTTGCAGGAGTTCGACGCGAAGCCGTGCTCCAGGAGCGACTTGGCCAGCCCCCCGGCAAAGGCCGCGTCGCCGTCGACGATCAGGATGTCCGTCATGGGGTGCCCCCCGTTGCAACAGGAATGATGCCCCAGACGTAGCACAATTTACGATTCCTGGGCAATGCCTTCGACACAGCGATATCCTTGAAGAAACATCCCCGGATTCTCTCCCTCTCCGCTCCGGTATCTTGTCCGGCGAGATGGCCTTTCGCCTGAAAACCCTTGGAGGTCAGGAGAGTGGTTCGAACCGCAAGGTGTTTTAAACACCCAATGAAAATGGTTCTCGACTCTCCCCGTCGGGGCCGGCCGTCTTGCGGCGCAAGAACCGTCTTGTGCGGCAAGACGGAAAAAGTCCGTTTTCCTTTGCGGTTATGCCGTTCAGCTGCGCATGTCTCTCCATTATCATCTTCATATTCCTCTCTATGTTTGAAACGGCACGCATCTTGACTTGGAGACAAAGTGAGTAGCCCGCGCACGGGGTGGGTTCATCCTGATGATCACGGATTTCGCCTTCCGATTCGGGCGGTTGGCCGGACAGGGGGCGCGGGCCCAAGGACGGTGGAGGAGGATGCCGGACTCTCCGGCTCTCCAGGGGGAAGCGCAGGCGGTGGCGAGACCGGGAATATCGGCAGGAGGGTCGGCGGATGAGGAGAAAGTGGGATTCCAAGACCAAGGCCAGGATCGTGCTGGCGGGATTGATGGGCGAGTGCGTCAACGATCTCTGCCGGGCCCACGACCTGCGGCCGGGCCAGTACTACAAGTGGCGGGGGCATTTTCTGGAGAACAGCCACCTCGTGTTCGAGAAGCCGCCCCTGCCTCCAGGCGACATGGAGCTGGCGGCCGAGAACGAGGAACTCAAGAAGCTGGTGGGCGAGCTGACCCTGGAGTTGACCAGCGGCAAACCCACGCGGTGAGCGCGGTTTTCACGGAGGAGGGGGACATGTCCAGAAAGATCGGTGTCTATGTCTGTCATTGCGGGTCCAACATCGCGGGCAAGGTCGATTGCGGCGGCGTGGCCGAGTTCGCGGGCGGCCTCAAGGACGTGGTCGTGTCCCGGGACTACCAGTTCATGTGCTCGGACCCCGGCCAGGAGATGATCATCAAGGACATCCGCCAGTACGGGCTGGACCGGGTGGTGGTCGCCTCCTGTTCGCCCCGGCTGCACGAGAAGACTTTCCAGCAGGCCTGCGCCCGGGCCGGGCTCAACCCGTACCTGATGCAGCACTGCTGCATCCGCGAGCACTGCTCCTGGACCACGGCGGACCCGATCGAGGCCACGGCCAAGGCGCGGCACATAGTCGAGGCCGCGGTGGAGCGGGTGGCGGACCACCAGAAGCTCTACTCGCGCGAAGTCGAGGTCCTGCCCGACGTCATGGTCGTTGGGGCGGGCATCGCGGGTATCCAGGCGTCGCTGGACATCGCCAAGTCCGGGCACAAGGTTCACCTGGTGGAGAAGAGCCCGTCCATCGGCGGGCACATGGCCCAGTTCGACAAGACCTTTCCGACGCTCGACTGCGCGGCCTGCATCTCCACGCCCAAGATGGTCGCGGTCAGCCAGGAGCCGAACATCAACCTGATGACCTGGTCCGAGGTGGAGGAGGTCACCGGGTTCGTGGGCAACTACACGGTCACGGTCAAGCACAAGCCGCGTTACGTCAACGCGGACGTCTGCACCGGCTGCGGGGCCTGCCTGGAGAAGTGCCCGACCAAGGCGATCAGCGAATTCAACGAGGGGCTGGGATACCGCAAGGCCATCTACCGCAACTCGCCCCAGGCCGTGCCCAACACCCCGGTCATCGACGGGACGATCTGCAGGAAGATCACCAAGGACAAGTGCGGCGTCTGCCAGAAGATATGCCCCACCGGGGCCATCGACTACGACATGAAGGAGACCCGCGAGGTCTTCCACGTGGGCTCCATCGTCCTGGCCACGGGCTACGACACCATGGACCCGACGCCCATGCGCGAATATGGCTTCGGGCGCTATGACGAGGTCTACACCGCGCTCCAGTTCGAGCGGCTGAACAACGCGGTCGGCCCCACCGGGGGCAAGATCGTCATGAAGAACGGGCAAAAGCCGGAGAGTGTGGCCATCATCCACTGCGTGGGCAGCCGCGACAAGAACTACCACGAGTACTGTTCGCGGACCTGTTGCATGTATGCGCTCAAGTACGACCACCTGATCAAGGACAAGGTCGGCCACGACACCCAAGTGTACAATTTCTACATCGACATGCGCTGCTTCGGGAAGGGGTACGAGGAATTCTACCGGCGGGTCCAGGAGGAGGGCGTGACCTTCATCCGGGGGCGGCCCGCCGAGATCGTGCGGGAGGACGGCAAGCTCGTGGTGGTGGGCGAGGACACCCTGCTCGGCGTGAACGTGCGCCTGCCCGTGGACATGGTCGTCCTGTGCACGGCCATGGAACCGAGGGCGGACATGACCGAGGTGGCCCGCGTCTTCGGCGTGGCCCAGGGACAGGACGGCTTCCTGCTGGAAGAGCACCCCAAGCTCGGGCCGGTCTCCACGGCCACGGACGGGGTCTTCCTGGCCGGGGCCTGCCAGGGGCCCAAGGACATCCCGGACGCGGTCTCGCACGCCTCGGGCGGCGCGGCCCAGGCCCTGGCCCTGGCGGCCAAGGGCACGGTCTCCATCTCGCCGACCACCTCCTGGATCAACCCGGACATCTGCGTGGGCTGCCGGGTCTGCGTGGGGCTGTGCGCCTACTCGGCCATCGAGTTCGACGAGCGGCGCAACGTGGCCGTGATCAACGAGGCCATGTGCAAGGGGTGCGGCTCGTGCGCCGGGTACTGCCCGAGCGGCGCGGCCCGGATCAAGCACTTCAACGAGACACAGATATTCAACGAAATAGACGGACTCCTGGGGATGGTCCCGGGCTGGCTCCCGCCTGAACAGGGCGAGGGACATCCTGTGGAGATTCCCGTGGAGCGGCCCGTCGAGGAGGCGCGCCATGAGTAGCGAGTTCGAACCGACCATTCTGGCCTTTGTCTGCAACTGGTGCACCTTCACGGCCGCGGACCTGGCCGGGACCTCGCGGATGATCCAGCAGCCCAACCTGCGCATGGTGCGCATGATGTGCACCGGCATGGTGGACCCCAAGTACATCGTCAAGTCCCTGCTCTCCGGAGCGGACGGGGTGCTCGTCTCGGGCTGCCACCCGGGCGACTGCCACTACATCAACGGCAACTACAAGGCGAGGCGGCGGGTCAAGCTCCTGAACGAGATCCTGCCCCAGTTCGGCATCGAGAAGGGGCGGGTCAAGCTGACCTGGGTGGGGGCGAGCGAAGGCAATGAATTCGCCGCGACGGTCAATAACTTCATCAACGAAATCAGAGAGCTCGGCCCCATGGAAGCGCGTTCCATGGCCGTGATCTAGGGCGCGGGAGGCGTGACATGGCTACCACGGCAATGATTCGGATCGACGGGGGCAACCCGATCGCGGCGGTGCAGGAGTTTTTGCGCGGGTTGATGGAAAGCGAGGATATCGGCGGCGTGCTGGTGCCCATGCACCTGTTCGGCAAGGGCATGCCCATGCCGACCCTGGTGACCGACCCGGCCCAGCTCTCCGGGGCGGACCCGCTGGCCCCGGCCTTTCCCATGAACAGCGCCAAGCTCCTGGCCCGGCTGACCCGGGGCCAGGCGGGCGAGCGCATCGCGGCGGTCATGCGGCCGTGCGAGATCCGCGCCTTTGTCGAGTTGGTCAAGCTCAACCAGGGGAGCATCGACGACGTCATCCTGGTCGGCCTGGACTGCATGGGGGCCTTTGACAACGTCGGCTACAAGGCGTTTCGCGGCGACCGCGACCCGTTCGAGTCCACCCTGGACTTCCACAAGCGGGTCGGCGACGGCGGGGCCGAGATCGCCCCGGCCTGCATGGCCTGCGAGCACCCGGCCCCGGAGAACGCGGACATCGTTCTCGGCCTGGCCGGGGCCGACCTGTCCGGGCACATCCCGGTCATGGCCGCCAGCCCGCGCGGCGAATCCCTGCTCCTCGGCCTGGGGCTGTCCGAGGCCGAGGCGGGCGGCCGCGCCGAGGCGTTGAAGGCCATGGTCCAGGTGCGCACGGCCAGCCGGGACGCGATGTTCGAACGCACCCGGGCGGCCACCGGCACCCTGACCGACCTGTCCGAGTATCTCTCGTCCTGCGTCAACTGCTACAACTGCCGGGTGGCCTGCCCGGTTTGCTACTGCAAGGAGTGCGTCTTCAACACCGACGTGTTCGAGCACAAGCCGTGGCAGTACATGGGCTGGGCCAAGCGCAAGGGGGCGCTCAAGATGCCCACGGACACGGTCTTCTACCACCTGACGCGCATGGCCCACATGTCCATGGCCTGCGTGGGCTGCGGCCAGTGCTCAAACGCCTGCCCCAACGACATCCCGGTCATGGAGCTGTTCCGCACCGTGGCCGCGCGCACCCAGGAGAGTTTCGACTACGTGCCGGGCCGCAGCCTGGACGAACCGCCGCCGTTGTCGGTCTTCAAGGAAGACGAGTTCCAGGACGCGGTTTCGCACATGGCCTGATCATCGCACGATTGACGGCCCGACACAGGGGAGGAGAGACATGAGAAAGCAATACGGCGCATTGGTGGTCGGGGCGGGCATCGGCGGCATCCGCGCGGCCCTGGACCTGGCCGTCACCGGGCACAAGGTGGCGCTCATCGACCGCAGGCCCAGCCACGGCGGCATCCTCAGCCAACTGGACCACCAGTTCCCTTCGGACCACTGCGGCATGTGCCGCATGCTCCCGCTGATGTCGCGCGACTCCTCCAGCCAGTTCTGCCTGCGCAAGGGGCTGTTCCACGACAACATCGACATCATGCTGTCCACCGAGGTGGAGACCATGGAGGGCGAGCCCGGCAAGTTCCTGGTCTCGCTCAAGCGCAAGTCCACGCTTATCGACCCGGCCAAGTGCATCAGCTGCGGCAAGTGCGCCGAGGTCTGCCCGGTGCGCGTGCCCAGCGAGTTCAACGCCGGGCTGACCGAGCGCACGGCGGTCCACCTGCCCGTGCCCCACGCCATCCCCAACCACTACGTGCTCGACCTGGACAACTGCATCCGCTGTTGGAAGTGCTTCGAGGCCTGCCCCACCGGTGCCATCGACTTCAAGTTCGAGGAGCGCAAGGAGTTCCACATCCTGGTGGCCGACCGCGACCCCGAGGTCAAAGCGATGATGGAGAAGGAGCTTAGAGAGCAGAACTTCCCGCTGCACTTCACCGAGTCCGGGCGCGAGGCCGTGGACATGCTCGCCACGGACGAACCGGTCGGGCTGCTCCTGGTGGGCATGGGCCTGGACGACATGGACGCCGAACGGGTCCTGACCCGGGCCAGGGAGCTGCGGCCCGACCTGCCCGTGGTGGTTCTGGCCGATGCGGAGGCCGTGGAGCAGGCCGGGAACCTGGTCATGCAGGGCGCGCGCGAATACCTGGTCAAGCCGCTCGCGGGCAAGGCCTTCGTGCCCTGGCTGGACAAGCTCTACGTGCGCATTCTGTCCGACCGCACGGACAAGCTCGAGGTCGGGGCCGTGGTCCTGGCCGGGGGCTTCGACTGCTACAGCCCGGACATGGACCCCGAGGGCGGGGCGGACATCTGGAACTACCGTCATCCCGGCGTGCTTACCGCCGTGGAGTTCGAGCGGCTGCTCTCGGGCACCGGGCCCACGGGCGGCGAACTGCGGCGGCCCGACGGCGAAAAGGCCGGGCGCATCGCCTGGATTCAGTGCGTGGGCTCGCGCGACGCGCACAAGAACGCCGATTTCTGCTCCGGGGTATGCTGCATGTTCTCCATCAAGGAGGCGCTGTTGGCCAAGCGGGCCACGGGCGGGGAGGCCGAGACCTCCATCTTCTACATGGACATGCGCACCTCGGGCAAGGAGTACCAGCGCTACCGGGCCAACGCGGAGAAGGAATACGGCGTGCGTTTCGTGCGCAGCCGCCCGCACTCCATTCAGCCGACCGACGACGGCCGGGGGCTGAGGCTGGAATACCTGACCGACGCGGGCGAACTGGTCGCCGAGGAATACGACATGGTCGTCCTGGCCGCCGGGGCGCGGCCGCCCAGGGGCATGGACAAGTTCGCCCTGACCATGGGCGTGGACCTGAACGAGTGGGGCTTCGTGGACACCCTGCCGTACCGGCCCGAGCGGACCAGCCGGGTGGGCGTGTTTGCGGCGGGCGCCTGCGGCGAGCCGCGCGACATCTCCGAGTCGGTCATCCACGCCGGGGCCGCGGCCCAGGCCGCGTCCAGGATCATCAAGGCCTACGACGTCCTGGCGGGCATCGAGGCCGAGCCCGAGCCGGAATACCCGGACGTGTCCAGGGACCCGGCGCGGACGCTGGTGACCATCTGCACCTCCTGCCCGACCCTGGAACAGGCCGTGGACCTGGACGCGCTGGCCGATCGCATGCAGAGGGTCCACTCGGTCTGCAAGGTCATGCGCGTGGGCAGCGCCTGCACCCCGCAGGGCTGGAAGGACATCGAGGCGGCGGCCATGGAGTACAAGCCCAACCGCGTGCTCATCGGGGCGTGCATGCCGTACGCCTACATCCCCAGGCTCAAGGAGCTGGGCCGGACCATCGGCCTGAACCCCGCGCTCATGGACGTGGTCGACATCTACACCGCCACCGTGGGCGGCGACGGCAACGGGAACGGGCGCACCGCGCGCGAGATATACTCCTCCCTGGCCACGGCCGTGGCCCGGTTGCAGGGCGCGGACCCGTCCGGCCAGGCCGTGACCGTGGACGTGGTCCGCTCGGCCCTGGTGGTCGGCGGCGGCCTGGCCGGCATGGTCGCGGCCATGTCCATCGCGGACCAGGGGTACGGGGTCTGCCTGGTGGAGGCCGAGGAGTCGCTCGGCGGCACGGCCATGCGGCTGCATACCCAGCTGGACGGCACGGACCCGCGCGCCTACATGGAGGAGCTCATCGCCCAGGTGGAGAAGCACCCGAACATCAAGGTCTTCAAGGAGGCGCGGGTGGTTCTGTCCCGGGGCCGCGCCGGACACTTCCGCTCGGCCATCGCCAGCCCCATGGGGGTCTTCCCCCTGGAGCACGGGGTGACCATCCTGGCCACCGGCGGGCACGAGGCCAAGGTCTACGAGTCCGGGCTGTGCGTGCACAAGCCGGTCATGACCCACCTGACCCTGGAGGAGCAGCTGGCCACCGGCCAGCTCGACGCCAAGGGGTTGTCGTCCGTGGTCATGATCCAGTGCTGGCGAAACCCCGGCCAGGACCGGACCTATTGCAGCAAGGTCTGCTGCCCGGAGATGCTCAAGAACGTGCTCGCCCTCAAGGGGCGCAACCCGGACCTGCCCGTCTACGTCTTCTACCGGGACATCATGACCCAGGGGTTCCTGGAGACCTACTACACCCAAGCGCGCAAGGCCGGGGCGATCTTCATCCGCTACGACGACCTGACCTCGCCCCAGGTGACCTTCGAGGACGGCAAGCCCGTGGTCCGGGGCTTCGACCCCATCCTGCGCGAACAGATCGAGCTGCGGCCGGACATCCTGTCGCTCGCCAGCGGCATCGAGCCCAACGACGTGGAGGACCTGCTCGAGGTCTTCGACGTGGAGATCGACCAGGACGGCTTCTACCGCGAGGCGGACTTCAAGTGGCGGCCTGTGGATTTCCTCAAGCAGGGCATCTACCTGTGCGGCATCGCCCTGGGGCCCCGGCGCATGCGCGAGACCGTGGCCTCGGCCAAGGCGGCGGCCCAGCGGGCCCTGCGCATCCTGAACGCCGAAAAGATTCCTCGAGAGACCGTGGTGGCCACGGTGCGCGACTCCCTGTGCTCCCTGTGCCAGGCCTGCGTCGGCGCCTGCCCTTACGGGGCCAGGAGCGTGGACATGGCCGAGGAACGGATCGTGGTGGACGAGATCCTCTGCCAGGGGTGCGGGGCGTGCGCCGCGGTCTGTCCCAACAGCGCCACCGTGCTCAAGGGGTTCCACGACGGGCCGATGCTGTCGGTCATCGACGCGGCCCTGGAGGAACCGGCCTAGGGCCGGGCAACACATTGCCAAGGAGTGACGGATCATGAACCAAGCAGTCAGGGAAACGTGGAGCCCGGCCCTGGAGGCCGACCGGATGGTGCTCAAGGAACTGCGCGAGGCCGTGGGCGCGTGCATGCAGTGTGGCACCTGCACGGCATCGTGCCCCAACCGGCACGCCATGGACATCACCCCCCGGGCCATGTGGCGGATGATCCAGTTCGGCATGCTCGACGAGATACTGGCGAGCAGGACGTTCTGGATGTGCTCGGCCTGCTACATGTGCACGCTGCGCTGTCCGCGCGGCCTGAAGCTGACCTCGGCCATGGCCGCCCTGAAAAGGCTGGCCGGGATCGAGGGCGGCAGGAGTGCGCGGAAGAACCAGGCCTTCTACGCCGCCTTCATGGACGACGTGGAGGCCCACGGCCGGGTCCAGGAGACGAGCATGATGCAGCGGTACTTTCTCAAGGCCCGCGACCCCATGCTGCCGCTCTCCTATGTCCCGCTCGGGGTGCGCATGCTCGGCAAGGGCAAGGTGCGCATGCCGGGCCGGGGGCGGGGCGGGGTGCTCAGGCCCCTGTTCGCCAAGGCCCGTGAAATGGAGGGATTGTCATGAAGTACGCGTACTATCCCGGCTGTTCGCTGACCGAGAGCGCCCGCGAGTTCGACGTGTCCACCCGGCTGGTCATGGAGCGGCTGGGCGTTGAGCTGGTCGAAATTCCGGACTGGACCTGCTGCGGGGCGAGCGCGGCCGAGCCGGTAAGCAAGCTGATGCATTACGCCCTGCCCGCGCGCAACCTGGCCATCGTGGAACAGGAGATGGCGGACCAGGGCGTCACTGACGTGCTCGCGCCGTGCTCGGCCTGCTACCTCAACCTGCTCAAGGTCGACCGCGAGGTGGTCGGCGACCGGAGCCTGCACGGCCGGGTCAACGAGGTCCTGGCCGCTTCCGGGCTGCACTACCGGGGCGGGGTCAGGGTCCGCCACCTGCTCGACGTGCTCAAGAACGACGTGGGCGCCAGGATCGTGGAGCAGAAGATCACCGACGGGCTCCAGGGCATGCGGATCGCGCCGTATTACGGCTGCCAGATCCTGCGGCCCTATCCGGTCTTCGACGAGCCGGGCAGGCCGGTGTCCATGGAGCCGTTCATCCAGGCCATGGGCGGCGAGGTCCACCAGTGGGACATGGCCAACCGGTGCTGCGGGGCCTCGCTGATGATGGGACATGCCGAGGTGGCCATCCGGTCCGTGGCCGACATATTGAGCGATGCGGCCGGGGCCGACGCCATCGTCACGGTCTGCCCGCTGTGCCAGATGAACCTGGAGGCGTACCAAGCCAAGGCGCGCAGGGCGGGCGGCCAGGGCGTGCCCGTGCTCTACCTGACCCAGCTCATGGGGCTGGCCATGGGGCTGTCCGATAAGGACATGCAGCTTTCGGCCAACCTGACCATGACCCCGGCGGTCAGGCGGGGCATTGCAGCCAGGGCGTGGGCCGAGCCCGCGCCCGAAGACGGGGAGGAAACGGGTTTGAACGCATAAACCGGAAAGCAAAGGGGGCTAGTCATGTTTAAGGACATCATCGTGGGCGTCACGCCCACCGGCATCGATGCCTGCGCGGTCAGGGCGGCGGCCGAGTTCGCCGCCAAGTTCGAGTCCAAGCTCTACCTGGTCCACGTGGCCGGCATGGAGCAGGGCTGGGGCTCCATCGAGCACCTCGCGCCCTCGGGCGAGACCGACCAGCTCGGCGGCAAGCTGCGCGAAATGTACGACGAATACCTGGGCAACGTGCCGGGCGCGCAGATCGTGGTCGTGCCGGGCATCCCGCACAACGAACTGCTGCGCCTGGCCCGGTCCAAGAACACGGACCTCATCGTCATGGGCCCGCACACCCAGGAATACGAGGAGCGGCGCTCCAAGATGTGGGGCATGGCCGGCAGCACGCTCGAGCGCGTCAGCCAGCGCGCCCGCTGCCCGGTCATGATCGTGCACAAGGACGTGGCCTGCAAGGAGCCGCTGTTCACCAACATCGTGGTGGCCACGGACTTCTCGGACCAGGCTGAATGCGCCGTGGCCTACGGCGGCCAGATGGCCCGACAGTACAAGGCCAACCTGGTGGTCATGCACGTCAGCGAACCCGGCGGCGAGGGGCGCGGCGAGTGTCTGTCCCGGCTGGAGGGCGTGTACGGCAAGCGGCTGGACGGCATCCCCGAATGCTCGTTCAGGGCCGAGATGGGCGAACCGGCCATGGAGATCCTGCGCACGGCCCGCCAGGGCGACGCGGACCTGCTGATCATGGCCCACCATTCCAAGGAGCGCGACCCGGAAAAGGCGTTCCTGGGCTCCACCGTGACCCAGGTGGCCCTGAACGCGCCGTGTCCGACCATGAGCGTCAACCGGCACTTCGACCTGCGCTGCGGCCTGATGTACGACCAGGGCGGCCAGGTGGTCCAGGCCGAGGCCCTGGCCTGACCCGGCGTTGAACCGAACCGGTTCCGGGGGCGGACGGCCGCCCCCGGAACGCCCCGGCGCGGCGTGCGCCAGGCGATGCGAAAGGAGTGAGCCATGACGGTTATGCCCAAGCCCTTGGACGCGGAAGTCAGGGAGTTCCTGAACAGATTCGATTTCAGCGGGTGCCTGGCCTGCGGCACCTGCTCCAACGGCTGCCCGGTGACCGCCACCCCGGGCATGGAGGAGTGGGACATCCGCAAGGTCATGCGCATGCTCGCCTACGGCATGGTCGACGAGGTGGTCGATTCCGACTTCCCGTGGCTGTGCACCGGCTGCGGGCGGTGCGCCTATTCCTGTCCCGCGAACATCGACATCCCGGCGGTCATGGCCCACATGAAGAGCCTGCGCGACCGGGACAAGGTCCCGGGCTCCCTGCACAAGGGCATGCAGAACAACGTGGACACGGGCAACAACCTGGCCATCAGCCGCGAGGAATACCTGGAAGGCATGGCCGACCTGGGGAGCGAATTGGCCGAGGAGTGCCCGGGCTTCTACGTGCCCGTGGACAAGCAGGACGCGAAAATCCTCTTCTTCCCCAACTCCAAGGAGGTCTACGGCGACTTCGAGGACCAGTTCTGGTGGTGGAAGGTCTTCTACGCGGCCCGCGAGGACTGGACCGTGCCGTCGCAGGGGTGGGAGGCCGTGGACTGGGCCCTGTTCACCGGCAACTACGCGGCCAACAAGTTCCTGGCCAAGCGCAAGATCGACTACATGCACCAATACAACATCGAGCGCATGATCATGCCCGACTGCGGCGGCGGGTCCTACGGCTGCCGCAAGGGTATGGAGGCCTGCGTGCTCGAGGACCCGAACAACGAGGTCGGCTTCACCTATCTCTACGACTACCTGGTCGGGATCATCCGCGAGGGGCGCATCAAGCTCGACAAGTCGGTCAACGCGGGCAGGCGGTTCACCTGGCACGACTCCTGTAAGCACGGCCGGGAACTGCAGCGCCACTTCGGCAAGGGGTTCTACGAGGAGCCGCGCTGGATCGTCCGCCAGTGCGTGGACGACTTCGTGGACATGACCCCCAACCGGGGGCTGAACTACTGCTGCGGCGCGGGCGGCGGCATGTGGCCCGCCCCGTTCGACGACCAGTCCGCCTGGCACGGGCGGCACAAGTTCGAGCAGATCAAGCGGACCGGGGCCGACGTGGTCGTGGTCGGCTGCTCCAACTGCCGCGACCAGATCATGAAGCGGCTGCCCAAGTACTACACGGACTACAAGTACGAGGTGAAGTACATCTGGCAGCTGGTGGCCGAAACCCTGGTCCTGGAGCCGTGGGAGGCGGAGCTGGTCGACAAGGCCACCGTCCTGGCCGAGGCCCAGTGGAAGGCGTTCGGCGTGGACCTGTCGGCCGGGGAATACTGACCGGCTCGCGCGCCCGGAACAGGCATTCGGAAGCCTCCCCGGCTCCGCCCGGAACGCGGCGTCCGCCGGGGAGTTGCTTTTTGCACCCGTTTGAGGCGAGAATATCGCCCTTGTCTCCGGCCATGCCCGTCCGCACGCGCGGGCGGGCGTGCCGCCGGGCCTCGGGTAACATTCGGAGCCGCTATGCAGTCGTTGAAGATCAAGGTCTTTCTGGTGGTCCTCGCCTTTGTTCTGTTCATGCTCCTGACCATGGGCATGTACTGGTGGAACATAGTGGCCTTCCGCGAGCGGCTGATCATCATGGACGAGTTCCACGACGTGGTCTCGGACATCCTGGAGACCCGGCGCTACGAGAAGAACTTCATGTTCTACCCAGAGCCGGGCAGCCTGTCGGAGGCCCTGGTCTACCTGGACCGCGCCGAGCACACCGTGGCCCTGCTCAGGCCCCAGATCGTTGAGATCCTGGGCCGGGGGACCTATGACGGCGTGCTCGAGGACATCGCCGCATACCGCACGCTGCTGCATGCTCTGGCCAACGGCGACAAGAGCGTGGCCGACAGCACCCGGCAGCACGGCACCCGGTTGGTGGAGGCGGCCCAGGCCCTGCTCGCCAAGAAGCGGCAGACCATCCACGACGCCCTGAACCGCATCCTGTACATGCCCCTGGCGGCCAGCTCCCTGATCCTCATCCTGATCACCGCCGTCTACATCTGGCAGGCGCGCAAGATGCTCGGGCGGCTCAACTACGTGCAGCGCGCCGCGGACGGCGTGGCCAAGGGAGACTACGAGGCCATCCAGCACCTGACCAGCGAGGATCCCATCTCGGTGATGATGCGTTCGGCCTTCCAGTCCATGGCCGCCCAGCTGGACGAGCGCCAGGAGCAGCTCATCGAGGCCCGCAAGCTGGTCTCCATCGGCACCCTGACCTCGGGCATCGCCCATGAATTGAACAATCCGCTGAACAACGTCTCCCTGACCGCCGACACCCTGCTCGAGGAACTCGAGGATCTGCCCGAGGAGGAGGTCCGCGAATTGCTCGGCGACATCATCAACGAGACCGGCCGGGCCTCGGAAGTGGTCCGCAACCTGCTCGACTTCTCCAGGGAGGAGGACCGGCCCCTGGCCCGCCTGGACATGAACAACGTCATCCGCCAGACCCTCAAGCTGGTCGGCAACCAGCTCTCCCTGAACGGCGTCAGGGTGGAGACGGACCTGCCGGACGGCCTGCCGGACATCCACGGCGATATGCACTACCTGCAGCAGGTCTTCATCAACCTCTTTCTCAACGCGGACCAGGCCATGGAACGGGGCGGCACCCTCGGCGTGGCGGCCTGGACCGACGGCGAACGGGTCTGCGTGGACGTGTCCGACACGGGCTGCGGCATGGACAAGGACACCCTGAGCCGCATCTTCGATCCCTTCTTCACCACCAAGCCGGTGGGCAAAGGCACGGGGCTCGGGCTGTCCATCATCTACGGCATCCTCAAGAAGCACGGCGGGACCGTGGACGTGCAGAGCCGGGAGGGCGAAGGCACGACCTTCACCGTCTGCCTGCCGGTCCTGGCCGACGGGGAGGCGGCATGACCCGGTTCCGCGCGGCGGTCATCGACGACGAGGGGCAGGCGGCCAAGATGGTCGGCAGGGCGCTGACCAGGCTCGGCTTCGAAGTGGAGACCTTCGGGCTGGGGCACAATTTCCTGGCGCGCATGGCCGAGGCCCCCTTCCAGCTCGCCTTCATCGACCTCAAGCTGCCGGACATGGACGGCATCGACATCCTCGAGGCCGTCAAGACCGGGTTCGAGAACGTGGAGGCCGTGATCATCACCGGGCACGGATCCATCGCCTCGGCCGTGGAGGCCACGGCCAAGGGCGCGGCCAACTACATCGTCAAGCCGTTTCGCCTCCAGGAAATCCGCACCGTGGCCCGCGAGGCGCTTGAAAAGCTCGAGTTGCGCGAGGAGAACCGGCGGCTGAAAGAGGCCCTGGACGACGTCCCGCCGCTCAAGGACTTCCTCGGGGCCAGCCGGGTCATGCTCGACGTCTTCGCCATGATCCGCAAGGTCGCGCCGGTCAACTGCACGGTCCTGCTCCAGGCCGACACCGGCACGGGCAAGGAGCGGGCGGCCAAGGCCATCCACGACCTCTCCCCGCGCAAGAACCGGACCTTCGTCTCCTTCAACTGCGGCGGGTTCACCGAGGAGCTCATCTCGAGCGAACTGTTCGGCCACGAGAAGGGAGCCTTCACCGGGGCCACGGCCACCAAGATCGGGCTGCTCGAATCGGCCAACGGCGGGACGGTCTTTCTGGACGAGATAGGCGAGATGCCCCTGAACATGCAGGTCAAGCTGCTCCACGTCATCCAGGACCGGCGCATCCTGCGCGTGGGCGGCACCCAGCCCATCGACCTGGACATCCGGATCATCGCGGCCACCAACCGCGACCTGCAGGAGGCCATGGCCGCCGGGCAGTTTCGCGAGGACCTCTTCTACCGCCTCAACGTGGTGCGCATCTACCTGCCCACCCTGGCCGAGCGGCGCGAGGATATCCCGCTCCTGGCCGAGCATTTCCTCACGACCTTCAACGCCCGGTTCGGCAAGGAGGTGGCCTCCATCTCGTCCCAGGCCATGGAGGTCCTGACCCAGTACAACTATCCGGGCAACGTCCGCGAGCTGGAGAACATCGTCCAGCGCGCCGTGGCGCTGGCCGACGGCGCGGTCATCGGCCTGCGCGAACTGCCGCCCGACCTGCTCAACCTGACCTTCAGCAACCTCGGCACCCCGGGCCTGCTCCCCCTGGAGGAGGTCGAGAAACGGCACATCCTCCACGTGCTCGAGGCCACGGGCAACAACAAGGGGCTGGCCAGCTCCATCCTGGGCATCCCCCGGACCACCCTCTGGCGGCGGCTCAAGAAGTTCGGCCTGGACACGGACGAAACGTAGCCGCCTCCCGCACCCCGTCGCTTCTTCCCGCCCCGGCCGTCCCGGCCCGGGGGAACCCGCGCCCCGCGCGGCCCGGCCCGTTGCGCCATCCCGGCGCGCCGCCGCATCACCACAAGTCCCCATGCCCCGGGGCGGCTCCTTACGCCCCTTTTATCGCCTGTCTTCAAGAAAAAACGCGGTTTTTTTACAGCTACCTTACCGGGGATTTTTCTCTCTTGTTCATTTTGAAACACGTTTGGCCGCAAAAGTGGCCTGGAGGGGCTGAGATTATCCCTGGTTTTTCAGAATGAAACATTCATTTCGGTGCTGCCGGAATCCGTGCTCCTGTGGAGTTGTTTCAATAAAATATCGATATCCTAGGTGGTTGTAGTGTTGTTCGATCCTTCACAACAGACTCGCCCACCGTTTGCCCGGTCAATCCTATCGCTTTTCATTTTGAAACAAAAAATGCGCAAAATCGGGCCGAACAGTCCTCCAAGAAAATAAAATTCCTTATATATTGATAGGTTGAGATATCCTTCTTCAATCCGGCCGTGGCACCGGCCTTGCTCTTAAGGCGGCGACGGAAGGGAAAAATGAAGAATGTATTGATCGTAGTGGACAAATCGGAATCGAGCCTGTGGCTGGCCTATTACGCCATGGGGCTGACCCGGCGCATGGCCGTGAACGTCTCCATCCTCCTGGTTGTGGACGAGGAAATCGACGGCCGGGCCGGGGACAACGAGGAGTGGATAGGCTCGCCCGAGAAGCGGCTCGAGTCGATCCTCGCCGAGGGCCGATCCGAGGGAACCCGTCTCGATTACTACGTGGTCCGGGGCCGGATGGAGGAGGAAATCCCCAAGTTCATCCGTGAAAACTCCGTGACCAAGCTCTTCATCGGCGCCCCTCCGTCGGGACGTCGATCGCTCTACTTGAAACTGATGAGGGTGATCGACGCGGTGAATACCACCACCCGCTGCGAGGTGGAGGTGGTGCAGAAGGTGTCCGCGCACGGCAAGCGCAGGTGAGTCCGTCCCCCAAGGGGGCGAGGCGGACGGCGCGGGCCGGCTCGGGTCCCGCCCGGTCGCGGGCTTGGGCCTGAACATGGAATTCAACCTAGTGGAGGACTATCGATGTTTCATATGTATCTTCCCATCGCCGGGAACAGCGTCAACGTGTTCCTGGTATTCGCCCTGGGAGGGTTCGTCGGCCTGCTTTCCGGCATCTTCGGTGTCGGCGGCGGGTTCTTGATGACGCCGCTGCTGATCATGTTCGGCATTCCGCCGACCGTGGCCGCGGCCTCGGATTCCAACCAGATCGTGGGCGCGTCCACCTCGGGCTGCCTGGCCCACTACCGGCTGGGCAACGTGGACTTCAAGATGGGCTTTCTGCTGCTCATCGGCGGCGTGCTCGGCGGCTTCGGCGGCGTTCAGGTGATCAAGGTCCTGCGGGCCATGGGTAACGCGGATTTTCTGATCAACATCACCTACGTGCTCATGCTCGGCGGCGTGGGGTCCTATATGTTCATCGAGTCGGTCCAGAGCCTGCGCAAAAAGGCCCCGGAGGCCGACGCGCCGGCCAAGCCGGTCAAGAAGTCGCGCTATGCGGCCATGATGGAGGCGCTTCCCTTCCAGACCGACTTCGTCAAGTCCGGAGTGCGCCTGTCCATGCTCATGCCGTTGGTGCTCGGCGTCCTGGTGGGCGTGCTCGCGGCCATCATGGGCGTGGGCGGCGGATTCATCATGGTCCCGATCATGGTCTACCTGCTGCGCATGCCCATGCACGTGGTCGTCGGCACCAGCCTGTTCCAGATCCTGTTCACCTGCATCAACGTGACCATCCTGCAGTCCTACACCAACCACACCGTGGACTTCGTCCTGGCGGTCCTGCTCCTGCTCGGCTCCACCCTGGGGGCGCAGTTCGGCACCCGCATCAGCCGCAAGCTCAAGGGCGAACAGCTCAAGATCCTGCTGGCCACCCTGGTCCTGGCCGTCATGGTCAAGATGCTGCTCAACCTGCTGGTCACGCCCGACGTGCTGCTGGCCATCGCCGGAGGTCACTAGTCATGAATAAGTTCGCATACGCCTGCGCGGCCCTGCTGGCCGCCCTGTCCCTGTCCTGCCCGGCCTTTGCCGCCGCCCCGGTGAGCATGACCATCCGGCCCAATCTGGTGACCATCGGCACCGGCTTCAACGGCACCAGGGTGACCGTCACCGGCGCGGTGCCCCAGGGCACGTCCGCGGTCATCCGCCTGCTCGGCGAGCCGCGCGACAAGGCCTTCAAGAAGAAGGGCAGGGCTCTGGGCCTGCTGTGGATGAACCTCGGCGAGGTGGAGATCAAGGGCGTGCCCGACGTCTTCCTGGTGGGCACGGACGGCGCGTCCGAAATCAACTGGGAACACTCGGACCTTGCCTTCCAATCCGTCAAGGGGGATACCGAAGACTGGATCTATGACGAGTTCATCAAGCTCATGGAGGAGGACGGCTTCTACGAGGTGGAGAACGGCATTGTCCAGTACACCGGCGAGGAAGAGGGCATGCGCTCCTTCCGGGCCGAACTGTCCATCCCCTCGGCCATGCACCAGGGCGTGTACCGGGTCGAGGTCCTGGCCGTGAAGGACGGCCGTGTCGCGGACATGGCCTCCGAGGAGCTGCACACCAAGCTGACCGGGCTGCCCGCCTTCCTGTCCAGGCTGGCCTTCGACCACTCGCTGCTCTACGGGGTGGCCGCCGTGGTCATCGCCATCCTGGCCGGGCTGTTCATGAGCCTGGTTTTCAAGGAACGCGGAGGCGCCCACTAGGGCGAGGGATCGGCCATGTTCGGACTGCTTGAGCATATCCGCACCAGGCTGCTGCGCAGGCGGCGCAGGGAACGCGTTTCCCTGGCCGCCCTGTTCCGGCAGTTCCAGCAGGTGCTCGAGCTGAACAACCGCATCCTCACGGCCATCGCCTCCATGCACGACAAGCTCGGCGGGGACTACATCTTCGACGTGCAATACCTGCGCTCGTCCAAGCAGTTCATCGTGGATACCGTCCGGGAGCTCATCGACGCCTTCGACGCCATGGCTCCCGGGCGCTATCCCGGCCTGTACACCGCGTTCCGCGACATCCGGCACAAGCTGGAGAGCGAGCTGGAACGCCGCCCGGTCCTGCCCGACGTCATGGCCATCCCGTTCGCGGACATCCGCCTCCGGGACATGGACGCGGCCGGGGCCAAGTCCACCCGGCTGGTCATGCTGGCCAAGGCCTCGGCCGGGGCCGTGCCGCCCGGCTTCGCGGTGACCACCTCGGCCTACCGGCTGTTCATGGAGCTCAACGACATCGAGGACGAGATCGTCCGCCTGGAGGACGGGTGGCGCAACGGCGGGATGACCGTGCAGGAGGCCTCGGGCAAGATCCGCTCGCGCATCCTGGCCGGGTCCATCCCGCCCCGCGTGCGCCGGGCCATGGGCCGCGAACTGGAGAACCTGCGCCGGGGCGCGGGCGAGGGCGGCCTGCGTCTGGCCGTGCGCAGTTCGGCCTGGGGCGAGGACGGCGACCTGTCCTTTGCCGGGCAGTACGACAGTTTTCTGAACGTCCGGCCCGAGGACCTGCACGACGCCTACCGCAAGGTCCTGGCGTCCACCTATTCCCCGGCGGCCATGGAATACCGGCGCGAGTACGACTTCAAGCCCGACGAGGTCTTCATGGCCGTGTCCGTGCAGGCCATGGTCGAGGCCCGGACCAGCGGCGTGGTCTACTCCCTGTCCCCGGTCCGGCGCGGGGTGAGCGGCATCGAGATCGCCGCCGCCTGGGGGCTTGGCTCCCCGGTGGTCTCGGGCGAGGTGGAGGTGGACCGCTTCCTGGTCGGCCGCGAGCCGGAACACGCCCTGCTCCGGCGGACCGTGGCCCACAAGCCCACGGCCCTGCGCCCCGGCCCCGAGGGATCGGTGGTCACCGAGGACGTGGACGAACCGCTGCGCGACGCGCCCAGCCTGTCGCCCGAGGAGGTCCGGCTGCTGGCCGACACGGCCATCCGCCTGGAACAGTATTTCAAGAAGCCCCAGGACATGGAGTTCGCCTTCGACCCGTCCGGGGCACTCATCGTGCTCCAGTCACGGCCCCTGCGCATCGAGGCGGGCGACGACCCGCACTCCCCGGCCCTGAGCGAGGTGCTCAAGGAATACCCCGTGCTGCTCAGCGGCGAGGGCGACGTGGCCCAGCAGGGCGTGGCCTCGGGCCCGGTCTTCGTGGCCTGGGAGGGGCGCGACCTGGAGGAGTTTCCGGTGGGCGCGGTCCTGGTGGCCCACCTGTCCTCGCCCCAGTACGCCGCGGTCCTGCCCAAGGCCTCGGGCGTGATCACGGACATCGGCTCGCCGCTCGGGCACATGGCGACCATCGCCCGCGAGTACCGGGTGCCCGCGCTGCTCAACGCCAGCCGGGCCACATTGGTCCTCAAGGAGGGCGACGTGGTCACCCTGGACGCCGAGCAGAAGACCGTCTACCAGGGGCTGGTCCGCGAACTGCGCATGCATGACTTCATGAGCGACCGCATGGAGGAGACCTACGAATACCGGCTGCTGCGGCGCATGCTCAAGCTCATCGAGCCCCTCTATCTGGTGGACCCGGAAGAGAACAATTTCACCCCCCAGGGGTGCCGGACCATGCACGACATCGCCCGGTTCATCCACGAGAAGGCCGTGGAAATCCTGACCGAGATCCCGACCACGGCCGGGGCCAGCGAGGCCTGCCCGGGCGGGCGCCTCGAGCTTCCGGTGCCCATGGACCTGGTGGTCCTGGACATCGGCGGCGGGCTGACCGAGGAGTGCGCCGGGAGCGAGGACGGCACGCCGAGCCGCAGGCGGACCGTCCGGCCGGAGCAGGTCCGGTCAAAGACCCTGCGCGCCTTCATCGACGGCGTGACCCTGGAGGGGGTCTGGCAGTCCCACCCCGTGGCCGTGGACTTTTCCAGCTTCATGTCGAGCATGACCCGGACGTTTTCGGCCGATTCGGCCGGGGTCAAGCGGATGGGCCAGAACCTGGCCGTGGTCTCGGACCGCTACCTGCACCTGAGCCTCAAGCTCGGCTACCACTTCACCCTGATCGACTGCTACGAGAGCGAGGACGATTCGCGCAACAGCGTGCAGTTCCGCTTCGCGGGCGGGGTCACCGGGGCGGTGCGCCGCTCCCGCCGGGCGCGCTTTTTGTCCGAGGTGCTCAAGGGGTTTGATTTTTCCGTGACCGTCAAGGACGACCTGGTGGTTGCCCGGGCCAAGGGGTGGATGGCCCGCGACCTGAACCGGCTCATGCGCATCCTCGGCCTGCTGGTGGCCTACACCCGCCAGCTGGACGTCTCCATGGTCAGCGACGCCGTGATTTTCGAGCATTGTCAGGAATTTGAACACATCGCCGAAGAGGCGGTGGGCAATTAGCTATTGGAGGTTGGCACCATGACCGCCACATCGAAGACCAGTATTCTCATTCTCGACGACGAACCGATCGTCAGTAAGCGGCTTCAGCCCGCCCTGGAAAAGAAGGGCTACGAGGTGGAGAGCTTCTACGAGAGCGCCCGGGCCATGGTCCGCATCCGGGAGCGGAGTTTCGACATCGTCGTCACCGACCTGAAGATGGAAGGCATCGACGGCATGCAGTTTCTGGCCGAGGTGAAGAAGCTCTCCCCGCGCACCGAGGTCATCGTCATCACCGGGTTCGCCACCATGGACACGGCCAAGGAGTCCATGCGCAAGGGCGTGTTCGACTTCCTGGCCAAGCCGTTCAAGCTCGGCGAGATCCAGGAAGTCATCAGAAAGGCCGAGGAACACATCCGTCTCGGCAAGGCCGGGAAGGAATAGGATTTTCATGAACCATTCAACTAGCGAGGTGCGCCCATGGACATGCTGAAAGCCCTTGTCCCCGTGGAGATGACGTTGGCGTCCAATGTGGCCCTGCGATACCTGTGCCGGAAGGCGGAGCTGCTCGGCATCGCCGTGCAGCCCGTGCATGTGGAGGAACCGGATCACAAGCCGCACTCCTCGGAAACCGGCTGGATCCGCCGCTCCTGGGAATCGGGGCTGCGCCAGGCCGGGCTCGAGGAGGTGCAGCGCATCCTGAACAGCGAGAAGCTCGACTGCTTCATCATGCCCAATCCCATCGTCCGCGTGGGCGATCGCGACGACACCCTGCTCGAGGAGCTGCGCCTCGGCGGATACGATTTCTTCGTGGAAGGGGAGGTGGCCAACTTCAATACCGGCGCGTTCCGCAAGCGGCTGCGCTCCAGGCTCTACCGCCAGATGCCGTGTCCGGTCCTGCTGGTGCGCAACATGATCCAGTCCGACCGCCTGGCCCTGGTCCTGGACGAGAAGACCGACGTGCAGTCCCTGGTGGGCCGCTTCCACCAGCTGTTCGGCGGCCGGGACGTGGACTTCGACCTGTGCGCCTACGCCATGGACGACCTGCATCAGGACCCGCATCCGGACGAACTGTTGAGCGAGGGCGGGGAGCTGCTGGGCAAGCTCGGCTACAGGCCGGCCCGCGCCTTCACCCTGCTGGGCTCGCCCGAGACCGCCGCGCGCAACCTGGGCGACTACGGCATGATCGTGGCCCACATGGACCGCAGGTCCAATCGCAAGTCGCCCCTGTCCGAGGTCCTGGGTCTGGCCTCCAGCCCCATCCTCATTTGCTGGTAACCGCACCAAGGGAGAGTTGACATGAAGATTCTCGTCGCCGTGGATGAAAACGCCTACAGCCGGTACGCCGTGCGCCAGGCCGCCCGCCTGGCGGCCAACACCTGGGCCGACGTGGTCATGCTGGCCATCGAAAAGAACCGTTCCTACATCGCCGAGGAGGAGCTGGACCCGGCCCACGCCCATCCCAGGCTGCGGCTGCTGAACCGCTACCGGGCCGACTTCCTCGACGCCCTGGGCCCGGGCGTGGACCTGTACGACGGCCGGGAGGACGCCCCGTTTGTCCGCCGCGAGGACAAGGTCCTGGAACAGGACCTCTCGGGCCGAAAGACCTTCAGGCTCCACCTGCGCGGCGGCGACCCGGTCAAGGCCATCACCGCCGAGGCCCAGGCCGAGGGGTGCGATCTGGTCATCCTCGGCTGCGGCCAGCACGAGGGCGGCTGGGGCCGGGGCTCGGACGTGCCCGGCCGGGTGGCCGACGCGGCCGACTGCTCGGTCTTCGTCATCCGCGAGGAGCCTGCCACCTCGCGCGTGGTCTGCTGCCTGGACCATGCGGACATTTCCCAGGAGTCGCTCGAGCTGATCAACCAGTGGGTGACCATCTACGCCGCCGGGCTCGAGGTGGTCGGTGTGCTCAAGAAGGGCGAGCTGCGCGAGGAGGTCGAGGCCAAGATGGGCGAGGTCCTGGACTACTACCTGAAGCGGGACGTCCACGCCCTGATCCGGGTGGTGGACGAGGATTCGCTCGAGACCTTCATCGAGTCCGGGCGCAAGGACGACCTCATGGCCCTGTGGCTCAGGCACAAGTCCCCCCTGCAGCGTCTTTTCCATTCCAAGCGGGTCAATGCGTTGGTTAATCACGCCTCCTCATCCATGCTTATCCTGCGCTGATCCGTGAACCGAACCGGAGGCGGAGCCCCCAACCCCTTGTCCGGGGCTCCGCCGCCACCCCTTCCCCTCGATACCTCCCGGTTGGGCGGGCCCGTAAAAAGGTCCGCAACCAACCTGTTTCCGTGACTCTCTTGCCGCTTGCGAAATGCGGTGCAAAGATTAGGGATTCAGGAAGCTACATTATGTTTTTTTGAGCATAATAGTGTGCCGAATTTCACAAGGCGGTGCCCGCTTGACCACGGCATGTCCGGGGCATAGCGGAAGGATGTCGGAAGGGGGCCTCTCGTCCGGTCCGGCGTCCATCACATCACCCAAGACAAGAAGGAGAAACCCATGTCGTACAAGGAAATGCAGGAAGTCCTGATGCGCGAGCTGCGCCTCTACCATTACCCCGTGGCGGTCAAGTTCTTCTACGACCAGGCCGAGCTGGACGCCTTCCACAAGGCGGCCCCGGAGATTTACGCGCCGGTGAAGGCCATGACCTTCTGCCAGTGGGAGCTGGGCGCTCGCATGAAGGGCCAGATCGTCTATTCCGGCGCCGAGGGGCTGGGCTGCGGCAACGCCAAGTACAGCTTCGGCTGGAAGGACCTGGACGACGCCGAGATCAAGGGCCACGCCAAGTACACCAAGGACCTGGCCCAGGCCGAGCGGTTCGTGCGTTCCAAATCGCGCCTGCCCGAGGGGCTGCTCGGCATCGCCGTGGCCCCGCTGGGCGCGGTGGACGGCCTCTATGAGCCGGACACCGTGCACTTCTACTGTGACAACATGCAGGCCTATCACCTGGCCGTGGACTACATGGCGGCCACGGACACCCATCCCCTGCGCCCGACCATCACCATGAACTCCTCGGCTTGCGGCGGCAACGTCAGCTCCTACGTGTCCCAGGAGTTCAACATGCTTCCGGCCTGTTCGGGCAGCTACAACGCGGGCAAGACCGAACGCGGCGAGATCAACGTGATCATCCCGGGCAAGCAGTTCGGGGCGGTCTTCGACCGGCTCATGGATCGGATCGAGGCGGGCAGCAGCTCCATCACCCGGCCCGGCGACGGTTTCCCCGGCGCGGACGTGTGCAAGAACTGCCCGTTGATCATCTTCAAGAAGGAACAATAGGCGGGATCAATCCTCGACGACCCGTCCGCGCCGGACAAAGGTGCGGCTTCCGGCGCGGACGGTGACGAGGGTGGCGGCCCGGGTGGCGTGGGCCGTCTTGCCGACGGGCGGGAGGAGGTAACCCGCCGTCAGGCGTCAATTCCTTCACAGGCCACGGCCATCTCGTGGCGTTTCCTGTAATGCGAACAATACTGCATGCGCAGCTCGTGCGGCATGGTGTTCCGGGCGCAGCCATCCTGGCTGCGCGAGGGGCCGGACGCGGCCTGGTCCGCCAGAAGCAGGGCCAGTTCCTGCGCCCGGCCCAGGAGCGGGTACTCGTACATATTCAGTTCTAACCACGGCATGCCCGTCCCTTCGACCGCCTCGCGGACAAACGGCGAGCCGGGCCCGTCCTCGTCCGGGGAGTGCACGAACAGGGATTTGGGCCAGCGGCCCCGCGCCGGGCCGGTGTACGGCTCGGTGAAGGCCCGCCTGGGGAACGGGGCCAGGAGCGAGGCGGAGTCCTCGCACAGCTCCAGCCAGGTCAGCGGGCCGGATACGAAGGGCGCGACCTGGGCGGACTCGCTGTTGCCGTCGATGGCCTCGGCCAGGGAGGCGGGGCAGACCTCCATGAAACTCTTGCCGGGCTCGGGGACCACGGCGTCCCAGAAGACCAGGGTGCGCACGGCCGAGGGCAGGGCCGCGGCCAGGGCCGGGCCGAGCAGGCCGGACCAGCCCGAGCAGACGATCGCCGCGCCGGTGATGTCCTCGGTCTTAAAGTAGCGGACCAGGTTTTCCAGGGCGGCCCGGGCCGGGCTGTCCGCGCTATCCGTGTCAAGGGGCAGCGTGCGTCCGGCGTAGCTCGGTGTGTGGACCTCGTGTCCGAGGTCGCGCAGTTCGCGGGCCGTCTGGCGCCAGACCCACCCGCCCTGAAAAGCGTCGTGCAAAAGAACGAAAACTGCCATGATTCACCTCGGTAATGTTGTGCGTCAACCGCCGAACCCGGACAGCAGGGCCGCGAGTTCTTCGGGATGCGTTGTCATCGGACTGTGCGCCGAATCGAGGGAGAGGACGGGCCACCCCAGGCCGGATGCCCTGGCTGCCATGCCCTGTATCATCGCGTTGACGGTGCCGGTGCAGCCGATGAAGGCCGCCGGAAGCCCGTCGGGCTCGAATTCGCCGGGAAAGGGCGTGGTGAAGGCCGCTTCGGGGAAGTCCCTCAGCCGGGCCGAAAACCACTGCTCCCGTTCGCCGGTCACACCGAAGGCGGGCAGCGGCCAGGGGCGCACCTTCCAGCCTCCGCTGCGGTGATTGTCCAGCATGACCCGGAAGGCCTCGCCCCCCAGGTCCGCGAAACTCGTGTTGGACTCCGGGATGGCGGCGTCCACGAAGACCATGCGCCGTATCAGGTGCGGGACGCGTTTGGCCGCGCCCGCGCAGATCATCCCGGAAAAACTGTGGGCCACCAGGGTCACGTCCTTCAGGTCGTGCAGGAAGATATAGTCGGACACGTCCTGGATGAAGGTATGCAGATCCACTCCCTGGCGCAGGCCACCGGCCAGATAGCCGCACCCGGTCAGTGTCGGGGCGTGGACCTCGTGCCCGTCTCCGCGAAGACGCCGGGCGGTTTCGTCCCATATCCAGCCGCCCTGGAAGGCGCCGTGCACGAGCAGGAACGCGGCCATGGCGTCAGCTCCCCGTGTCCTCGAGGGAACAGGCCGCGAACCGGTCGTCGCTGCGCTTGGTCGTGGCGTTGCAGGACTTGCCATCGAACCAGCCCACGCGGTCGGCGGGCCAGACGTCGAAGTCCGGGACATAGGGCTTGATATCGATGACCGGCGTGCCGTCGAGCACGTCCACGTTGTTCAGGATGATGCCCTCTTCCGAGACCCCGCACAGGGACATGACCGACAACCCCAGCGGGTTGGGCCGCTTGGGCGACCGGGTGGCGAAGATGCCGTGGGGGTTCTTGTCCAGGAAAGGGATCACGGTCAGTTCCTGGCCCTGTATCTCGTGCAGGTGGTAGAGGATGATCAGATGCGAGAATCCCTCGATGTCCCGGAGGCCCTCGCGGAACTCGGGCAGGATCTTGATGGTCCCTTTGATCCCCTGGGCTCCGGAGGGCTGAATGGGCATGCCCGTGGTGCATTGGTGCGGGGTATGAAAAAAGCCTATGGGTCGGTAGGTGATCTGCATTCGCTACGCCTTGTTTGGGTATTTATGTCTCTGTGAGCATACACTGTGCCACTCCATGAAATACAATGATCACAATCAAATAGGTATTCAGGCGTGCCTACAATTGTGCGTTTTCGTACATATTTGAAACAAGATGTATACAAAAATGTAGTATGAAAGCGAAAAACAGGGCGGGAAGGCGGTTTGGCGCGGGCCCCGGGACGTCGCCGGAAAGGGCCCGCCTCCATGGGGCGAACCAGGTATGCCAAAAGGAAAGTCAATGAAAAATAAGTGTTGAGTCGTCGCCGGCTTCATTCCTTTTCATCTGGATTCCGGCCGGGATACCCTTTATGGTAAAACTCCGCGACCGCGAAACGGCCGACTTTCCGGCCCGCGCACGACAACGCAACACGAGGTGGACCTGGACATGGGCCTTGCCACGGATATCATCCTGATCATCGTTTTCGCCTTCTTTTGCGGGCTGGCGGCCCAGCGGGTGGGCCAGCCGATCATCCTCGGCTACATCCTGTCCGGGGTGCTGCTCGGGCCGTACACCGGCGGGCTGACCGTGTCCGGGGCGCACGAGATCGAACTGCTGGCCGAAATCGGCATCGCCCTGCTCCTGTTCGCCCTGGGGCTGGAATTCTCCTTCAAGGACCTCAAGCCGGTGAAGTGGGTGGCCCTCATCGGCACGCCCGTGCAAATGCTCCTGACCATGGCGCTCGGCTTCGCCATCGGCCACTTCATGGGATTCGACTGGAAGTCCTCCCTGTGGCTGGGGGCGCTGGCCTCCTTCTCCAGCACCATGGTCATCCTCAAGACCCTGATGAACCAGGGCTGGCTCGGCACCCTGTCGTCCAAGGTCATGATCGGCATGCTCATCGTCCAGGACCTGGCCGTGGTGCCCATGATGATCGTCCTGCCCGAGCTGAACGACCCGGTGGTCGGCCTGCCCAAGCTCGGCTTCGCCCTGGTCAAGGCCGCCCTGTTCCTGGCCTCCATGATCCTGCTCGGCACGCGCCTGCTGCCCTGGCTCATGGCCCGCATCGCCCAACTCGGCTCGCGCGAGCTCTTCCTGCTGGCCATCGCGGCCATCGGCCTGGGTGTGGGTTACGTCACCTACCTGGCCGGGCTGTCCTTCGCCTTCGGCGCGTTCGTGGCCGGCATGGTCCTGTCCGAGTCGGACTTCGGCCACCAGGCCCTGTCCGACATCATCCCCCTGCGCGACATTTTCGGGCTGCTGTTCTTCTCCTCGGTGGGCATGCTCTTCAACCCCATGTACCTGGTGGAGCACCTCGGCCGGGTCCTCTGGCTGCTGACCGTGCTTTGCGTGGGCAAGGGGCTCATCTTCGCCGTGGTCGCCAAGATATTCCGCTACCGCAACGTCGTGCCCCTGGCCGTGGGGCTCGGCCTGTTCCAGATCGGCGAGTTCGCCTTTGTCCTGGCCCGGCTCGGCCTGTCCACCGGGTCCATTCCGCGCGAGATCTATTCCATGATCATGACCGTGACCATCATCTCCATGGTCCTGACCCCGATCATCTCCGGCCAGACCGCCCGGCTCTACGCCCTGCGCAAGCGCTGGTTCTCCCATGAGGAGCTGGAATCGTCCAATATGCCTCAGGGGCTGAGCGGCCACGTGATCATCCTCGGCGCGGGCCGGGTGGGCCTGGAAATAGCCCAGATCCTCAGACGGTTCGATCTGACCCACGTGGTCGTGGAACTGGACCACCGGCGCTTCGAGCAGGCCAAGAAGGCGGGCATCCCGGCGGTCTACGGCGACGCCAGCCAGGAGATCGTCCTCGAGGCCGCCGGGCTGGCCCGGGCGGCCCAGCTCATCGTCACCGTGCCCGATCTGGTGACCATCCGGACCATCATTCAGCACGTCCGGCACGACAACCCGGATCTGGACATCATCGCCCGGTCCACCACCCGCGACCACCTGCACGACATGAAGGAGCTGGGCGCGGACGAGGCCGTGCTCCCGGAACTCGAGGCCAGCCTGGAGATGTCCCGCCAGTCCCTGCTGCGCCTGGGCAAGTCGCCCGTGGAAATCCTGCGCCACACCGACCGCATCCGCCAGGAGTTCTATTCCGTGCTGTCCGACTCCTCCAACGAATACCGAGAACTCATCCAGTTCCGGGGCGCGGAACAGCAGTTCGACCTGCAGTGGATCAAGGTCCCGGCCTCCAGCCCCCTGGCCGGAAAAACCATCGGCGAAAGCAACGTCCGCAAGGCCACCGGCGCGTCCATCGTCGGCGTGGTCCGCGACGGCCAACTCAAAACCAACCCGGACGCGACCTACACCCTCGAGCCCGGCGACCTCGTGGCCTTCATCGGCAACGACCAGGACCGCTCCCGGTTCTGCACCTTCTCCCGCACCGAATCCGGCGCCACCATCGACTGCGTGGCGTAAGGAAGAATCGGGGGAAGGGGAGAGGGGAACCTTTTTCCCAAAAGGTTCCCCTCTCCCCTTCCCCCGAACCCCCCATCCCCTCTTCCCTCCCAAACCTTTTGTATGCGCATGCGCGCGGGAGGAGGGGCGAGAGATTCCGTGCCCCTTCTTTTTCCTGTGTTCGAGCTAGGTGAATTGTCTGTGAAGGCGATGGGTTTCACGCGCCCGCACACCCGCGAAGCGGCGACAAAAAGTTTCGGAAAGGATGGGGATGGGGGTCTGGGGGAAGGGGAAGGAAAAGCCCTTTTCAAAGGGTTTTCCTTCCCCTTCCCCCAGCCGCCGGAGGCATGCTTATCTGCTTAGCCTGAGCACGTGCCCGGAGGGGGTGGGGGTGTCCTCTGCGGCGGGGCCGTGGAGGATGGTGCCGTTGACCATGACCAGGTCGATGCCGGTGGGGTGTTGGCGCGGTTCGGTGTAGGTGCCGTTGTCGCGCACGGTGTCCGGATCGAGCAGGACGATGTCGGCGTGGTAGCCGGGCTTGAGCAGGCCGCGCCTGTCGATTTTGAAGGTTTCCGCCGGTTTGCCGGTCATCTTGCGGATGGCGGTCTCGAGCGGCATGACCTTTTCCTCGCGCACGTATTTGCCGAGCACCCGGGGGAAGGCCCCGTAGGTGCGGGGGTGGGGCGTGCCGCCGAGCAGGCCGTCGGTGCAGACGTTCATTTCCGAGCGGACCATGAACGCCTTGACGTGCTCCTCCAGGCCGTAGAAGTCGACCATGCCGACCGCGTTTTCCTCCTGGAGCAGGAGGTCGAGGGCGGCTTCGAGCGGCGGCTTGCCGCGCATCACACCGAGTTCCACCAGGGTCTTGCCCACGGCGTCCCCGTTGGCCTTGGTGCGCGTGCTGGTGACGAAGATGCCGTCCACGCCCGCAAAGGCCACGAAGTTGTCCCAGCCGGGGATGCCTTCGCGGATGTCGCGGAGCATGCGTGCCCGGGATTTCTCGTCGGCGAGGCGCTCCAGGAGCTTGTCCGTGCCGCCCGCGTGGGCCCAGGGGGGCAGGATGGCCCCGAGCATGGTCGAGCCCGCCACATAGGGGTACTGGTCGATGGTCACCTTGAGGCCTTCGTCGGCGGCCCGGTCGAGCAGGGCGAGGACGCGCTCGAACTTGTCGGCGTTGTACTTGCCGCAGATCTTGAAGTGGGAGAAGTGGACGTGCACGCCGGTGGTGCGGGCGATGTCGAGCACCTCGTCCATGGATTCGAGGATGGTGTCGGCCTCGCTGCGCTGGTGGATGACCAGCGGGCGTCCGAACTCGGCGGCCACCGAGCAGAGCGCCTCCATCTCGGCCTTGTCCGCGTAGGTGCAGGGCGGGTAGATCAGCCCGGTGGACAGGCCGAAGGCCCCGGCCTCCAGTTCGCGGCGCAGCACCGCCTGGAGTAGTTTGAGGTCGCCGGGACCGGCCTTGCGGTCGTCCAACCCCATGGCCTCCATGCGCACGTTGCCGTGCGGGGCCAGGTAGCAGAGATTGGTGCCCGCGCCGGACTGTTCCAGGCGCGCGAGGTAGCCGTCGGTGGTCTCCCAGGTCCAGTCCAGGGCCTCGGACTCGCCCTCCAGGCCGCTCAGGTTCTTGCGCCAGGCCGGGATGTGGCGCCGGGGCAGGGGGGCCATGGAGATGCCGTCCTGGCCCAGGATTTCCGTGGTCACGCCCTGGCGGATCTTGGGCCAAATGAACGGGTCCTCCATGACCACCAGGTCCGAGTGGGAGTGGGTGTCGATGAACCCGGGGCAGACCACGCGCCCCTCGGCGTCGATGGTCTGGTCCGCCTCGGGCGCATTCGGGCCCACGTGGGTGATGACGCCGTTTTCGACGCGCACGGAGCCGGGCGTGGCCGGGCTGCCGGTGCCATCGATGATGCGGGCGTTTTCGATGCGGATGCTCATGGCGATTCCTTGAAGGTTATTCGCAGGCCAGCAGGGCCTCGATGATGGCCTTGTAGCCGACGGTGACCTTGTGCAGCTGGTCCACCTCGATGTGTTCGTCGATGGTGTGGGCCAGGTTCTCGCGGGACGGGCCGTAGCCCAAGGTGCGGATACCCGCTTCGCCCGCGTAGTGGGAGCCGTTGGTGCAGAAGGAGTAGTGGGACAGGCCGGGTTCGAGCCCGGCGTTGCGCAGCCCGGCCAGGGCGGCGGCCACGAACGGGGCGTCCTGGTCGAACAGCCAGCCCGGGAAGAACCGTTCGCCCTGGATGTGCACGCCGGTGTAGCATTTCTCCTTGCCCTTGGCGAAGTACGCCTTGGCCTTGAAGTTCGGGTTGGCCTCGGACAACCGGGCGATGGCCTCGTTGATGGGGGCCAGGACCGATTCCGGGGTCTCGCCCACCAGCAGGCGGCGGTCGTAGGTGGCCCGGCAGCCGCTGGGAACCACGGATGAGCCGGGGTAGGGCGTGGACTTGATGTCCGTGAGCACGCAGATGCCCTTGCCCAGGACGTCCTGGGAGGGGGCCTGGATCTTGTCGATCTCGCGGATCAGGTCGGTCATCAGGTGCACGGCGTTGACGCCCGCGTCCGGGTTGGCCGAGTGGGCGGGCACGCCCATGGTCTCGACCACGATTTCGGCGCGGCCGCGCTGGCCGATCTTGAGGTTCAGCTCGGACGCCTCGCCGATGATGACGAAGTCCGGCTTGACCGCCTGGGATATCTCTCGCGCGGCGATGCCCTCGAAGAGCTCCTCGTGGACCACGCCGGCCACGCAGACCTCGCCCGCGAACTTGCCCCTGGTCTCCTTGGCGAACCAGCAGGCGGCCCCGACCATGGCGGACAGGGCGCCCTTCATGTCCGAGGTGCCCCGGCCGTAGACCTTGCCGTCCACGATGTCCCCGCCGAACGGGGCCTGGGTCCAGGCCGAGGGATCGGGCACCGGAACCACGTCCATGTGCCCGTCGAACAGGATGCACGGGCCGGGCTTGTTGCCCTTGATGCGGCCGACGACGTTGCCGTAGCGGTCCACGGTGACCTTGTGGAAGCCGTTGGCCTCCATGGCCGCGGCCAACGCCTTGGCCACGTCGTTCTCCTCGCCGGACACGCTGGGCAGGGAGACCAGCTCCTGGCACAGGGCCACGCTCAGGTTGCAGTATTTTTCCTTGTTCGGCATGTCCCCTCCTAGTCCTCGAGCAGGCCGGTGCGGGCGTTGAATTCGTTGATCAGCCTGTCCACCTCGGGGGCCAGCTTCTGGACGCTCGTCCAGTAGTTCTCGTCGTACCACTGGGCCTGGATGTCCTCGAAGGCCATGCCCTGCTGTTCGATCCAGGTGTAGTACTTGAGGTTGTGGATGCGCTTGCGGTCGTAGTAGCCGAGCTCCTCCATGTTGTCGATGGTCGTGGCGGCCAGCATGCCCCGGGAGTAGGCGGCGTCCTTGGCGTCGTATTCGCCCTTTTCCCCGGTCAGTTCGGCCAGGCGGCTCTGGTACATCTCCATGGAGTCCGTGGCCACGGTCAGGACCACGTCATCCTTGCCCAACTCGTAGTATTTGGCGAACTTGATGGCCGAAACCATGTTGGCCACCGAGGAGATGCCGAGCAGGTTGAGGTTCTCGGCGATCTCGGCGGGCACGCCGTTCTCCTTGAGGGCCTCGATGCCCGCGGGCTCGTTGAACAACCGGATGAGATTCATGGGCACCTCATCGTCCACGGCGATGACCATGTCGGTGTTGCGCACGTTGTGGACCCAGGGCACGTGCTTGTCGCCGATGCCCTCGATGCGGTGCGCGCCGAACCCGTTGTTCAGCAGGGTGGGGCACTGCAGGGCCTCGCAGGCGGCCACCTTGACGCCCGCGAACCGCTGCTTGAGGTAGTCGCCGCCGGCTAAAGTGCCGCCGGAACCGGTGGACAGGACCACGCCCCTGAAGTGCTTCTGGGCGTCGTCGGACAGGGACTCGATCAGTTCGGCCATGGCCCTGCCGGTCACGGTGTAGTGCCACAGGTAGTTGCCCATGTCGTCGAACTGGTTGAAGATCATGATGTCGTCGCCGCTGTTGCGCAGCTCCCAGCACTTGTCGAAGATCTCCTTGACGTTGGACTCGGAACCCGGGGTCTTGATGGTCTCGCCCGCGACCTTGGACAGCCAGTCGAAGCGCTCCTGGCTCATGCCCTCGGGCAGGATGGCGATGGACTCGCAGCCGAGCAGGTTGGAGTCGTAGGCACCGCCCCGGCAGTAGTTGCCGGTGGACGGCCAGACCGCCTTCTGCTTGCGCGGATCGAACTGGCCGGTAACCAGGCGCGGGGCCAGGCAGCCGAAGGCCGCGCCGACCTTGTGGGCCCCGGTGGGGAACCACTTGCCGACCAGCAGGACGATGCGCGCCGGAACGCCGGTCAGGGACGAGGGCAGTTCGATGTGGTTGACCCCGGCGTAGGCGCCGCCGCTCGCGGCGGGCTCGTTCTTCCAGGAGATGCGGAAGAGGTTGATCGGGTTGAGGTCCCACAGGCCCACGGAGCCGAGCTTCTCCTTGACGGCGGCCGGGATCTTCTCCGGGTGGCACATCTGCTCCAGGGTGGGGATGATGATATTCTTCTCGCGCGCGCAGGCCACGGCGCTTTCGAGGCCCTGCGGGTTGATGGTCAGGTCAAGCATGGTTGTCCGTCCTTTATGTGTTATGATTCTTGATTGCGTTTGGCGCTGTTAAGAGCGTCCCCGAGTGCGTCGAGCGTCGGGGCGATGACCGGGGGCTCGGCGTCGCATGCCCGGATGGTCGCGTCCACGTCCTTGAGCCCGGAGCCGGTGGCGAGGAGCACGCAGGTCTCGTCGCGGGCCACCAGGTCCTGGTCCAGGGCGGCGTGCAGCCCGGCCAGGGGCGAGGCCCCGGCGGGTTCGGCGAACACGCCGGTCAAGCGAGCCAGTTCCGGGATGGCCGCCAGGATGGCCTCGTCGGACACGCGCAGGAAGGCCCCGCCCGTGCCGTTGACCGCGGCCACGGCCTTGCGGCGGTCGCGGGGCAGCCCCGCGGAAATGGAGTCGGCCACGGTATGGGCCTTGATGGCCGGGAAGGTCACCGGATCGGCGCCTTCCTTCCAGCAGCGGTACAGGAAGTCGCTGCCCTCCGCCTGCACGCCCATGAGCCGGGGAATGCGGTCGATCCAGCCCAGGCGGAAGAGGTCCATGAACCCCTTGTGCAGGCCGGAGATGATGCAGCCGTCGCCCACGCCCACGAACACGGCGTCCGGGCATTGCCAGTCGAGCTGTTCGCATATCTCGAAGGCGGCGGTCTTCTTGCCCTCGGCCATGTACGGGTTGAAGCCGGTGTTGCGGTTGTACCAGCCGTATTTCCCGGCGGCCTTGAGGCACAGTTCGAAGGCGTCGTCGTAACTGCCGTCCACCAGGAATACCCTGGCTCCGTAGGCCAGCAGCTGGGCCACCTTGGCCCTCGGGGCCGAGCGGGGCACGAAGATGGTGCAGGCCATGTCGCTTGCCGCGCACATGCCCGCCAGGGCGGCGGCCGCGTTGCCGGTGGAGGCGGTGGTGATCATGCCCGCGCCGACCTCGCGCGCCTTCATCACGGCCAGGGCGCTGGCCCGGTCCTTGAGGGAACCGGTGGGCTGGCGGGAATCGTCCTTGACGTACAAAGCGTGAAGGCCCAGCGATGTCGCCAGGCGGTCTGTTTCGTAAAGCGGGGTCCAGCCCACGGCCGCGGCCGGGGCCGGGGTGTCGGGCAGGACAGGCAGGAGCGGGCGGTAGCGCCACTGGCTGCACGTCCTGTCCAGGGCCAGGCTCTGTGGGGAAATTCGTCGCCGGATGGCGTCGTAGTCGTATTCGATGTCCAGGATGCCTTCGTTGCCGTGGTCCGGGCAGACGTAGTCCACCTCGCCGGGGAGGTAGGTCTTGCCGCAGAGGGTGCAGCGCATGCCTGTGACGTGATCGGGCCGGGATGTCTCGTTCATATCTTCTGCTTACGTTGTTATGGCCGGGCGGCCGGATTGTCCAGCCGCCCGGCGTTCAATCCTTGGGCCGTTTACTTGGAGGCCTCTTTGATGGCGTCCAGGAAGGCGTTCAGCATTTCCTTGCCCTCGTCGCCGAAGTGCTCTTCGAGGTACTTTATGACGACCGGCTGGGAAGCGGCGCGGAAGCGCTCCTTCTCGGACTCGGGCAGGGTGTATATCTCCATCTTGGCGGACAGGAAGGGCAGGCCCCGGTCGGACGCCTCGATGGCGTTGGCGATGCCCCGGGAGACCACGATGGCGGTCTTGGCGGCGCTCTCCACGACCTGGCGCTCGGCCGGGGTCAGGGAGTTGTAGAAGTCCATGTTCATCATCCAGACGTGGGGCGCGAACAGGTGGTTGGAGATGGTCAGGTACTTCTGGACCTCATACAGCTTGGCGAACTCGACGATGGGCACCGGGTTCATCTGGCCGTCGGCCACGCCGGTCTGCAGGGAGGTGTAGACCTCGGACCAGGCGATGGACACGGGCTGGCCGCCCAGGGAGGAGACGAGCATCTTGTGGGTGTCCAGACCCATGGTCCGGATCTTGAGCCCCTTCATGTCCTCCAGGGTCTTGATCGGATGGTTGGAGTTGGTGAACTGGAAGAAGCCGCCGGAGTCGGAGAAGCCCAGGCACTTCATGCCGGTCTTGGCGGTGATGTCGCCCGCCAGCTTCTTGCCGAAGGGGCCGTCGAAGACCTCGTAGGCCACGGCGTGGTTCGGGAAGGCGAAGGGCACGTCGAGCACGGAGATCATGGGGTAGACGCTGCCCACCGCGCCGACCGAGTGCACGCCGAGCTGGATGATGCCGTCCTTGACCTGCTGGACCACTTCGGCGTCCTTGCCGAGCTGCCCGCTGGGGAATATCTGGACCTGGACCTCGCCGTTGGTGCCGGACTCGACCAGGTTCTTGAAGACCACGGCGGCCGCGCCGGACGGGTTGTCGAAGGCGCCGTTCTTGTTCAGGTGGTGCATTTTGATGACCTTGGCGGCCAGCGCACCCTGGGCCGAGCACAGCATCAGGGCCGCCACGGCGATCAGGACAGTCAGTTTCTTACCGATTCTCATAGGTTCCTCTCATGGTTCGTTCCGCTACATATCGAGCAGAAGTTTTGGGAAAAACATGGCCAGGTCGGTCCAGAAGGTGGTGATGAAGAGCACGCCCACCTCCACGAGTATGAAGGGCCACAGGGCGGCGCTGATGCGCTCGATGCGCTCGCCGGTGACCGAGGAGAGCACGAATATGCAGGCCCCGACGGGCGGGGTCATGAGCGAGATGTTCAGGGTCAGGACGATCATCACGCCCGCGTGCACCGGGTTCATGCCGATGGCCTGGGTGAGGGTGCCGAGCATGGGGGTCAGGATGATCAGCGCCGCGTTGATGTCCATGAACATGCCGATGACCAGCAGCAGTATCAGGATCATGCCCTTGACCATCCACGGGGTGGTGGACAGGTTCAGGAACGCGTCCGCGATCTGCTGCGGGATCTGCATGAAGGTCATCCACCAGCTCAGGATGGAGGCCGAGGCGATGATCAGGAAGACCACGCCGGTGATCCTGGCCGTGCGGATGAGCATCTCCACGATGTCGTTGAACGTCAGGTTGCGGTGGATGACCACGCCCACGAACAGGGCGTAGAAGACCGCGATGGCCGCCGCCTCGGTGGGAGTGACGATGCCGCCCA
Organism: Pseudodesulfovibrio hydrargyri; assembly: GCF_001874525.1. Classification (NCBI taxonomy): domain Bacteria; kingdom Pseudomonadati; phylum Thermodesulfobacteriota; class Desulfovibrionia; order Desulfovibrionales; family Desulfovibrionaceae; genus Pseudodesulfovibrio; species Pseudodesulfovibrio hydrargyri. The sequence goes on along the minus strand of NZ_LKAQ01000001.1, from coordinate 916,971 downwards.
GGATGCCGCCCAGGATGATGGCGGGCATGATCAGGGCGAGGATGCTGCCCTTGAAGGCGAAGAGAATCTCCCCGAGCGACGGGCTGCCCTCCTTCTTGGGCAGGCCGAGCTTGCGCCCCAGCGCCACGATCAGGGCCATGCACACCAGGCAGATGAGCAGGCCGGGCAGGATGCCCGCCGCGAACAGCCCGGCGATGGACACGCCTGCCAGCGAGCCGTAGATGACCATCAGGTTGGACGGCGGGATGGTCGGGCCGATGATCGAGCCCGCGGCCGTGACCGCGCAGGCGAACGGGCGGGTGTAGCCCTGCTTGACCATGGCCGGGACCAGGGTGTTGCCGAAGGCGGCGGTGTCGGACACGGCCGCGCCGGTCATGCCCGCGAAGAGCACCGAGGCGAGCATGTTCGAATGGGCCAGGCCGCCGCGCAGGTAGCCCACCAGGGCGTCGGCCAGGTTGGCGATGCGCTGGGTCATGCCCACGCGGTTCATGATCTCGCCCGCCAGGATGAAGAAGGGCATGGCCATGAAGGTGAACAGGTTGAGCCCCTCGAAGAACCGCTTGGGGGCCATGACCAGGAAGTTGTCCCCGCCCACCTGGACGAGCCCGGCCACGCCCGCGATGCCGAGCACGAAGCCGATGGGCACGCCGATGAGCAGCAGGCCGAAGAAGATGATGGCGACGGTCAGCATCAGGCGGCCTCCTTCCCGGCGAACAGGGGGGTGACCCCGGCCGCGTCGCGGATCATGACCGCCGCGATCTGAAAGGCCGTGAGCCCGGCCGTGACGGGCACGGCGGTGAACGGCACGAACATGGTCATGCCGAAGATGGTCGCGTACTGGTTGGCCCCGCCCCGGGCCATGGTCACGCCGTAATATGCGAGGAACAGGAAGAAGGCCAGCCCGAGCAGGTCGAGGACCATGCGCGCGGGCATCTGCCAGTTCAGCGGGAGCCTGGAGAAGACCAGGTCCAGGCCGATGTGCTCGCGCCGGTAGGCGCAGCAGGGAACGGCCAGGAGCGCGGCCCAGATCATGATGTAGCGGGCCAGCTCCTCGGTCCAGGTGGCCCCCAGGGCCAGGGCGTAGCGCTCGAGGATTCCGAACCAGACCACGCCGATCATGCCTGCCACCAGGAGGGCGCAGACCCGCTCGAGGACGTAGTTCAGCCGGTGGGAGAACCGTTCCACGGCGTTTGCCAGGCTGACGAAGGGTGTTGTTTCTTGTGTTTGCATAGTGTGTGCGGTTGAGGTGATATTTCGATTAAAAGCAGATACCGTGCCAGCTTCGGAGGCTGCCGCCGATTTTTTTGCCGTTTTGGTGTTTTTTTAATATCAACCGTAATACCGGTAGGTTGTTTGTAAATTATTAATCCATCTTTCCCGGTCCGCACGGTGCGATATTGCTTGAACCACAGAGTGATTACGATTATGTCACAGGTGTTTTCATTTTGATACCAGCGGTCGATTTGTCTGGCCGCTGGGCTAAAACGGCACGATGCCGGGTTGTTGTGGCCATCCGTAAACGGTTGCGGCGCAAAGATGGTATCGTTCTGATACGGGGAATGACGCCCCGGCGGAGCAAGTGATGGAAGTGAATGTGGAGAACGTGCCCCAGGACCTGTGGGAGATCAGCGGGGCGGCGGGCAAGTACGCGGCGGTCATATCCAAGGTGCTGCGGGTGGACGTGGAGATCGTGGACCGCAACCTGTACCGCGTGGCCGGAACCGGGCGGTTCGCCGGGCTGGTGGGCAAGCAGATGTCCTCGGCAAGCGGGGTGTACCGCCAGGTGCTCAAGACCGGGCGGCCCCTGGTCATCCGCGAGCCCGGATTCTCCGAGTTTTGCGCCGACTGCCCCAACTGGCAGTCCTGCGACGAGACCTTCGAGATGAGCACGCCCATCCTGTACAGGGGCACCGTGGTAGGGGTCATCGGGTTCGTCTGCTTCACCGAGGAGCAGAAGGCCCACATCCAGGACAACTTCGAGATCTTCTTCGACTTTCTGTCCCAGATGTCCGACATCCTGGCCTCCAAGGTGGTCGAGTCCATGGAATTCGCCCGCTGTCTGGAACTCGGCCAGCTGCTCGAGACCGTGGTGGACAAGGTCGACGAGGGCGTGCTCCTGCTCGCCCCGGACGGGCGCATCGTGCGCTCCAACAAGGCCGCCCAGCAGATTCTCGACTTCCCACTGGAAGGCCAGGACGCCATCACGGTCACGCTTGCGCGCGGCGAAAACCGGATGCTCCAATACACCGAATACACGGTCAATCTCCTTGGCCGGTCCCACGACGTGGCCGGGATCGAATACCGGCTGCAGCACGGCGAGAGCTCCCGCATGCTCATGTTCCGCGACGCCCAGCTCATGCACGACGACGCCCTGCGGTTGGCGTCCTCCCACGAGCGCCTCGGCCTGGACGCCATCCTCGGCACCTCGGACGTCATCGTCACCCTCAAGAAGCAGGTGGCCCGGTTCGCGGACTCCAATTCCTCGGTCCTGGTCACCGGCGAGTCCGGCACGGGCAAGGAGCTCGTGGCCCGCGCCCTGAACGAGGAGGGCGGCCGCCGGGAAGGCCCGTTCGTGGCCATCAACTGCGGGGCCATCCCCGAGACCCTGCTCGAAAGCGAGCTCTTCGGCTACGTGGGCGGGGCGTTCACCGGGGCCAACCCCAAGGGCAAGATGGGCCGGTTCGAACAGGCCAACGGCGGCACGCTCTTCCTGGACGAGATCGGGGACATGCCTCTGCATCTCCAGGCCAAGCTGTTGCGCGCCCTGGAACAGCGCGAGGTCACCCGGCTCGGCTCCACCCAGCCCACGGCCATCGACGTGCGCGTGGTCTCGGCCACCAACCGCGACCTCGAGGAGATGGTTCACAACGGCACCTTCCGCGAAGACCTCTTCTACCGCCTCAACGTCATCCCCATCCACATTCCACCCCTGCGCGACCGTCCGCGCGATATCCACCTGCTGTGCAAGGTCTTTCTCGAACAGAGCATGGAACGGCTGGACAAGGAAATCCTGACCATCAAGGAGTCCTTCTGGGCCGCGGTCAGCGAATACCACTGGCCCGGCAACGTCCGCGAACTGCAAAACTCCATCGAATACGTGGCCAACGTGGTCGATTCCCCGGCCGTCGTCACCCGCGATACCCTGCCCGTCAAGATCCGCTCCGGCGCGCACGCGTCCGAATACACCGACTACAACCTCGAAACCATGGAACGCACCCTCGTCCAACAGGCCCTCAAGGCGTTCGGCGACGAAACCGGCACCAAGGCCGCCAAGGAACTCGTCGCCCAGAAGTTGGGCATCGGCATCGCCACGTTGTACAGGAAAATTAAAAAGTACGGCTTGGAGTAAGAATGCCCCCGGCCGCCCATCCCCTCTTCCCTCCTAAACTTTTTGTTTCCGCTACGCGGGGAGGGGCACGTTTATTCGGTTATCATAAATCCAGTACGTCCCACCGCGTCCGCACGGCTCTGCCGAAGGCACACAAAAAGTTCTGGAGGGGGAGTCCAGAGGGGGAACCTCTTCCAAGAGGTTCCCCTCTGGCCGCCGGAGGCAAAAAAGGCCGGGTGCGCGTTAGCGCACCCGGCCTTTTTCGTCGCCGCCTAGCTGTGGCAGGGCGGGATGCGTTGGCGCGGGGGGCGGGGGATGAATCGGCCCTGGCCGGGTTTGGCGGTGACCATGCTGTTTTCGAAGACGATGTCGCCGCCGAGGATGGTCATGGTGGGCGAGCCGGTGAAGGTCATGCCCTCGAATATGCTGTAGTCGATGGCGTGGCGGTGTGTCTTGGCCGACACGGTGTGTTGCTTTTCCGGGTCCCAGAGGACCACGTCGGCGTCGGCGCCGGGCGCTATGACGCCTTTTTGCGGGTGGATGTTGTAGATTTTCGCGGCATTGGTGGAGGTCACGGCCACGAACTGTTCCGGGGTGATGCGGCCCTTGGCCACGCCTTCGCTGAACACGATGCGCATTCGGTCCTCGATACCGGGCGCGCCGTTGGGGATTCGGGTGAAATCGGTCAGGCCCCGGTTGCGGTCGGCCTGGGTGAAGGTGCAGTTGTCGCTGGCCGTGACCTGGATGTCGCCGGAGCGGATGCCTTCCCACAACGCCTCGCGGTGCTCGGGCGAGCGGAAGGGCGGGCTCATGACGTAGCGGGCCGCGATCTCGGGGTCGTCGTTATAATAGACGGAATCGTCCAGGAGCAGGTGGCCGCACAGGGACTCGGCGTAGACCTCCTGGCCGGACTGGCGGGCGCGGGTCACGGCGTGCAGGGCGTCCTCGCAGCTCATATGCACGATGTACAGCGGCGCTCCCGCGATCCTGGCCAGGGCGATGGCGTGGTAGGTGGCCTCGCCCTCGGCGATGGGCGGCCGGGACAGGGCGTGGCCCCTGGGGTGGGTGACGCCGTTTTCAAGCAGCTTCTTCTGCATGTAGGCGATGATCTCGTCGTTCTCGGCGTGCACCGTGCAGAGCGCGCCGAGTTCGCGGGCCAGGGCGAAGCTGGCGAGCATCCGGTCGGGCTCGAGCATGAGCGAGCCCTTGTAGGTGGTGAAATGTTTGAAGGAGTTGATGCCCCGTTCCTCGGCCAGGATGCGCAGTTCCTTGGCGGCCTGCTCGTCGAACCAGGTCACGGTGGCGTGGTAGGAGTAGTCGCAGGTGGCCTTGGCCGCGCGCTCCATGCAGATGTCGCAGGCCTCGAGGTAGGATTGGCCGTACTTGGGGTTGATGAAGTCGATGACCATGGTGGTCCCGCCGGACAGGGCCGCGAGGCCGCCGTTGTCGAAGCCGTCGGCGGTGCGGGTGACCGGGGTGGGCATCTCCAGGTGGGTGTGCGGGTCTATGCCGCCGGGGATGACCATGAGGTTCTTGGCGTCTATGACGCGAAAGTCCGGGCCTGCGGACAGAAGGGGGGCGACTTCCTTGATGACGGCGCCCTCGATGAGCACGTCCGCGTTTTGCGAGCGGTCGGCGTTCACGATCAGGCCGTTTTTGATGAGCAGTTTCATTGGATTGCCTCGTGTTCCGGTCAGGCCTGCACGGCCCGCCGCCGGAACCATTCGCTGATGACGATGACCAGAATGTTGAACAGGACGATGAGCATGGCCAGGGCGTTCAGGCTCGGCGAGAGGTGGAACCGGAAGTCCGAGGCGACCAGCACGGACAGGGGCTGGGCCCGGCCGCTGGTGAAGTAGGAGACCGTGTATTCGGCGTTGGACAGGACGAAGGAGATGAACGACCCGGCCAGGATGCCGTTTTTCATCAGCGGCAGGGTGACCCGGCGAAAGGTCTGCCAGGGCGTGGCCCCGAGGTCCCCGGCGGCCTCCTCCAGCCGCTTGTCCACGCGGAACAGGACCGAGGCGATGATCACGGTGACGAACGGCAGGATGATCATGGATTGGGATATCCACACGGTGTAGAGCCCCTTGGTGATGCCCACGTCGCTGAGGAAGGTCACCTGGGCGATGGCGAAGATGAGCTTGGGCACGAAGAAGGGCAGCACGAGCAGGGCCAGGAAGGCGGTCTTGCCCTTGAACTTGTGGCGCGTCAGGACCAATGCGGCCATGGAGCCGAGCACCGTGGTGATGATGGTCACCGGAAAGGCCACGGCCATGGTGGTCAACAAGCCCTTGAAGATGCGGCCGTCGTGCAGGATCTGGTTGTACCAGTCCAGGGTGAACCCGGTCAGGGGGAAGGCGATCATGTCCGAGGAGTTCACGGAGAACAGTCCCATGAGCATGATCGGCAGGTAGACGAAGCCGTAGACCGCGATGGAGTAGCCGCGCAGGGCGGCCCAGCCGGAGAAGCGCATCAGTTCGCCCTCCGGATGCCGCGTCCCCAGGGGGACTTGTAGAAGAGATACACGGCGGCGGTGATGAACGCGGCCATGGCGGTCAGGAGCACCCAGGCGAGCGCCGAGCCCGTGGGCCAGTCGAAGGCCGCGCCGAACATGTCGTGGATGGCGCTGGTCACGGTCACGCCCGAGGACCCGCCGATGAGCTGCGGGGTCAGGTAGTCGCCGACCACCAGGACGAAGACCATCATGAAGCCGGCGATGAGCCCGGCACCGGTCAGGGGCAGGACCACCTTGAAAAAGGTGGCCGTGCGGCGGCAACCCAGGTCCATGGCCGCCTCGAGAAAGGAGTCGTCCATGGCCTCGATGGCCGCCCACAGGGGCAGGACCATGAACGGCAGGTAGTTGTAGGTCAGGACCACCACCGTGGAAAAGGGCGAGAACAGGAGCACCCAGATGGGCTCTTTTATGACCCCCAGCCACATGAGCAGGGAGTTGAGCACGCCTTCGGCCCCGAGCACCACCCGCCAGGCGAAGATGCGGATCAGGTCGCCGGTGTACAGCGGGATGAGCAGCAGGGTGAGCAGGGGGGCCTTGTAGACCCTGACCCGCTTGGCGATGAAGAAGGCCAGGGGGTAGGCGATGACCGAGCAGACGGCCGCGATGCCGATGCCGTACAGCAGCGCCTTGACGACCAGGCCGCGATAGGTCGCGCTTTCGAGCACCCGGGCGTAGTTGGCCAGGGTGGGCTCGCGCACGATGTCCACGAAGCTCACCTGGAAAAAGCTGTAGCTGAAGAGCACGGCCAGGGGGGCCACGCAGAAGACGGCCAGGAACAGGACGTTGGGCCCGGTCAGGGCCAGCAGGGTCAGCTGCCGGACGCGGTCGATGCGCTTTAAGCTCATAGCGCGCCGCCTCCCTCCGGGGGCGTGCCATGGACCACGCGCAGGCGGTGTCCGGGCACGGCCAGGTCCAGCGCGTCGCCGGGCGCGGCCGGGACATCGTGGGGAAGGCGGGCCACGATGCGCTGCCCGGCCACCTCCACCTCGACCATCTTGACGCTGCCCTGGAAGACCACGTGGGTGACCGTGGCCCTGAAGGTCAGGCTCTGGGCCTCGGGGGCTCCCACGGGCCGGGTGTCCTCGGCCCGGACGCACAGGCAGGCGGGTTCGCTTACGGCCACCGTGGGGCTGCACGCGGCCTCGACGATGCCGAGCGCGGTCTCTATGACCGCCTCGCCGGACGATTGGTCGACGGACGCCACCGTGCCAGGGATCAGGTTCGCGCCGCCGATGAAATCGGCCACGTAGGCGTTGACCGGGGCGTGGTAGATTTCTTCGGGGCAGGCCGCCTGCTCGATGCGTCCGCCGTTCATGACGATGATGATGTCGGACAGGGCGAAGGCCTCCTCCTGGTCGTGGGTGACGTAGAGGAAGCTCATGGCCAGCCGCTGCTGGAGGTCCTTGAGCTCCACCTGCATGTGGCGGCGCATCTTGAGGTCCAGCGCGCCGAGCGGCTCGTCGAGCAGGAGCAGTTTGGGCTCGTTGACGAAGGCGCGGGCCAGGGCCACGCGCTGCTGCTGCCCGCCCGAGAGCTGGGACGGATAGCGGGCGGCCATGGACTCCATCTTGACGGTCTCAAGCGCCTTGTCCACGCGCCGCTTGACCTCGGACTTGGGCAGCTTGCGCAGGTTCAGGCCGAAGGCCACGTTGTCGGCCACGCGCAGGTGCGGGAACAGGGCGTAGTTCTGGAAGACCGTGTTGATGGGCCGCTCATAGGGCATGACCCCCATGAGCGGGGTCCCCTGCAGGGTCAGCGAGCCGCCGGTCACTGACTCGAACCCGCCGATCATGCGCAGGATGGTGGTCTTGCCGCAGCCGGACGGTCCCAGGATGGTCACGAAGCAGTCGTCCGGGATGTCGAAGTCCACCCCGTGAACGGCGCGGAATGAACCGTAGTCCTTGGTCAGGCCCCGGGCCTCCAGCAGGACGCTGGAGGCCGGAGTCGTTGTGCAATGGCGGTTCATGGACTAGCTGGCCTTCACTTCGTTCCAGATGCGCACCCACTTGCCGTAGTCGGCGGGGTTTTCCTTCCAGACGAAACTGTCCATGACACTGAGGTCCTTGATGAAGACGCGGTCCTGCTCCTCCGGGGTCAGCTTGTCGCGGGCCGTTGAGGTGGAGATGGCGTACGGGCCGTCCAGGGCGAGCTTGTAGCCGTAGTCCGGGCCGAGCACGTAGTTGATGAGCTCGTGCGCGGCGGCTGCCCCTTCCGGGGAAGCGTCCTTGGGGATGGCGCAGGTGTCGCACCAGCCGATGACCCCTTCCTTGGGCTTGGCCATGCCCATGTCGATGCCCTTGGCGCGCAGGTCGTAGTAGGGCGGGACCCAGGAAAAGGCGCAGACCACCTCGCCGGTGGCGAACAGGTTGGTCAGGTCGGCGATGGAGTTCCAGTAGGTGCGCAGCAGCTTCTTCTGGGCGATGCAGGCCTTCTTGCACTCGGCCAGCTCCTTGTCGTCCATCCTGAAGATGCGCTCGCGCGGGATGCCCACGTACATGGCTGCGATGGCGATGGCCTCCAGGGCGTAGTCGCGCATGGCCAGGCGGCCCTTGTACTTCTCGCCCTCGAACAGGGTGGACCAGTCGGGCTCCTTGTCCATGAGGTCGGCGCGGTAGACGATGGGGTTGATGCCCCAGTAGAACGGGATGCCGTAGACCCGGCCGTCCTTCTTGCCCAGCGGGGTGTCCATGAACGGGGCGTAGCGCTTGGCCGCGTTGGGAATCTTGGAGAGGTCCAGGGGCTGGAGCAGGTCGGCGGCCACGTAGAGTTCGACCTTGTCCAGGCCCGGGGTGATCAGGTCCCAGTCGGCCCCGCCTCCCGCGCGGATCTTGGCGAACTGCTCGTCGTCCGAGCCGATGAACCCCTTGTCGATGGAAATGCCGGTGGATTTGATGAAGTCGGCTACGTACTTGTCGTAGGCCAGGTTCTCCCAGGTCAGCCAGTGCACGGCCCTGTCGGCGGCCCGGGACAGGCCCGGCACGGCTGCGAGCAGGGTGCCCATGGCACCCATGGCCGAATATTTCAGGAACTCCCTTCTGCGCATATGTCCTCCTCGGATGGTGCTGCACGATCGGCAGGCGAGCGTTGTTGATATGGACGTATGAGCAATATGCGTACCACCTCATTGGAAGGAGTGGATTGATTTGTTCAAAATGTAAAAAATGAACGATTGTCCGCCTACTCCCGTATGCTGTTTTCCCGATATTGCAAAATATTGGGAGATGTTGGCCTGTCGGCATCGCAGCCGGTTTTCGGATCGCCCGCGCGAATCGCAATCGGCCTCGCGGGTCAGCTCGCTGCGGTTTTCCGGATGCGCCCCGGACACACTCCGGCACCTTTCAGCCGAGGGACCGTTTTTGTATCGTTTTGAGACTTAATGGCTTTACACTTGGCGGCACGTTGGCTTCAACGTGTTGATATGGCGACTTTTCGGACCAAATGGCCAGGGACGGGCAGGGCGTTATCGGATTGATACAACGGTTGACAATTATGTGGCACGGAATCCGGGCCTGTTCGGGACAAGGGGCGGGTTTGTCCTTGCGGAATATGCCACCGGGGGGTATGTTGAATTCCTCGCCGCAACGTCGGGAGCGCGCCGGTCCCCTTCGACCGGCCGGGACCGCGGACCGCCTCTGGGCGGAAAGCGGTTTTTTCACTGGCCCCGCGCGGGCCGACCCGGCCTTCTGCGCCGTTTCGCCAACTTCAACCCATTGCTCAAGACATGAAATCCAATCTCTCCGAACTCACTCCCCTCACCTCTCTCGATCTGACCGCACCGGCCTCCGATGACCGCGAAAGCTTCAAGCCCGAGAACGTCTGCTCCAAAATGATCCGCTACAAGGTCGAGAACGGCCGTTTGACCCGCCTGGATTTCACCGGCGGGTGCGACGGCAACCTCAAGGCCATCGCCGCCCTGGTGGAGGGCATGAAGGTCGAGGACGTGATCGACAAGCTCAAGGGCATCACCTGCGGCCGGAAGAACACTTCCTGCGCGGACCAGCTCTGCGTCGCCCTGCTGGGCGGCGGCCGCTGATTTTTCGGACGCCCTCCGCGACCGAGGCGGCCGTCAGGCCGCCTTGGCCCGTTTTTTCGCGCCCCAGGGGCAGACCTTGATGCATACGCCGCAGATGGAGGATTTGATATTCTCCATGCTGGCGCAGACGTCGCGCACGTGGTGCAGGCAGCGCTCAAAGTGCAGGGCCTCGTCGCGCGACGCGTAGTGCGAGTCGGTGTTCACGTTCTTGATCGCCCCGGCCGGACAGGCGTCCGTGCATTTGGTACAGCCGCCGCAGCGGTTCCTCAGGGGCTCGTCCGGGACCAGGTCCGCGTCGGTCAACACCGTGACCAGGCGGATGCGCGGGCCGAAGTCCGGGCTGACCGTGAGCAGGCTCTTGCCTTGCCAGCCGATGCCGGCGGCCACGGCCACGGCCTTGTGTGACAGGAAGGAGAGGTTCCGCTCCGCGTCGAGCACCTGGCTGGCGGGCAGGGGCATGGCCCTGGCTCCGCGCTCCTCGATGTAGCGCGAGACCCTCAGCGCCGCCTCGTCCAGCAGCGCGTTCACCCGCGAGTAGTGGGAGGCGTAGATGGGCGTGGGCCTGTCCGTGATGGTTTCAATGATCGAGTCGCTCAGGGCGATGGCCATGGACACCGCGCAGCGGAATCCGTCGAGCAGGTCCGGCGGCATGGTCTCGATGCCCCGGAGCCGATCGAGGTCAGCGATGCGCGCTCTGGTCGCGCCCGCTTCCACTGCGAATTTCTTGAGTTCTTCACTGTTCATGCGAGTAGGCTAGCAGTGCTCCCCCCCGGTTACAAGCGGACATTTACGCCGTAGCCGCACTTTTCTGATCGGCCGTGCGCGCTGCCTGCCCTTACTCGGCCGTTTGCCGCGCCCGCTCCCCTGTGCTATACTTTGCAGTTAGGACCAACGGCATGGAAACAGGGAGGGACATGAAGACGTTTTTGACCTTGTGGAACGAATCGGCGGTGACCTCGCTCGGCCTGTTCTGGACGGCCTTCTGGGCCTTCGGGCTGGGCTATCTCGTCAGCGGCATGATCCAGGTCTTCGTCACCCGCAGCCGGATGAAGCGGGGCATGGGCAAGGCCACGGCCGGGAGCGTGGGGCTCGGCACCTTCTTCGGCTTTCTGTCCAGCTCGTGCAGCTTCGCGGCCCTGTCCACCACCCGTTCGCTCTTTGCCAAGGGGGCGGGACTGGTGCCCGCCCTGGCCTTCATGCTTTCGTCCACCAACCTGGTGGTGGAGTTGGGGATCATCATCGCCCTGTTCCTCTCCTGGCAGTTTGTGGTCGGCGAGTACCTGGGCGGGGTGCTGCTCATCGTCTTCATGTGGATCGTGGTCGCCCTGACCCTGCCCGCCGGACTGGAGGACGAGGCCAGGGAGCACGCCCGCGCCCGGGCCGGGGACGGCGACGAGGACGAGAACCCGGACTGGCGGACCCTGATCCGCTCGCCCGGGGGGTGGCTGAAGGTGGCCCGGCGCTACGCCATGGAGTGGGACATGGTCTGGAAGGACGTGTCCATCGGCTTCACCGTGGCGGGTATCATCGCGGTCTTCGTGCCGCGCGATTTCTTCCAGGCCCTGTTCATCGACTCCGGGGCCGCCCATCCGGCCTTTTGGCAGGTCCTGGCCCAGGCGGTCATCGGGCCCGTCGCCGCCTTCTTCACCTTCATCGGCTCCATGGGCAACGTGCCGCTGGCCGCCGTCCTCTTCACCAACGGGGTCAGCTTCGCCGGGGTCATGGCCTTCCTGTTCAGCGATCTGGTGGTCTTTCCGGTGGTCCGCATCCAGGCGGGCTACTACGGCTGGAGGATGGCCCTCTATCTCGTCGTGGTCCTGCTCCTGGCTCTGGTGGCCACGTCCGTGGTCCTGCACTACGGGTTCGCCGCCTTCGACATGCTCCCCAAGGGCGGAGCGGGAAGGATCATGGCCGACCGCGAGTTCTTCGCCGTGGACTACACCCTGTTTCTCAACGCGGCCTTCGCCGTCCTGTCCGGAGCGTTCTGGCTGTGGAAGCGCGCCGCGGACCGGGCCGCCATGGCAGGGCGTACGGCTCACGGTTCCGGCCATGACGGCATGGACATGCCCCACGGTTCGGATCATGAAGGCATGTCCCACGGCTCCGCCTCCCTGGGCGACCGCCTGCTCTTCTGGTTCGCCATGGCCGCCTTCGCCTGGCTGGCCGGGGGCGTGGCCGTTCCCCTGTTCGCGGGGTGACCGGTCGCCGTTTTCTATCCCGCAAAATCTCTTCCCGAGCGCGCAAGCCCTCTGGCGGCGGCCTTGCAAAATTGCGCCAGCGCGCCCCGAGTCTGGCAACCTGGAGGCTTTGCCGTATTTTGCTATAGATATTATTCAATAAAATCAATCAAGTGAAAAAAATATTTTGTTCACGGCCAATGCGGCATGCCCTATGCAAAGTTGTGAGGCAAGAAACGCGACCACCCAACAAGGAGAGAGGATAATGGAGATAATCTTTAGCGCACACGGTCACTCCTGCGACCTTGCCCTGCATCCGGTTTCCGAGAAGACGGCCCGCACCATCCAGAAGTACGGTTCCGAAGTTTATTCCATGAGGGCCCTGGAATGGTGGCGCAAGGGCAAGACCGCGACCTGGGGCATGCGCATCGACGACATGTGCAACATCCAGGTCTCGGTGGACGGCAAGCCGGTGGAGTTCGACTACAACCGGATCATCGCCGATCCGCTGAAGATTCGCCGCCGCATGTACCTCGACAGCCGGGCCAAGTACCTTTGCGTGCTCGGTTTCGACAACGAAATGTGCAAGTTTTCCTGGAAGTGGAGCGATGTCACCGAGTACGACCCCTCCAAGTTCGAGTTCATGGTCCACCAGTGGGACCGCATCATGGGCGAAGAGGGCTACTTCATCCTGGACGAAATCCGCTACTGCAACGAGTTCGCCACCAGCCACGACTGGTGCGACGCATCGGGTTTCACCCTGGTGCCGCCGCGCATCATCGACCTCGACGAGGTCAGGCGCGAACTGGCCCAGGGCGGTCCGGAGCACATCGGCCCCGCTTTCCCCTCCCCCCAACATACCACACCTTCTCCCAAGTCCCCGGAGTAGTCCGGGCACTCCTCTTCCCGTCAGGGGCATCCGCAGCCCCGCAGGGCTGGCCCCGCGCAGACTCCTCTGCGCGGGGCCTTAGGTTTTCCGGGCCCGGACTCCTGTCGGGGGCCACCCTCTTCCCAAACAGAGCCCCCGTGCCTTGCGGCGAGGGGGGCTCTGTTTATAAGGGAAGAGGTTAGATATTGTTTGATTCGTTCCGGACCGGATGCTCCACGTCCATGGCCGGCGGCAGGCGCAGGGTCACGGTGGTGCCCTGGCCCGGACGGCTGGCCAGGGTCACGTGGCCCCCGGACTCCTCGATGATCTTCTTGATCAGGGCCAGGCCCAGTCCGTTGCCGTCCGCCTTGGTGGAATAGAAAGGGTTGAAGGCGCGGTCCAGCTCGGTCTCGCTCATGCCCGAACCCGTATCCGTGATGCGCACGACCACGTCGCCGTCGCCCAGGGACAGGTCGATGGTGATCTCGCCGCCGCCGGGCATGGCCTCGATGGAGTTCCTGATGATGTTCACCAGGCACTGCTTCAGGGAGTCGGCGTCGCCCTGCACCGAGGGTAGGTGCTCCTCGGCCTTGATGACGAAGGCGTATCCCTGGCGGCCGTAACCCACGTCCATGAGCTCGGCCACGTCGCGGCACACTTCCGCCAGGTCCACGGCCGAGCCCGGTCCGGGCGAGGGGCGCACGAAGTTGAGCATGTTGGTCAAAAGCTTGTCCAGGCGGCGGGTCTCCTCCACGATGATTTGGACCTTTTCGCGTTCCTGTTCGTCCAGCTTGGGGGAGCGCAGCAGGGCGTTGGCGAATCCGCCCACCGCGTAGAGCGGGTTGCGGATTTCGTGGGCCAGGTAGGTGGATATCTCGCCGATGATGGCGAACTTGTCCTGCTGTTGCTGGTACTTCTCACGCTGGGTCCGCTCGGTGATGTCCCGGTGCATGACCATGATGTGGGACATGTTCCCCCGCATGTCGAAGATGGGGTAGGCGTAGAGCCGGTAGTACTGGAGCAGGCCGCCGCCGTTGACCCGGGTGACCAGGGCCTCCTCCTTGCGCCCGCTTAAGAGCGTCTTATGGAAGGGGCAGACCGGGTCGAGCTGGTTGCAGAAGGTCGAGCCGTCGCGCAGCCTCGCGGCCTCCCAGCACGGCCTGCCGAGCAGCTCCTTGCGCGGCACGCCCGCCCGTTGCCAGACCGTGCGGTTCAGGTCCTGGATGTTCCCACTCTTGTCCAGAAGGAAGATGTCCTCGCGAATCTCGTCGATGATGGACTGGATCAGGGTGCGCTGGTGGTCCAGGCTGGTCATGTAGTGTCCCTTGACCACGGCCATGTCGTGCAGACCGCACAGGAAGATCAGCTCGCGGTGGTCGATCAGTGCGACCGTGGCGGGCAGTTCCTTGCGCAGCGATGCCGCGGCACCCCGGTCGCCGGTGATCTCGACCACCAGGTTGATCTCCGGGTGGGCGTCGAGCATCTCCCGGTAGGTCGGGTAGATGGGGCAGGTCTCGCAATCCTCGGGCAACGGCTCGCCCGGCGTGGTGTCGCTGATGGCCGACAGGCACATCTCGGGCAGGAATTCGCGAAAGGCCTCGTTGTAGATGATGTCGAGCAGGACCCGGAGCATGGAGCCGGTGCCGACCACGCCCACGTTGAAGGGTCCGAGCGTCCCGTTCCAGTAGCAGATGCCGAGGTTTTCGTATGCGAAATCGTCCATGAACGTCCTCCGGTCCGTCCTTTCCGTCCCATCGGGCCCGGGCGGCCTAGCGGGAGCCCGACCCGTCCAGCAGTTCCGAAACGCCGATCTCCCCGTGACGCAACAGCTTGCGCTCCATGGCCCGCTGCACGGTATCGAGGATTTCCTGCATGGACGCGGGCTTGAGCAGGTAGTCGAAGACCCCGTTGTGCAGCAGCTTCATGGCGTCGCTGATGGAGGTGTGCCCGGTCAGGCAGACGGTCTCCACGTCAAAGCCCTGCAGCTGTATCTCGGTGAAGGTCTCCGCGCCCGACATGCCGGGCATTCGCATGTCCAGCAGGACCACGTCGAACTCGTTCGTGGCCAGCTTGTTCAGGGCGTCGAGCCCGCTTGCCGCCGAGTCCACGGTCAACCCCTCCGCGCGCAGCAGGCGGCACAGGGACTGCCGGAACCGGTCTTCGTCGTCGACCACGAGGATTCTCGCCTTTACGGTCATGGTACACCTCTTATCGTTTGAAGGGAATGCGCACGGTGAACGACGCGCCCTTGCCCGGGGAGGACTGCACGAGAATGTCCCCGCCCAGTTCGTTGATGATCCGCAGGCTGACCGACAGGCCGAGCCCGGTGCCCTGGCCAGGAGCCTTGGTGGTGAAAAACGGGTTGAAGATGCGTTCGCGGTCCTCCTTGGAGATGCCCGGGCCGGTGTCGCGTATCTCGGTGCAGGCCATGTCTCCCTCGCGGAAGGTGGTGATGAAGATGTCGCCGTCGCGGTCCACGGCCTGGACCGCGTTGATGAGCAGGTTCAGAAAGACCTGGCGCAGCAGGGGAGGGTCCGAGATCACCGTGGGCAGGTCCGGGCCGGGCTGCCGGTGGATGCGGATGTTCCGGGGGCCGGATTCGCGCTCCACCAGCTCGAGCATGTCCTCCACCAGCCGGTTGACGTCGGCCGCCTGGGACACGGGCTTGCGGTTGCGGGCCAGGTCCAGGAGCTTGTGGGTGATGTCCGAGCAGCGGGAGACCTGGGCGTAGATGACGTCCAGGCTGGTGCGGATCTCCTCCAGGACGTCGGGCAGGTCCTCGGGCGCGGGGGCGGCGGCCAGGTTGTAGCGCATCAGCTCCGCTTCCTGGAGGATGATGTTCAGGGGGTTGTTGATCTCGTGGGCTATGCCCGTGGACAGTTCGCCCAGGGCCAGGACCCGCTGGGACTGGATGAGCTGGTCGCCCATCTCGGTCCGCTCGGCCTCGGCCTGATCCAGCCAGCGCGCCGATGCCCAGAGCAGGAGCCACATGCCCCCGGCCACGGCCACGGCCGCGACCAGGGCCAGGCCGTCCCCGGTGCGCCCGTGGAACCAGGCGGCCGCGCCCACGGCGAGGCAGGAGACGGGAAAGGCGGAGCGGCCGAGCATGATCACCCGCCGCGCGTAGGTCAGGCTCATTGCTGTCCCCGCCTTGCGATGCGCAGCTTGGCGTGCTCGTTGGCCGCCCGGATGCGCCCCAGCAGGTTGTCGATGGAGAACGGCTTGAGGATATAGTCGTAGGCCCCGAGGCTGATGCCCTCGATGCCGGACTGCAGGGAACCGTGTCCGGTGAGCATGATGACCTCGGTGTCGCGGAACCGCTTGCGGATTTCCTTGAGGGTGTCGATGCCGGACAGTCCGGGCATGCGCACGTCGAGGATGACCACGTCCACCGGGTGCTCCCGGAGGAAGGCCAGGGCCGCCTCGCCGTTGGTCACGGTGTCCACGTGCACGTTGCGCTTGGTCAGCCTGCGCTTGATGAGCTTCAGGAAATCGGGTTCGTCGTCGACCACAAGTACGCGGATCTGGTTCATGGTTCCTCCTTGCCGCCGGGGAATTGCGGCCCGGTGAAGGGCAGGCGGATGGTGAAGGTCGTGCCCTGTCCCGGCTCGCTGTTGACCTTGATGGTCCCGCCCAGCTTGCTCAGGGCGCTGTAGACGATGGAAAGCCCCAGTCCGGTCCCCTCGCCGGTGGGCTTGGTGGTGAAAAAGGGGTCGAACACCTTGGCCAGGTTCTCCCTGGCGATGCCCTCCCCGCTGTCCGCGATGTTCAGAACCACCCCGTCCCGGCCGGTCCGGGTGACCAACGTGATCTCGCCGTCGCGGTCGATGGCGTCGATGGCGTTTTCCAGCAGGTTCAGGATGACCTGCTGCAGCTGGTTGGCGTCGGTGGTGATCAGCGGCAGTTCCGGGTCCAGGTCGGTCTTGAGCTCGATGTTCCTGTGCCGGGTCTCGTTTTCCAGGAAGGAGGCGGTCTGGTTGGCCAGCATGTTCAGGTCCACGTCCTCCTGCAGCGGCTCCATGCGCCGGGCGAAGCCGAGCATGCGGT